>JAAELL010000205.1 GCA_024226735.1 bacterium | reverse complement strand
GTGTCACGTTTCGCCGGCCCTCGCCGCCCCTGGCTACGTTGCGCCTTCTCCGAGTATCCAGCGAATACGCGTCGGCGGCGCGCCTTGCCAGGAACGACGATGGCTCGCCGAAACCTGACACTTATTCTCGGACGGGCCCTTGGCACCGAGGAGCCGGTAGCCGCCCCCGCTGGCGGCGCACGCGCAGGCGAACACCTGCAAGCCGAGGGAGTGGCGTTCGCCCTTCGTCGCAGCGACTGCGATCATGCCCCGCGAAGCGGCCCGGGGTCGCGCCTCGAGCTCGCTGCGCTTCGATCGCAACATGGTCTCGACGATGTCCGACAGGAACTGTTCGTGTCGTACCTGCAGCTTACCCTCGGCCCACATCGTCCCGACCGCGGTTGGCATCGGCCCGACGCACTCATCGAGGAAGGCGACGATGCCCCGTAGCGGCGCTCCCAGATGCGCGGCGTGGTGTCGAGGATCCCCGTCTCCTCTGCGACGACCCCGATCGAGAAGAGTTTCGTTTGGTCCAACTGTGACATGGCCTTTCTGCTCCCTTGTTGAGTTGCCCGGGGGTTCGCCCGGGCACTCCGCGTGGAGGCAATCTCTTGGACAAGACCGCGGAATGCCGATTTCAAAACTGCGTCCTCCCGCACGATCGAGCGACTGAAATCATTACTGAACAAGGACTTGCGCCTGCTCTTACGCTCGTCGCGTGGCACCGAACCCCATCCGCTCATGACATTCTCCACCCTCGACTGGTTGGTCATCGCCGGCTACGCCGTGTTCGCGCTCGGCGTCGGCATCGTCTTCGCCCGACGCGCCGGACGCGACGTCGACGAGTTCTTCCTGTCCGGGCGCACACTGCCCTGGTGGCTGGCGGGAACCTCGATGGTGGCGACGACGTTCGCCTCCGACACGCCGCTGGTCATCACCGGCTGGGTGCGGGATGCGGGCATCTGGCAGAACTGGCTGTGGTGGTGTCTCGCGGGCGGCGGCCTGCTCACGGTCTTCCTGTTCTCGCGGTACTGGCGGCGCGGCGAGGTGATGACGACCGCGGAGCTGGCCGAGCTGCGCTACGGGGGTACCGGTGCGAAGGTGCTGCGAGGCTTCCTCGGGACGTACCAGGCGCTGATCACGAACACGATCATCCTGTGCTGGGTGATCCTCGCCGCGGCGAAGATCATGGACGTCTTGTTCGAGGTCGACAAGGTGTGGTCGGTCTCCGCGGCGTGCGCGCTGGCGCTCACCTATTCCTCGCTCGCGGGTTTCTGGGGGGTCGTCACGACCGACCTCGTCCAGTTCACGATGGCGATGGTCGGCTCCGTCGTGCTCGCGGTCTTCAGCTGGAACGCGATCGGCGGCATCGGCGCCCTGGAGGAGGGCATCGCGGCGGGCACCATCAGCGCGGAGACCCTCTCGTTCATCCCCCCCTCGGGGGAGACGCAGCGCATGGCACTGCCGGTCGCGACGGGCTTCGTCGGCGGGTTGATGATGATCTTCGGGCTCGTCTTCGGGATCGGCCACACGCTCCTGGGCGCATCGCTCGCGGCGTTGATCAGCTTCTTCTTCGCGGCGATCGGGACGGTGCTCGTCATCCTCGCGCTGAAGGAGATCGGCCGCGACGAGCACGTCGCCGCCAGCGCGGTCCCGGCGAGCGCTACGCCGGATCCGACGGATCCGGCGACGCCGCGCCCACCTGAGTGAGGTAGTGCTCGAGCGCGACGTCGAGCCAACGTCCACCGCGTGACACGTAGCCCATGTGGCCTCCGTGGTCCTCGACGTGCAGGTGCACGCGCGCCGATCGACGCGCGCGCTCGAACATGCGCCAGTCGACGAACGGGTCGTCGCGCGCGATGATCACGACCGACGGCACGTCGACCGTGTGCAGGAGCTCGTGGGTGGAACAGCTCGCGTAGTAGTCGTCGGCGTCGGCGAACCCCCCGGCCGGGGCCGTGTAGAGCTCGTCGAAGTCGTTCAGCGAGGCCGAGCGCGGCACGCGCGGCGCGGCGCGCAGCAGCCCGTCCTCGACGCGCTGAGCGAGCACCCGCCGCAGACGGTGCACGAAGCGCATCTCGTACAGCCGGTTGGCGCCGAGCGCGATCCTTCGCGCGCAATCGGCGAGGTCGATCGGCGGATGCACGGCGACGGCCGCGTCGGGCAGCGTCGCTCCCCCGCGGGCGAGTAGGAGAAGCAACGCGTTCCCGCTCAGCGAGAAACCGACTGCGACGTGACGCCGTCCGGGAAAGCGCTCGCGCCCGAAGGCCAGAACGGCGGCGACATCGTCCTTGCAGCCAGAGTGGTAGGGTCCGACCGCAAGGCCGCGCCCGTCGCCGCAGCCGCGGTGGTTGGCCGCGACGACCGCGTGTCCGAGGGACCGCGCGACGCGCGCGCCGCGGCGCATGTAGTCGGCGTTGGCGTCGCCCGACAATCCGTGGAAGAAGTAGACGACCGTGTTCGCGCCCGGCGCCTCGGCACCCAGGACGCGCAGCCGGTCGCCGTCTTCGAGCTCGACTTCGTGGGCCTCCCACCCGTCCTCGCCGGCGCAGATGCGCGGTGCGCGAACGGGAAGGACGTGACCCAGGACCGTCTGGGCGTGTCCACCCTTGGCCCAGAACGGCGGGCGGCAGGGTCGACTCGGGGATTGGAGCAGCATCTCGGTGCGCCCCATCAGAACGCGATCACCGCCCGCGACGCCAGGCCGGTCCTGTTGTTCTCCGTCAAGCGCGCCCGATGCACGCACCCATCAGCTCGTTCGCGATGCGAACCTCAGGTCGTGCAGAGCATCGTGGGCGCCCGCGACTGAGACCTCGCGCCGCCGGGCGCGGGCGCCCGGGAAGACCTGGCGGCGAAAGGGCGAGTAGTCGACCCGCAGCAGGATCGATCCCGGCTGGGCCGCGACCTCGCGCAAGAGCTGCTCGACCTCGGGGTCGAGCCAGGAGCGTCGAAAGTTCATCTCGGATTCTCGATCAGGGTTCACGGTGCGTCGTCGGGCCCCTCGTCCAGAAAATCGGCGCAGCCGTCGACGTCCACGGGGACGTCCGCATCCTCCAGCTCGCTCGGGGCCGAGCGCGAGATCTGGTGGAACGCGAGACCGAGCAGCTCACGGACCCGGTCGGGCGGGCCGTGTCCGTCGGCGACGTAGCGACCGATGGATTGATCGCGCGCGACGATGTGGAAGAACGCGTGGCGCACGTCGTCGTCGAGCCCATTGAGGGTGATGCAGACCCGGCGCGCGAGGCCGACCTGCACCCCGAGCACCTGGGCCACGAACGCGTAGCGGTCGTCCCACGGCTCGACCGGCGGGATCCCGCGGCGCTCCTCGTCGAGGTCGCGCGCGAGCAGATCCTCGATCGCCTCATCGACGCGCGCGAGCAGCCAGGCCTCCAGCGCGTCCGTGCGGGCGTAGCTCGTCGCCGCGTAGGCGATGCGAGCCATCGCCTGTTGGACCAGCCGGCGCGTGTCGAGGAGCAGGCAGCGCGCCTGGAGCCGGTCCTCGCACGAGCCCCAAACGCCGAGCGGATCCCCGTCGACGAGCCGGTCCAGGATCTCGTGTGCGGACCCGTTCTCGAGCGTCGCGGCGTCGTCGCGCGGCGGGTTCGGGGCGCCCTCGGGCGGGGGAAGCGCCGACGATTGCGAGCGCTTGCGGGAGCTGCGAGCATCCATGTCATCTCTTTCCCAGAAGTGGACAATTGTTCTCGGACCACGAGCAGCCCGCCACCGGCAAGCGACCTGTTCTCGTCCGGACATCCGTTGCCAGTCGAGGAACCATCGGGGCAACAAACGGTTGCGATCCAACCGGCAGAGTTGCGGATGTGTCCCAATTTGTTCCACCCCGGCGGCCTAGCCCCCCAGTTCCCCAGTTTTCAAACCGAGGCACGATCGACTAGGGAATTCCCTATCCGGGGGATCTTTTTGAGGAATCGGATCTCAAATGCGCCTCCGTGGCGTTGAAGGAGGTGGGGGAGCGACCGCTTCGAGGTTGGCTCCCTTGGGACACCTGTGAGAGAGCCCCGATTCGCGTTCCGCGGTGGGTCGGGTGGGAGTTCCTAGCTGCGGAGTTTGCCTGCCTTATCGGAGCGACCCCCCAGACCTTCCCGGTCTGAGGGGTCGCGACTCTTTTGTGCGCATCTGCGGATCGGACGGGGTCCTACTTACGTCGCAATTCGTGCACGAGGTCGGCTTCGAGCGGCCCGAAGCTCGTCTGGGCGCCGTCGGTCCAGGTCACCTCGACCGTTTCGATGCGCTCGCTCGCTCCGAGCCCGACGTGCACGCGCGGGTCGCTCGCGGAGCAGTAGGAGTAGGCGGTCCGGACGGAGCGCCAGCGCTCGCCACCTCCGGCCACGATCCGCACCTGGGCTCCGATCGCCGTCTTTCCATCGGCGTCCAGCACGCTCAGCACCGCCCAGTGCCCGCTCTTGGGCGCCTCGTTCCTCAAGAGCCGCAGCCGACCGGCGTTGTCGACGACCGCGAGGTCAACGTCGCCGTCCGCGTCGTAGTCGGCGAAGGCCACGCCGCGGCTGTTGCCGATCCACGGCTGCGCCGTGCCGCCCTGCGGCAGCACCTCCTCGAAGCGGCCGCTGCCGAGTCCACGGAACAGGAGGTTCGACTCAGCGTAGATGTCGTCCTCGCGCGCGTGCGGCCGGGTGTCCCCGACGCGCCCGTTGGCGATGTACAAGTCCTGGACGCCGTCGTGGTCGAAGTCGGCGAAGCCCACCCCGAACCCGGTGTAAGCCATGCTCGGAGCGCCGAGCCCGGTCGCCGTCGTCTGATCGGAGAAGATGCCGCGACGGTTCTTGTAGAAGGTGTTCGACTCGCCGACGAGGTGGGTCATGAAGAGGTCGATGTCGCCGTCCTCGTCGACGTCGACCGGCGCCACGCCCATGCTCGCCTCCGCCGCTCCCTGCACGTTCACGGCACAGCCGGCGAGCAGCGCACGGTCCTCGAACTTGCCGCCTCCGCGGTTCATCCAGAGCTGGTTTGGCATCCCGTCGTTGGCGACGAACAGATCGACCGCGCCGTCCCCGTCAAAATCGGCGCAGGCCAGCCCCATCCCGTTGCCGAACGTCGCCGCGACGCCGCTCGAGGTGCTGACGTCGGTGAACGTACCGTCGCCGTCGTTGCGGTACAGGGTGTCGGCGGCCGGAGCGTCGTAGTTGTTCGGGTGGCAGTAGTCAAGCTCGCCGAACTGCGAACGGCAGCCGACTTCGTTGCCGGACTTCCAGTTGACGTAGTTGACGAAGAACAGGTCGAGGTCGCCATCGGCGTCGTAGTCGACGAACGCGGCCGACAGTCCCCAGCCCTCGTGGTCGACGCCCGCCGCATCGGAGACGTCGGTGAACGTCCCGTCGCCTTCGTTGCGGTACAGGACGTTCGGCCCCGTGTTCGTCACGTAGAGATCGACGTCGCCGTCCCCGTCGTAGTCGCCGGTCGCGCAGCCCATCCCGTAGCCCGTGTCCCCCACTCCGGCCGTGCCGGTGACGTCGGTGAACTGTCCACCGTCGTTCGCGAACAGCCGGTTGCCGGGCAAGTCGCGGCCCGCGGGAGCGAGCTCGCCGCTCTGGACGACGTACAGGTCCACGTCACCATCGCCGTCGTAGTCGAAGAAGGCGAGACCGCTGCCGATGATCTCGGGGAACCAGTAGCGCTGGTCGAGCGCTCGCACGTGCTCGAAGTCGACCCCGCTCTCGGCGGCGACGTCGCGGAACCAGGGCGTACCGGCGGATTCCACTCCGTTCGAGCCCGACGGGTCGTCTGTTTCGCCTCCGCCTCCGCACGCACCCGCGAGGAGACCGAGAGCCGCGATACGAGCCTTCATCGGCTCCTCTCCAGGAAGCGCCGGGCATTGGGAAGCCGTGGCTCGTTCGGGGCGATCTCGGCGAGCTTGGTCAGCGTCTTCTCCGCGAGGTCGATCCGTCCGACGCGCACGTAAGCTTCGAACAGCGCGATGTGGGCGTCGGCACTGTCGGGGACGAGCGTGATCGCGTTCGTCATGTGCTCGATGACGGCCGCCAAATCCTCGAGCTGCAGGCAGATCTGGCCGAGCGTCACGAGCGAGCGCGGCTCGCGTGAGTCGTAGCGGATGCTCGTCTCGAGCGCGGCGCGCGCCTCGGGAAAGGCCCCCATCGCGACGAGCACGCGCGCGCGCACGAGGTGCACCCGCCCGACCTCCGGCGCCAGGCTCGCCGCGCGGTCAGCGTGGGACAGCGCGAGGTCGAGCTGCTTCCGGCCGAGGTAGGCGTAGCCGAGATTGAGGTGTGCGGCGAACTCGCTCGAGTCGAGCTCGAGGATGTGCTTCAAGTGCACGACGGCGCGATCGAAGCTGCCCATCTCGATGTACGCGCTCGCCAGGTTGTTCAAGACGTTCGTGTCGTCGGGCTGGTCGGCGCGCAGCTTCTCCAGAATCTCGACCGCGGTCGCGTTGTTGCCCGACTGGATCAGCGACGTCGCGTGCGCCATGCGGTCCGCGTAGCTGTAGGAGTGCTTCTCCGCCCGTATGGCGTACGCGTCGCGCAGGAAGCGCTTGTCGAACCCGCGGCGGTCGACGTTCTGACCCAGAGCCAGCTCGCGCTGCGCGTCGTCCATGCGGCCCAGACCGCGGTACGCCAGGCCGAGCTGGTAGTGCGCCTGGCGGTAGTCGTAGTCCATCTCGATCGCCTGCTCGAGGAAGACGCGGGCGGACGCGAAGTTCTCGCGCGCGACGTGCACCTCAGCGAGGCCGACGAGCGGCTCCGGCTGTTGCGGCACGAGCAGCCGCGCGCGGTCGAACGCGCCCTCGGCGCCATCCAGGTTCCCCGCTTCGAGGAGCCACGAGCCGAGCCGGAACTGGGCCGCCGCGTTCTGCTGCAGAGCCACGGCGCCATGCAGCAGGGCGAGGGCCGCGGCGGTCTGCCCGCCCTCGCGCACCGCGATCGCCCGGTGATAGGTCCAAAGCGGGTCGCCAGGATCGAGCTCCTCGGCGAGCGCGTAGGAGTCCGCCGCTTCCGCCCACAGCTTGTTGCCCTCGTAGACCAAACCGAGCTCGCCGTGCGCCGCGCCGTCGCTCGGGTTCTTGCGCACGAGCTCCAGGTGCTCGTCGACGAGCGCGCGGACCTCCTCCTCGAGGCCCTCCGGATCGGTCGGCAAGACGGGCCCCACGGCGTCCGAGCACGCCGCGAACCCGAGAACCCCGAGGAGGGCACCGACGCGCAGGCCCGCCCGGACAGGCCGCTTCTGACTGATCTGCATGCCGAGATCCTACCTCGGCGGCCGCCGCACCCTGTAGAGCCAGAGGTTCCACAGACCTACAACTCGCGGATCTCGAGCAGACGGTTCCAGAGTGTGATGTAGCTCATCCGCTGAGACGGCGTCATCGGCTCGTCGAGCAGGTCGTCGTTCTCGAAAGGATCCACCATCAGGTCGTACATCTCCAGCCACGCCGGCGGCCCACCAACCTGCTTGCGGCGGATGAGCTTGAAGCGGTCGTCGCGGATCACCTGCCAGTCGAAGTCGATGCCGGAGCCCGAGGCGTCGTTCGGGAAAAAGACGTTGGCGTAGGCAAAGTCGCGCTGCCAGCCCTGATTCGGCTCGATCATGTACGGAACGAGGCTGACCGTGTCGTGGCGGATCGGCTGCGGGAACGGGTACGCGTCGCGCATCAAGATCCCCGCGAGCTCGAGCGTGGTCGCGAAGACGTCTGTCGCGTTGACGAGCGCTCCGCTCTCGCGCCCGGGATCGACGACGCCGGGTCCAGAGAGGATCAGCGGCACGTTCACTCCGCCTTCGTAGGGCGTGAACTTGGCGCGGTCCGGGTCGAACGGCGGCTGAACAGCCTGGTTGTGCGTGCCGTTGTCCCCCATGAAGAGGACCGTCGTGTTGTCCATGCGACTGCCGAGCGTCGTCATCATCCGATTCATCTCGGAGTCCATCGCCTCGACCATCGCATGGTAGAAGGGAATCGGCTGGTTGCGCGGCTCGTCGTCCGGCAGGTCGACGGTGTGGAGGTGCGCCGGCGGAGCGTGCAGGGGGGTGTGCGGCGCGTTGAAGGCGACGTAGCACACCCACGGGTCCGGCACGGTCTGGATCCACGCGAGCGCGTCGTCGATCGTCTGCGTCGTCGCGTACGTGGTGCTCTGTCCGACCTGACCATTGACGGTGTACTCGTAGTCGAAGTACGAGTTGTCGACTCCGATGTTGCCGAGGGTTCCCGCGAAGAACGACCAGCCCGCGACGTTCGGCGCGAGGTTCCCGCCGACCGAGCCGTTGCCGAGGTGCCACTTACCGAAAGCGCCGTGCGAGTAGTCCAAGTGCTCGAAGCGATCGAGGACCTCCGGGATCGTCTCCTCGTCCATCTGCAACGCCCAACCGGCCGGCAGGATCGGTGCCCCGATTCCGGTCCGGAACCCGTAGCGGCCCGTCATGATGTCGGAGCGGGTCGGCGAGCAGGTGGGGTTGGCCCACACGTTGCGGAACAGAATCCCGTTCGTGGCCAGGGCGTCGATCGTCGGTGTCGGCGCCGGATTCGCCCCTTCGCCGTATGCGCCGACGTGGTCCACGCCTAGGTCGTCGGCGAGGAAGATCAGGACGTTGCCGCCGGCCTGCGCCAGAGTGGAGCCGGTATGGACGGTGAGAAGAGCGAGTGTGAAGGCGCCGGCGGCGAGTAGACGCATGGAAGTTCCGGAGATGCTGTGCGAGAAAGGAGAGGGCCCCCATCTTCGGCAAGCGGCCGCGTGTGCGCAACGAGACATGTGAGACAGACATGTCAGGCTGGGGCTCAAGATCGGCTGCACACCTTTCCGACCATTCCAGCGACCCCAGGTCCGGGCGCAGCTGCCCAAGCCCCCCCCAAGGCCCCCCCCAATGTCCGAGAACGAGACGCCGCGGCGCTCGGACGTCGCGTCTCCGAACAGCCAGATCGTCACGATCGCCCTCCCTTCGGGCCTGGTCGTCCCCGTGCAACTGCTCGCGGCCCACCACCCGATCGCGGCAATCACGATCCCCAGCGGGCCCGCGCTCGACATGCCCGTCGGCTTCACGCCCGCGCTGACACTACGCGACGCGGACGGCGTGATCGTCTCGTTCGAGACCCGTGCGCTCACGCGCCAGCACTCCGCCGGTAGCGACCGCTACGAGCTCAAGATCCTGTCGGGCTCCCTCGCCGAACGCCGCCGCCTGTACCGACTCGGAGCACGGATCGCGCAGGAGCAGGGTCCGTACGAGGACAACGAGCTGCACGAGACGCGCAAGACCTACCGCGTCCGGCCCGACAGCGAGCAGCGCTCCGGGATCACGCTCGGGCTCATCCACGGCACGGAGGTCCGCGCCCGCTTCGAGGCCCAGCTCCTCGACGTCTCGCTCACCGGCCTGAGCACCGTCACCGAAGTCGACACCGAGCACGCGCTCTCCGGCGTCGACGAGATCCTGATCCACTTCGATCCGTGCTTCTTCGGCCACCAACTCACCTATCCGGCCGAGATCCGCTACCGCTTCTGCATTAAGAACGGGGTCCGGTACGGGCTCGAGTTCGCCAACCAGGGCTCCCTCGACTACAAGCGGTTTCAGCTCGTGCTCACGCAGTACGTGATGCGCAGGCAGCGCGAGAACTTGCCGGGCCGCAGCGCCTGACCAAACGGATCCGGACTCCGTGGTCCAAACTGCGAACCGCGCACGTCGCAGTGGGAAACCGTTTGCAGAACGGGCATCTCGGGCCGATCTTTTGGTACCCTGTCCGCCATGCCTGCCGACTCTCTCCCCAAGCAGAAGACTCGCAAACCCCTCGAACACAAGTTCCCCGCGTGGGGCGTCGACGTATTCGAATCTCACCACGCCGACGATTGGCGAATGGAAATGACCCAGCACGACTTCCTGAAAGTCGTGTTCGTCCTCCAAGGAGCGGGCTCCTACCACACCCAAGCGGACTCGACCCCTTGTGAGCACGGCGACCTCATCGTGGTGCCGATCGGGCAGAGGCACCGCCTGCAGGACGAAGAAGGCAAACCGATGTCGCTCTACGTCTTGAGCGTTCGTCCGAGCGTGTGCGAGGTCGCCGCGTTTCAGCCCACGCTGCTGCCGTCGGGCTTGTTGCGCCTCAACCCTCTCGCCGCGTCCAAGGTCGAGGGTTCGATCCGTAGGCTGCTGTTCGAGCAGACGCTCGAACAGCCCCAATCGGGTGCTGTCGTCGTCAGCCTCGCGCTACGCTTATTGACTGACCTCCTGCGTGTGAGCCAGAAGAACCTGGCGCGCGGCGCGTCGAAGATCAACGGCGACCGCAGCGACAGCCTGACGCGCATGCGCGGGTACGTCGACGAGCTCGACGATCACTTCTTCGAAGCGACCAACCTGGATGAAGCCGCGATGGGACTCGGGATCAGCCGGCGTCGCTTCACGCAGCTGTTTCGCCAGGTCACGGGCACCTCTTGGCTCGCCTACGTGCGACGACTGCGCGTCGAGCACGCGCAGCGACTCCTCGAGCAGACCGAACGCACCGTCCTCTCGATCGCGTTCGAGTGTGGCTTCGAGGACCTCTCGACCTTCTACCGCGCCTTCAAGCGCGAAGTCGGCGAGAGCCCGAACCAATGGCGCACGATGAAGCAGTCCTCGAAGTAGGGCCGACCGACACTCGCACTCCACGATGCGCCGACTCGTCGTCGTCGTGAACCCCCGCGCCGGCCGGCGTCGGGGAGCGTCGATCGCCGACCGCTTCTTGAGCCACCTGACCGGCTTCGAGGCCGACGTCCGCACGACCGAACACCCCGGCCACGCGCGGGAGATCGCCGCCACGACGTCGCTCGCTGCCGTCGACACGATCTGCGCGGTCGGCGGCGACGGAACGATCCACGAGATCGTCAACGGCATGCTGACCCGCGCCGACGGAGCCCGTCGCCCGCTATGCGCCGTCCCCGCCGGCTCGGGCAACGCCCTCGCCCTCGACCTCGGCTACTCCACCCCGGAGGAGGCCGCCAAACGCCTCACGCGCGGCGACCTCCGCAACCTCGACGCCGCCCGCGTCGACCTCGACGGCCGCATCGTCTACTCCATCAACCTGCTCGCCTGGGGCGCATCCGCCCGCATCAACGCGATCGCCGAGAGGCTGCGCCCGTTCGGTGGCACGCGCTACACGCTGGCTGCCATCCTCGAGCTTCTGCGTTGGCGCCTCGGAGGGGAGGACGCCAAGCTCGACGGTGTGCGGCGCGCGGATGTGTTGCTGGGTGCCGCGTGCATCACGCGCCACTCGGGGCGCGGGATGCAGCTGACACCCGATGCGGAGCTCGACGATGGGTTGTTGGATCTGTTGACGATCGAACGCGGGGGGCGACTGGAGCTGGCGGGCGTCCTGCGCTCGGTTTTTGACGGCCAGCACCTGGGCTCGAGGCTGGTCAGGATCGAGAGGCGGGAGGGGCTTGTGTTGGAGTTGGACCGGGGAGCGCGGTTGGTCGTGGACGGGGAGTTGATGGACGGGAAGGTGGTGCGGGTCGATGTGGTGAAAGGTGCCGTCGAGGTGGTGGGGTGAGGCTCCCTGGTATCTCGAACACGTCGGTGTCGGGGCCGACATGGCCGCCGGTGAGTACCTCTGGCAACCGTCCGCCGGGCCGACGGTCTTCGCGCCCTTCAAGGCGGACACCGACTACCTCGCGCACGACAAGCAGTGGATGCTCAACCTGCGCGTCACGGACCTGGATGAGCTGCTTGCGAAGTTGCGCGCGGCCGGAATCGAAATCACGACCAAAGCGGAGTGGGACTCTCCCGAGACGGGTCGCTTCGCGCGCATTCACGATCCGGATGGGAACCCGATCGAGTTGTGGGAGCCGCCGGCGTGAAGGCTCCTACCTCTTCTCCGCCACCGGCTCGTACGCCGTCATCCCGAGCCCCCGCTCCAGCTTGATCCCCGCGACGTACGTGCCCCTGCCGACCGCGAAGGGATCCGGCGGAGCACTCGGGTAGATGAAGACGTTCTTCAGATCCCCCGTCTCGTCCCCCCCGACCAGTCCGATCCCCAACCGATACCACCCATTGCCCTTGTTCTGCTGATACGTCGTCAGTCCGTCCGCGTTGATCGTCCCGTGGAGCTCGACGTCGCCCCCGGGCTTGAAGTGGAACGTCGCGGTGTGCGGGATCTGACGCGAGCGGTTGAAGATCACGAGGCGGACGAAGTCCGCCGCGAAGTGGCGGAAGTGGGCGGACCAGGTCAGGCGCGGCTCGATGTGGCCGACGTAGCCGACGCCGTCGAACTCGTAGTCCATCCGCACGCACGGGTGCAGGGTTGCGCTCTCGTTGATCTGGAACAGCTGGGCGTCGGCGCCGAACGGGTCCTTCACTCGGGGATTCACGCGGCGGCCGAGCCCGAGCGCCTTCGACTCGTTGTCACAGCCTCCGACGATCCAGTGACCGCCTTCGCTGTTGATGATGCCGTGGTGAGGCGTCCGAATCAGGTTGGGGCGCGTCTCGATGTCACGTGCGAACTCAACGTCGACCATGGGGAACTACGCGACGGATTCGCGTGGGAGGCCGCGCGGCGCGGCTACGTGGAAGCATCCACCGGTCTCGGCGAGGCGGGCGAGCAGGGGAGCCGGTGTGAACTTCTGGGTCGCACCGGGGCGCTCTTGCATCCGCTCGTCCGCGAGGATCGCCTGCAGAGCTTCGACGATCGAATGGGCACTGCGCGCGTCGGCGTACTTGAGGAGCCCGCCGCGGAAGGGTGCGAAGCCCGTGCCGAACACCGACGCGAGGTCGAGCTCGGTCGCGGTTCCGACGACGCCCTCTTCGAGGCAGCGCGCCCCCTCGTTGACCATCGACAGGATCAAACGATCGAGGACGAGCTCGTCACACAGCGCGGCCGCCTCGTGGCTCTTCTGGAAACGCAGCACGTCGGTGTTGAACTCCGGCTTCTTCCGCCGGCCAGCGATGTGGACGTAGAACCCCTTGCCGGTCTTCTTGCCGAGCCGGTCGGTGCCCATCAGCCCCTCGAGTCCGTCGCTCGGGATCATCCGGTCGCCGTAGCCCTTGTGCAGTGACTCGGCGGCGTGGGCGGCGATGTCGAAGCCGACCTCGTCCAGGAGCGCGAACGGCCCCATCGGCATGCCAAAATCCTCGCACAGAGCATCGAGCTTGACCGGATCCGCGCCTTCGACGAACAGCCGCACCGCTTCGTCGAGGTATGGACCGAGGATGCGGTTGACGAGGAAGCCCGGGACGTCTTTCACGATCACGGGGGTCTTGCCGAGTCGCAGCGCGAGTGCGCTGATCGCCGTCACGGCACGCTCACTGGTGCGCGCGCCGCGCACGACCTCGACGAGCGGCATCTTGCGCACCGGGTTGAAGAAGTGCATTCCGACGACTCGCTCGGGGTGCGGCACGCCGTCCGCGATCGCGTCGACCGACAGCGACGAAGTGTTCGTCGCCAGAATCGCGTCGTCGGCGATCTGCTCGGCGAGCTCGCGGAACACCTTCTGCTTGACCTCGAGCACCTCGGCGACCGCTTCGATCGCGAGCCGCGAACGCCGCATGCCCGCCAGCGACTCGACGGGGTCGAGGCGATCGATCGCCGCGTCGACGTCGTGCTGCTGCAGCCGGCGGCGCTTCTTCTTGCGCACGAGCTCACGCTCGTGCTCGGCCAAGGTCCTCGCGAGCGACTCCTCCGAGAGATCCGACAGCCGCACCGCGACGCCACGCTCGGCGAACACGCTCGCGATCGCGCCCCCCATCACACCGGCGCCGACGACGGTCGCGTGGTCGATGCGCGCGGGCACTGCGGCCCCCTCACCCTTGCCGAGGTGCTTGGCCGCCTCCGAGGCGAAGAAGATCGAGATGAGGTTCTTGCAGACCGAGCCCGTCGCGAGCTCGGCCGCGACCTTGGCCTCACGCTTCGCGCCGAGCGACATCGGGATGCGCGGTGCCCCCATCACGAGATCGAGCGCGGCGTAGGGCGCGGGATACTTGCCCTTGGCCTTCGCCTCGACGCCGCGCAGGGCCTGTTTCTCGATGATCACACGCGCAGCGGGGTTGAGATCGACGGCGACGCGCTTCCACCCGCGCTTGAACCTCTTGCACGGCTTGCGGCCGAGCGCGATGTCGGTCGCGACCTGGAGCAAGTACTCGGGCTTGGTCACGCGATCGACCATGCCGCGCTTCAGCGCGACCTTGCCGAGGAACAGGCGTCCGGTGAGGATCGCATCGAGCGCGTTCGGGATGCCGATGCGCTTCGGCAGCCGGTGGCTTCCGCCCCAGCCGGGAATGATGCCCAGCTGCGTCTCGGGCAGGCCGATGCGCGTCTTGGGATCGTCGGTCGTCACGATGCGGTCGCAGGCGAGCGCGAGCTCGTAAGCACCGCCGGGCACCGGGCCTCCGACTGCAGCGACCGTCATCAGTGCGAGCCGCTCGATGCGCGCGAAGAGCTGGTGCACCGACAGGACAACGCGCTCGACGGTCTCCTTCTCGTCGATAGAGCCGATCGCCTCGATGTCCGCGCCGGCCAGGAATTGGTGCGGCGTGCGGCCCGTGAAGATGACGCCACGCAGGTCCGGTTCGCGCTCGAGCTGACTGACGACGGCCGCGAGGTCACGCAACAGCGGCGCGTCGAGCACGGGGAAGCTGCGGTGCGGCGGATCGAAGACGACGACCGCGAGACCGGGCTCGGGGTAGTCGACGCGGATGCAGGCGCCTGCTTCGGGCGCGTTCGCGGGAAACGGGAATCCTTCGAAGTTCGTCACGCAGCCATCCTTTCCAACACGACCGCACCGCCCTGTCCACCACCGATGCACAGCGTCGCGAGCGTCAGCTCGTGGTCGCCAGCCTCCAGCTCGTGGGCAGCGGTCAAGAGCAGGCGCGCGCCCGTCGCTCCCACCGGATGCCCGAGGGCGATCGCGCCTCCGTTGACGTTAGTCTTCTCCAGGTCGAGCTCCCCGACCGCCGCGTCGCGACCGAGGTGCTTGCGCGCGTACGCATCGCTCTCGAACGCCGTCTTGCACGCGAGCACCTGCGCGGCGAACGCTTCGTTCAGCTCGATCGCGCCGATGTCGGCCATCGTGCAGCCAGCGAAGTCGAGCGCCTGCGCGGTCGCGTGGACCGGCCCGAGCCCCATGCGCGCGGGATCGAGCCCCGCCCACGCCCAGCTGCGCACGCGCGCGAGAGGGCGCAGACCCAGCTCGTGCGCTCGCTGCGAGGTCGTCACGAGCAACGAGCACGCGCCGTCGGTGATCCCGCACGCATTGCCGATCGTCACGATGCCGTCCGGCTTCTCGAAGTACGGACGCATTTTGGCCAGCGCCTCCGGACTCTGGTTGTCGCGGATCGTGTCGTCGTGGCGCACGGCACCCGCGCCCTTCTTGGCGCCGGAGCTCCCCTTCGCGCCGGAGCCCCCCTTCGCGCCGGAGCCCAAGGGAAAGTGCGGCACGATCTCGGCCTCGAAGCGCCCCGCGTCACGGGCATCGCGCGCGCGGTGGTGGCTACGGCTCGCGTAGCCGTCGGCCGCCTCGCGCGAGATGCCGAACTCGCGCGCGAGGATCTCTGCCGTCTGCCCCATCAACAGGTCGGTGACCGGATCCCGCAGCCCCTCCATCAGGGCGATGCGGGGCGCCAGAAAGCCGGGCCGAAAGCTGAACAGAGCACCGAGCTTGGCCCCGACGCTGCGCGCCCGCGACAGCTTCGCGAAGAGCCCGGTCATCTTGCGCGAGAAGATCAACGGGTACTGGCTCATCACCTCGACACCCGCGCAAAGGTAGGTGTCGCCGAAGCCCGCCCGGATCGAAGTCGCGGCGGCGGTGACGGCCTCGATCCCGCTGGCGCAGTTGCGGGCCACGGTGCGCGCCGGGATGCCGATCGGCACGCCCGAGCGGAGGGCCATCACGCGCCCGACGTTGGCCTGGTCGTGGGGCGGCCCCACGCAGCCGACGATGACCTCGGAAAGCTCCGAGGGATCGAACCCGGTGCGCGCGAAGAGCTCACGCGTGACGCGTGCCCCGAGGTGAGCGGCGTCCTCTTGGCGGAAGGCACCCCCGGCGCGCACCCATGGGGAGCGCAGTCCGGCGGCAATGACGATGTCGGCGCGGTCGTCGTTCTGATTTGCGGTCATAGGAAGTGTCGCGAGCGTCCCTGTTTGATGCACGGAGACTACGTCTCCGGCGCCCCCGTCTACAGGATAACTAGGAGCCCGTCCGAGAATCCTACGGATCCTCGGCCAGCCTCCTACGACACCTTCGGTGTCGGTCGTTTCTGGCGCCACGGCTGACGCCGTGGCGGCAAGTTCGGAGTTTGATCCATCGGGGCCCGCACTGGGCCCGCACTGGGCCCGCACGCCGCTTGAAGGGGGTAGCTTTGAGGGGGACGGGGCCCTTCCGCCCGTCGTGGGTCGATCGCCCGTTCCCCGGCCGTCTCAGGCCGGACCAACGCGCCCTTCAAGGCTCGATTCGCGGCACCGAATCGTCCATGGATGTGCACCAGAGCGGTCCGGCTTGTCGATACGGTCGAACCCGGCTACGACTGCACCAGAACCCCCGGCACCCATGCACGGCATCCTCGCTTCCATTCCCTTGCCGCTCCTCTTCCTCACTCTGGGCTTCGCGTGTCTCGCGCTGGCCTACCTCGAGGCTTCGCTCCTGATTTGGAGCGGCGCCACGATCCTGCTACTGATGGGGATGGGCGCTCCGGGCTGGTTGACAATCGCTGCCGCCCTGTTCCTGGCGGCCTTCAACCTGCGGCCGATCCGCCGCGTCCTGTTCACGTCGCCAGTCATGGGCCTGATGAGGGCGCTCAAGTTCCTGCCCGTCATCTCGCGCACCGAGCGTGAGGCGCTCGAGGCCGGGACGGTTTGGGCCGACGGCGAGCTCTTCTCGGGCAAGCCCGACTTCGAGCGGCTGATCGCGGAGGGCTACCCGGCGCTGACCCCCGAGGAGCAAGCGTTCCTCGACGGGCCGGTCGAGGAAGTGTGCCGCATGACCGACGACTGGCAGACGTTCCAGCGCCGCGACCTGGCGCCCGAGGTGTGGAACTTCCTCAAGCGCGAAAAGTTCTTCGGCCTCATCATCCCCGAGGAGTACGGCGGACTCGGCTTCGGCCCGTCGGCCAACTCGGCGATCGTCGCGAAGCTGTCCTCGCGCTCTGGGCCGCTCGGGATCACCGTCATGGTGCCCAACAGCCTCGGCCCGGCCGAGCTCCTGGTGCACTACGGCACAAAGGAGCAGCGCGCGCACTACCTGCCGCGCCTCGCCGACGGACGCGAGATGCCGTGCTTCGCGCTGACCGAGCCCGGCGCCGGCTCCGACGCGGGCGCGATCTCCGCCGAGGGCGAGGTCTTCCGCGGCGACGACGGCGAGGTGTATATGCGCCTGGGCTGGAACAAGCGCTACATCACACTGGCTTCCGTCGCGACGCTGGTCGGTCTCGCGTTCAAGCTGCGCGACCCCAACCAGCTGCTCGGTAAGGGTGTCGACATCGGCATCACGTGCGCGCTGATCCCGGCCGAGACCGCCGGCATCGACCTCTCCCAGCGTCACGACCCGCTCGGCGTGCCGTTCTACAACTGCCCGACGCTCGGGCACGACGTCGTCGTCCCGGTCGACTGCATCATCGGCGGCCCCGAGGGCGCCGGCGCCGGCTGGAAGATGCTGATGGAGTGCCTGTCCGCCGGACGCGGCATCTCGCTGCCCGCCTCGGCGACGGCCACGACCTTGATGTCGGCGCGCGTCGCCGGTGCGTACGCCGCGGTGCGCAAGCAGTTCGGCCTCTCGATCGGCAAGTTCGAGGGCATCGAGGAGCCGCTCGCACGCATCGGCGGCTACGCGTACATCCTCGAGGCGGCGCGTCGCTACACGTGTGGCGGTCTCGACGGCGGCGCCAAGCCCGCTGTCGTGACGGCGATGGCCAAGTACAACTTCACCGAGCTCGCCCGCAAGGCCGTGCAGGACGCGATGGACGTCCAGGGCGGCGCGGCGATCTCGCGCGGACCGCGCAACCTGTTGGCGCACGCCTACCAGGCGATGCCGATCAGCGTGACGGTCGAGGGCGCGAACATCCTGACGCGCACGCTGATGATCTTCGGGCAGGGCGCGATCCGCTGCCACCCGTACGCCTACACCGAAATCACGACACTCGAGGAGAACGACGTCAAGGGCTTCGACACCGCCTTCTGGGGCCACGTCGGCCACGTCGTGCGCAACAGCGCGCGCTCGGTCGTGCTCTCCCTCACGCGCGGTACCTTCGCGCACTCGCCCGTCACCGGCCCGCACGCGGTCTACTTCAAGAAGCTCGCGTGGAGCTCGGCGTCGTTCGCACTGCTCGCTGACGTCGCGATGGCGTCGCTCGGCGGCGACCTCAAGCGCAAAGAGACCCTGACGGGACGCTTCTCCGACATCTTCTCGTGGATGTACCTCGGCAACACGGTCCTGCGCCGCTTCGAGGCCGAGGGCCGGCGTGAAGAAGACGTCGCGGTGATGCGCTGGTCGATGGAGTACGCGCTCGCGCGCATCCAGGAGGGCTTCGACGGCCTCTTCACGAACCTCGACGTGCCCCTGATCGGCACGCTGCTGCGCGGCCCGATCGCGCTCTGGTCGCGCGTCAACTCGCTCGGCTCGGGCCCGTCCGACGAGCTCGGCAGCCAGGTCGCCCGCATGCTGCAGGTGCCCGGTGAACAGCGCGACCGTCTCACGCCCGGCATGTACGTGCCCGAGGATCCCGAGCAGGCGCTCGGCCGCCTCGAGCGCGCGTTCCGCGCGTGCCACGACGCGGAGTCCGTCGCGCGCAAGCTGAAGAAGGCGATCCGCGCCAAGCAGTTGCCGCGCCTGGCGCCGGCGCTGTTGATCGAGCGCGCCGTCGAGGAGGGCGTGATTACGCGCACGGATGCCGAGCGGGTCGCCCGCGCCGAGGCTGCGCGGAGTGACGCGATTCAGGTCGATTCGTTCACGCTCGATGAGTATCTGGCGACGGCGTTGGCGGACGACGAGGACGGGGAGTCCTCTGGGGTTTCGCTGGCGTCTTGAACAGCGCGGTTTCCGACGCCTCGCTTCGTCCGGATCTCCTATCTGCCGCACTCGGCCGAGCGGAGACGGCTTCGCGCGCCATCTCGAGTCATGAGCAGCTGATTGTCCGATTGTCCGGGCGAACGGGCGTCGGTCGTGACCAAGATTCCGTGAGCGCACATTGTGCCCGTCACCGTAATGTTCGTCACAGATTGGGTAACTCGACCGGACAAACCAGCACCGGCACCGAACGACTCACCGACTACCGCCTACGCCACTCCAGCTCCACGGACGTCCGCGTCCCCTCGACCTCGAACGTCGCGGGCTCGAACACATAGTCGTCGGGGAACACCTTCAACGCGTACCGCCCCGGCTTCAGCCCGCGCTGGAGCGTGCGCATCGTGTGGTCGAACTCGGGCTTCTGGTACAAGAGGCCCGGTTCACGCACCCACATGTTGACGCCGTTGATGCGATGGTTCGACGGGCCGCCCTGGCGTGGGAAGGGACCGCGTACCGCGTCGAATTGGGACTCGTGCAGGACGAAGAACAGGTGGCCGGCGGTCTGCGGGAGCTCTTCGCCGACGACGCGGAGCTCGAGCTCGGTGCCGCGGCGCAGCTCGATCAGCTCGCGCGGGCGCTCCTCGCGCGTCACCTGGAGACTGTCGAACTGCGCGGGGAAGTAGCCGTCGTCGTTGAGGTAGAACGCGACGTCGATGCGCCCGACGGGAACCTCGATCGCGACGTTGCCTGACAGGTCGACGTTCTCGCGGACGGTCCGGAAGACCTCGCTGCCTGTCTGTCGCCACCCGATGCCCCACAGGTGGCCCTCGGTCGATGCGATCGGTTCTCGCGTGTCGGCGTCGATGAGCTGCATCCGCAGCTTGCCGACGTCGCGGACGACGAGCTCGATGCCTTCGGCGCCCGCCGGCACGTCGCTGCGCGTGGTACGCGTCGGGCCCTTGCCGGTGTCGAGGGTGTAGAGCTGGCCCGCGGCAACGTCGAGCCGGAAGGTTCCGTCGTCGTGGGTCTTGTCGTGGAAGCGTCGAAACTCACCGGTCTGCGACTGCAGCCTCGCTCCGACGCCCTGGCCGCCGAGGGGCTCGCCGCGCGTGTCGACGATGCGCCCCGTGATGGTCGCGAGCTCCTCGGTCCACACAAAGTCGTGCTCGTGCACCTTGCCCGCCACCACGCTCATCACCTGCGGCTCGGGCAGAGTCGTCGCGCTGCCATAGCGACTCCGTATGGCGATCGTCACGGACCCGGGTGGGACGTTCTTGACCTCGTACGTCCCGTACGCGGTGACCGGCGCGTAGCCCCCTTTGTATCCGTCGCGGAGCTCGTAGTAGACGTCGCCACCGGACCAAGCGTTCCCGTTGTACCGCACCTTCCCGCGCACGGTAGCCCCCTTCGCCAGCGTGACGTCGACGCGGGCGTGCTCGCCGGGCCGGGCGAGGGTCACCGTGTCGAGACGCGGAGCGATGTAGTCGTCGTGCCCGCCGTAGAGCTGGAGGGGCACCGGCGCCGGGATCACGGCGAGGCGATAGCTGCCGCCCGCGTCCGATTTCTCGTTCAGGGCGTACGGCACCTCGTACGTGGCGTAGCCGAAGATCTGGCAGCGCTGGGTCTCAGCGGCCGGCAGCCGCCAGCGCGCCGTCTCGCCCTCGCGCGAGGCGTGGAAACGGGCACCGGCGACGGGGGTGCCCGCGTGGTCCGAGGCCGTGCCCTCGATCCAGGCGTAGCCGATCATCGGGATCCGCGGCGCGCTCAGCACGGCGACGTCGCTCACCTCCATGTACCACGTGAACTCCGCGTACCCTTCCGCCAGGATCTCGAACGAGAGCTCCTTGCCAGCGACCACCACCGCTTCGAAAGCACCCTCGTTGTCGGTCGTCGCCAGATCGGTCTCCCAGCCGACGCGGCGCACGGTCGCACCGACGATCGGGGCCTCCGTCGCCCGGTCGAACACTTCGATGCGCACGGGCGTGCCGCGCACGAGACGAATCGTGTGCTCGGTCGGCAAGCGCTCGCCGACGAGCGTGTGCACGTTGAACGCAGCGTACCCGCGCTTGGTCGCGAGGATCGCTGTGCGCTGGCCGACGACGACCCCGGCGAGTCGATACTCACCGTTCGCGTCCGTCCGCGTCTTGTGCCCCCAGACGCCTACCTCGACATCGGCGAGCGGCTCGTCCGTCTCGTCGTCGACGACGCGTCCGAAGAGCTCCGTCGTCCAGCCCAGCTCGACGTCGACTTCCACGTCCGGCAGGATCGGGTCACGTGACAACTCCTGGAAGCCCTCGGCGGCTGCGTGCAGCAGGACCGTGGCTTCGATCGGCGGCGCCTCGATCACGAAGGCTCCGTCCACGCCCGACTGTGCACTGCCGAGCGGCGTCTGCTCGCGCCAGTCGCCGATGCGCGGATAAAGAGTGATCGTCGCACCCGCGATGGGCGTGTCGTCGGGCGCGTGCACGAGTCCACGGTACGTCGCGCGCTCACTCGCCCGTGCCGGCGCAACGGGTGCGCGCACACCCGTGTCGTTCGGCGCCAACGCGGCGCGCTCCGCCGTGCCAGGCTTCGCGATGCTCGCCGGCGCGTCCTCCATCGACACACCGCCCGATGTAAGGTTCGGCGGAACGGGTTGGGGCACCTGCGGCGCGTGCATCCTCCACGCCAGGCCAACGGTGACGACGATGGCGAGGGCCGCGAGTGCGAGCTTCCCCGCCACGCCCATCGCGACGAACGAGATTCCCGCCGCGCTACCCTTGACCAGCGGCGCCAGCGCCGTGCTCCACGCCTCGCGGCCGCGCTCTCCGTCGAGCGTCTCGCGCAGGCGCTCGAGCCCGCGCTTGATGCGGCTGCGCACCGTCGCGCCGGGAACGCCCTGGCGCGCGGCGATCTCTTGCGCCGGGCAGTCGCGCCAGAAGCGCAGCAGGATGGTCGAGCGGTACGGCTCGTCGAGGGCGAGCACGGCCGAGACCAGCGCACGCTGCACCTCCGCCTGTTCGACGAGCTCCTCGGTCGACGGCAGGCTCTCGGTGCGCGAGGCCGCGAGCTCGCGCCGCGCCCTGCGCGTGTCGCTGCGCCCGAGCTGGCGCGCGGTGCTGGTCACAACGCTGCCCAGCCACGCCGTGACGTTCGTCGCCCGGCGCGGCGGCTTCTGCATCGCGGCGAGCAGGCTCTCTTGAACGACGTCGTCGGCGCGGCCCTCGTCGATCAGGCGGCCGGCGAGGGTGCGCATCCAGCCGACGTGTGCCAGCAGAGTGTCGGCGCTGAGGGTCGCGTTCTCGTTCATCTGCGTCATCGAGGGTATCAGTGCCGCCGACCCTCGTGGCGTTGCCGCGACCTCGCAAAATGCCGATCGCGGCACGAGCCACGTCAGCGCGCTCGGTAGCGGAGCTCGATCTCGGTCAGCTCGCCAGTGACCAGGAACGTCAGCGGCTCGAGCTCGAGATCGCCCGGGTACACCGCGATCTCGTAGCGCCCCGGCACCAGTCCGCGCAGCGACGCCCGCCCGGTCCGATCGAGATCCAGACGCTGCTGCATCAGATGCGGAACGGTCAGGATGGATTCGCTGGTCATCGGCTGGTCACGCGCCTGGAGCATGGCGTCTAGCAGCCCGTTGAAGAAGTGCTTCGGATGCAGGGCGACAGCATCCGCGTCCGGTTGGCGCCTGGAAACGTAGGCGAATTCGTGGATTCGGGGAGGCTTTCAGGTGCCGACCGGGCGTGGAGGATGTCGTCATGGCGCC
>JAAELL010000204.1 GCA_024226735.1 bacterium | reverse complement strand
GAACACGCGGAACTCCCGACCGGCCTGGGGGCCAAAGAAGCTGTCGAACCAGTCGACGTGGACCCCGGCCTCGAGCGCGCGCTCGGCGCGGGCGACCGTCTCGGCATAGAAGGGACCCTGCTTCTCGACAAACCCGGCGAAGTCGCTTTGCGTGGCGAAGTCGCGGGCTTGGGCGAGGAATTCGTCAATGAGATCCGGAGTCCAGCGCTCGTGCAGCGTCTCGGGCCAGGGATCGAGCGGCACTCGCAGCTGCAGGTTGGCGGCGTCATCCACGTGCACCGCGAGGCTCAACTGGACCCCGTAGTCTACGTTTCGATCCTCCTTGAGACGGGTCGCGAGCGCGACGGCCGGATGCTCCCGGTAGCGCCCGAAGTGATTTTGCACCTCCGTCTCGTAGTGCGAGGCCGCGTGGTCCTCGCCATGGTACAGGTATCCCGCGAGCCGGTAGATGATCGCGAACAACTCGACCCGCGGGTCAATGCTCACCTGCAGGGAAGCGGGCGAGGGCGCCGGTTCGGCGGCGCTCCCCGGTGCGCCGATGGCCACGACCATCGCCACGAATAGGATCAGGCTCAGGGAGGTACGTCGGCGCGCTGGCCACGCCGCGCCACAACTGGTGATTGACTTCATGTTG
>JAAELL010000203.1 GCA_024226735.1 bacterium | reverse complement strand
TTTCGCCACGTGCTCCACCTCGTCGAGCGACGGCGTGATCAGCCCCGACAGGCCGACGACGTCGACCTCTTTTTCGATCGCGGTCTCGAGGATCTTCTCCGCCGACACCATGACGCCGAGATCGACGATCTCATAGCCGTTGCAGCCGAGCACCACGCCGACGATGTTCTTGCCGATGTCGTGGACGTCGCCCCTGACCGTGGCGAGTAGCACCTTGCGCCGCTCAGCGGCGCCGCCCGCTTCCTCGGCCTCCATGAACGGCTCGAGGTAGGCCACCGCGCGCTTCATCACCCGCGCGCTCTTGACCACCTGGGGCAGGAACATCTTGCCCGAGCCGAAGAGGTCGCCGACGTGGTTCATGCCGTCCATCAGCGGCCCTTCGATGACGTGCAGCGGCCGCTCGAA
This sequence comes from bacterium, assembly GCA_024226735.1. Lineage (GTDB taxonomy): Bacteria > Planctomycetota > UBA1135 > UBA1135 > JAAELL01. Next base: position 483 of record JAAELL010000203.1, on the reverse strand, counting down.
CTTGCCGCGGGCTTCCTCGACGTCGGCTTCGATGAAGTCGACGATGCCCTTGACCAGGGCGTGGGACAGGCGCTCTTCGACCGAGCCTTCGCGCCAGGCGAGGTCGTCGCGACGGCTCCTGCCCTTGCTCCGGACGTTCTCGGCAAACTCGACCAGCCGCTCGGTGGCGTCGGCGCGGCGATTGAACAGCACGTCTTCGATGCGCTCGAGCAGGTCTTGAGGGATTTCCTCGTAGACTTCGAGCTGGCCGGCGTTGACGATCCCCATGTCCAGGCCGGCCTGGATCGCGTGGTACAGGAACGCGGCGTTCATCGCCTCGCGTACGGTGTTTTTGCCGCGGAACGAGAACGAGAGGTTGGAGATCCCGCCCGAGACGTGGGTTCCGGGGCAGGTCTCCTTGATCCGCCTCGTCGCTTCGATGAAGCTCTTGGCGTAGTCGTTGTGTTCCTCGATGCCGGTGGCGACTGCCAGCACGTTGGGGTC
>JAAELL010000202.1 GCA_024226735.1 bacterium | reverse complement strand
GCTAGTGGTGTGATGCAGACATTCGCAGTCGTATCCCGGCCCGCATGCACGCGCCACGGCGTTGCGGCTCCTCCGACCAATCCCAGTATCACCGTATTGGCAGCGAAGTTGCGTCGTCGCCGCGCCTTGTGGCACGCACACGCGAACTCGGGATACGACTGCGAATGTCTGCATCACACGACTAGGCCGCGTAGCGCGTCTGTTCGTGGGCGCACGTCGCGATGCGCAGCGCATCGAGTCGCTCGAGCGTTAGTCCCGTCCCCGCGGCGCGGTCGAGGAGCTCGCGCGGCGTCTCGCCGCGGACGCGCTCGAGGCCCGCGCGGCGCAGCGCGCGGTCGTAGGCGCCAACGGCCTTGGGCGTGCGCGCTCCGCCCAGTCGGCGGGTCCCGAGGACGAGCAGCACGAGCAGCAGCGCGATGCCCGCCGTACGCGCGGGTCGCGTGCGTGCCTCGAGCCACAGCTCGCCGGGGAGCTCGCGCGCCCAGGCGAGGACGGCCGAGCGGCGGTCCGCGTCGAAGCTCGCGATGACGGTCCAGGCGCCTGCGAGCTTGGTGCGGACGCGCTTCCACAGTCCGGGACCGAGCTCCGCGGCGCTCGCCGGATTGGGGTCGACGGCGTACCAGCCACCGAGTGGATCGAAGACCTCGACCCAGGCGTGGGCGTGTCGGCGACGGATCGTGAGCACCGTGCTGGCCGCGTCCCACTCGTTGCTGCGGTAGCCGGTCACGACGCGGCAGGCGACGCCCTCGCTGCGCAGCATCGTCGCGAGCGCGGACGCGAAGAACTCGCAGTGCCCACCGGACTCGCCGGACAGGAACTCGGTCAGGTCCTCCGCTGCACCGTCGGCGCCGGGCGGCAGGTAGGTGTAACGCGTCTCGAGGTACTCCGAGAACGCCGAGACGAGCTCGTGCTGTTCGGCGCCCTCGGGCTGTAGGGCGCCCAGGTTGCGCGCCAACTCGCGCGCCGCGTCGATGCGGCGCGTGCCCGGGAGCGCGACGTAGCGTGAGATGCCGCGCCACTGGCGCTGTGGCGTCGTTCCGCCACGCTCGAGGTCGCGGTCGAGCAGGGTCAGCTGGTACTCGACCGGAGGTCCGGCGAGCTTCGGTTTGCCGTGCTCGATCGTCGCGTCGAGGCGCGCGATGACCTGGTCGGAAGCGACGCCGTCGCGGAGCTGGACGAGGAGCCCTTCGAGGGGGGTGAAGATGCGGTTCGCCTCGGGGTCGACCCGCACGACCTGGAGCACCGGGCCAGCCTTGCCCCCCGCACTCGCTCTCTGCAGCGTGGCGCCGCTGCTCACCCAGAGCTCGTCGCCCGTCGTGCTGTCGCGCGCGAGGCTCGCCTTGGAGAGGGGCGACCAGCTCTTGCCGTCGGTCGTGGCGAGCGTGGCGCCGCGCCAGAGGCTCGGCACGTCCGCGCGCGAACCGCTCTCGAGCGTCACGGTCATCACCACCCGGTTCGACGCGGTGACCTTCCCGGCCTTGCGCAGCTCGAGCTTGTCGCTGAACGCCACCTCGAGCGTCTCGCGCGTCGAGGAGAGCTTGAACTCGCCGGTGAGGAAGCTCCGGCGGTGGAAGTCGCGCGGCCAGAACAGGAACACGGCGAGCGTCAGTACGAGCAGGACCGCGGACCGCCCGAGCCCGTCGCGCACGATGCGCCGCGTCGGTCCGGGGGCGACGTCGGGGCACGCACGCGTCACGCAGAGCAGCTGCAGGCCCACGACGTACAGCGGCACGTACACGAGGAACGCGAACGGGAAGACGAGGTCCTGGGAGAGGTAGCCCGTCGCCACCGCGATCAGGAACGAGTTCCAAAAAAGCAGGTCCGGCCGCTGCTCCGAACGCAGGTTGTTGAGCAGGTGCACCTGGCACAGCGCCGCGAGCACGAGCCCGTCCTGCAGGACGTAGCGCAGGTCGTAGCTGCTCGCGTGCCTGAGCAGTCCCAGGAACAGCGCGACGACGACGAGGTTCCAGAGGCTGCGGTACGCGAGATTGTCGCGCAGGCGCGCCAAGAGCGGCGAGGCGACGGTCGCGACGTACAGGGGTGCGAGCCACTCGATCCCAGCGACCTGCGTCAGCTGGACGAAGACCAGGTTCACGAGCACGAGGCCGAGCATGCACGCCCGGAGAACGGCATTAGCGTGCATGGGCGGCGGCGAGCGGCAGGCGGGTGACCGAGGGCGAGACGGGCGGCGGAGCTGGACCCGTCTGTGGGAGCGCGTCCGCGCCGGCGAGGAAGTGCAGCACCTCGTTCCAGGGGCGGTGCCCCGCACCGAAGGTGGCCGAGAGATCTTGGCTGTGCAGTACGAGAACCTCCTTGTTCGAACGCGCGAGCTGGACGATCGCGGTGACGATCGAGAGCGCCTCCTCGAGCTCCTCCGCCCCGCAGCGGCGGTCGAGCACGAGCTCGAGGCCATCGCCTCCGCCGCCCTCGAACTCCTTGACGACGAGCGAGCCGCGACGCGCCGTCGCGCGCCAGTGGATCGCGCGCACCTCGTCGCCCTCGTGGTGGTCGCGCAGCCCCGACGGCTGCAGGTCGCCGGCGCCCGTGGCGCTGTCTCCGATCACGTCCGCCAGCGCCTCGCTGCTGCTGCGCGCGGAGGCGAGCTCGATGGGGGTGGGGTACACGACGAGCTCGGGCGGTGCACTGACCGGGCGATGCACGGCCAGGAGGCCGAGCGGGTAGGAGGACGTGACGCGCGCGCTCGCGAGCGAGTGCAGGCCGCGCGGCAGGGGGGGGATGCGGATGGCGACGCTCGCCTCGCCACGCACGACCTCCGCTTGGCCCGCCTGAGCGCCGGCGTCGGTCTGGAGCTCGACCTGGACCTGGAAGCGCGTGCCGGTTGTCTCGACTCGCGCATGCACCACGCCGCCGGCGCCCGCGGGCATCGGCTCGATGTCCGGGATCGAGGCGCGCACGCCGCGCATGTTGGCCCGCGTCCACAGAACGCACAGCATCCACTGCAGGGTCAGGAACCCGAGCAAGAGGAAGAAGAGGTTCGAGTAGGGCGAGGCGAAGAACGCCGTCACCAGCGTCGCGTAGAAGAGGACGCCCTTGAAGCCGAACCGTGTGAGGCGCAAAACTGGCTCTCTACAAGTCGACCTACAAGTCGACAGGGGTCGCGGCGACGATCTCGTCGACGAGCTCGCTCGCGTCGCCGCCGCCGGCCAGGAACACGCGGTGCCCGAGCACGGGGCGCGCGAGTGCCTTGAGGTCGTCCGGCAGGGCGTACTCGCGTCCGTGCAGGAACGCTCGGGCCTTCGCGGCGTGCAGCCATGACATCGCGGCGCGCGGGCTGACGCCGAGCGTGACGCCGTCGTGTGCGCGCGTTGCCTGGACGACACGGTAGGCGTACTGGGTCAGTGGCTCGCTGACGAGGGCCGCGCGTGCGCCCGCCATCCAGGCGAGCAGCTCCTCGCGCGAGACGACCGGCTCGAGGCTGTCGAGCCGCGTTTGCGGCGCGTCCCCCTGGTACAGGGCACGCTCGCTCTCGCCGTCGGGATAGCCGAGCTCGACGCGCGTGAGGAACCGATCGAGCGCGGCCTCGGGGATCGGGAAGGTCCCATGGAACTCGACCGGGTTGCGCGTCGCCAGGATCAGAAAGGGATCCGCCAGGGAGACCGGGTCGCCGTCGACGGAGACGCGGCCTTCCTCCATTGCCTCCAAGAGACACGACAGCGTGCGCGAGCTCGTGCGGTTGACCTCGTCGGCGAGCACGACGTTGGCAAAGATCGGGCCGGGCACGAAGTCGAATCGCTCCTCGCTGGCGCGCCAGATCGAGGAACCCACGACGTCCGACGGCATCAGGTCGTTGGTGAACTGGATGCGGCTGAACGTGCAGTCGAGGCAGCGTGCGAGCGTGCGCGAGAGCAGGGTCTTGCCGGTGCCGGGGATGCCTTCGATCAGGACGTGGCCGCCGGCCAAGAGCGAGACGACGATCGGTTCGAGGACCGTGTCCGGCACCGTGACGATGCCGCGAACCGCTTCGACGAGGCGAGCGCACCGCTCGGCGCCGGCGAGCGTCGAGCTGGATTGTCTTGTTGCGAGACTCAAGTTGGACGTCCTTCAGGTGGAGCCGAAGACAACCTGATCGGCCTCTCGCGTGTCGAATCTGTAGACTCGGGCCTCCCCACCGAGCCGTACATGAGCCGCAAGAAGAAGCCGATCCTCACCGCGTCGCCTCCCGCGCCGATCGACCTGAACCCGCGCACCGACCCTCCGCTCGATTTCCCGGACCGCGAGCTCGATGCGATGCGCCCGGCGGACTACGCCGAGCTCGGCTTCCTGTGTGGTCTCGAGGTGCACCAGCAGCTCTTGACCGAGGGCAAGCTGTTCTGCCGCTGCCGCGCCGGGCAGCGCAGCTCGCGCGTCGACATGGAGGTCCTGCGGCACATGCGCCCGACCCTTTCGGAGATGGGGGAGTACGACGGCACCGCGCTGATGGAGTTCAAGACGCGCAAGGACGTCGTGTACCAAATCGACCGCACGACGGTGTGCACGTACGAGATCGACGACACGCCGCCCTTTCCGATCGACAGCCAGTCGGTGCGTATCGCGCTCGAGATCTCGAGGCTCTTTGGGCTGAACCTCGTGTCCGAGCTGCACGTGATGCGCAAGCAGTACCTCGACGGCTCGATTCCGACGGGTTTCCAGCGCACGGCGCTCGTCGGGCTCGGCGGAGTTCTCCCGTTTCAGGGCAGCGAGCTGGGGGAGCGCGAGATCCGGATTCGCCAGCTCTCGATCGAGGAGGACTCGTGCCGCGAGGTCTCCGACCTCGGCCACCGCGTCGTGTTTCGTCCCGACCGCCTCGGCACCCCCTTGGTCGAGACCGTCACCGAACCCGACCTCTTGACGCCCCTCGACGTCGCGCGTGGGGGGCGGCTGATCGCGGACGTCGCGCGCGCGAGCGGCAAGGTGCGCCGTGGATCGGGCGCGGCGCGACAGGACGTCAACGTCTCGATCGCGGGCAGCCGGCGGGTCGAGCTCAAGGGCGTTCCTCACCACCGCGGGCTGCCGCTGCTCGTCCACAACGAGGCCTTCCGTCACCTGAATCTCCTACGCATCCGCGTGGAGCTCCTGCGGCGCGGGGTCGAGCCGGTCGCGCTCGCGTTCGACCCGGCCTACAGTGCGCTCGAGTCGCCGCTCGTTCTCGACGCGGCGAGCATCGCACGTACGGCGAGCTACCGGCCCGTACGCGCGGCGATCGATCGCGGCGACGCGGTCTGGGCCGTGCGCATGATCGGCTTTGCGGGACTGCTCGCGCACCGCACGCAGACCGGCCGCACGTTCGCGCACGAGATCGCCGAGCGCGTGCGCGTGATCGCATGTCTGACGACGACGCCCTTCCTCATCAACAGCGACGAACACGAGCTCGTCGGCGGGACGTGGAGCGAGCTGCGCAAGGCGCTGCGGGCCGACGGCGGCGACGCGATCGTGCTCGTTTGGGGGCCGGAGGCCGACGTCGACACCGCGGCGTGCGAGATCTTGATCCGTGGTGCGGACGCGCTGGTCGGCGTGCCGTCGGAGACGCGCCAGCCGCACGCGGACGGCACGACCGGCTTCGAGCGCATCTTGCCCGGGCCGGAGCGCATGTATCCGGACACCGACATGCCCGCGATCCCCGTGCAGGACGAGTGGATCGAGGAGATCGAGGTGCGGCTCGCGGAGCATCCGTGGGAGCGCGAGGACCGCTACGTGCGGATGGGGTTGTCGGCCCGCGCGGCGCGCGTTCTGGGCGGTGCGCGCTGGGCGTTCCTCTTCGACGCGATGGAGCCGAGCACACCGGCCTGCGCGCGGCGCACGGCGGCCGCGCTCGAAAAGAGGCTCGTGCACTGGTGGCGCGAGTCGGGCACGGGCGAGCTGCCCGCCGCGGAGCGCCTTGCGCCGCTCGCGCGCGCCGTCGACGAGGGGCGCGTGCGCGCCGAGGCTTTCGAGCGAGCGTTCGATCGGCTGCTGCGCGAGCCCGACGCGACACCCGCCGCGATCGTGTCGGACTTCGCGGCGAGCGACCACGACGCGGCCGACTTCGAGCGAGCCGTGAGCGAGCTCGAACGTGACGCACCCGCGGCGCGCCACGGGGACGAGGCGCTGTTGCATTGGGCGATGGGACGCGTGATGCCGGTCTTTCTGGGGCGGCTCGACCCCGCCTCGGTGCGGGCACGCCTGCACGACGCTTTGAAGTGCGAGGAGCCGGTATGAGTGACGCGGACGACTTTCCCGGCTACCGCGAGCCGACGCTCTCGATCCTGCGGCGCTTCGACACGCCGGTCTGGTCGGACATCCGCGCCCATACGACGCGCGGTCTGTTCGAGGGGCTGATCCTCCCGCGCGCCGAGACGGCGGACGAGGCGCACATCTCGCTCAAGCTCGTCAGTGGCTACAACGTCGGCCTGCGCCACGACACGATCGAGAGCATCGAGAAGGTCGGCTACCGGCCGGCTGACTACCGCGTCCCGGAGGAGGAGTTTCCGTTCGACCCGGACAAGCCGCGCGTGATCCTGTTCGGCACCGGCGGCACGATCGCCTCGCGCCTCGATTACCGCACCGGCGCCGTCATCCCGGCGTTCAGCCCGGGCGAGCTCTACGGCTCGGTGCCCGAGCTCGCCGACGTCTGCAACCTCGTCACCGAGAAGCTCTTCGGGGTCTTCTCGGAGAACATCGACGCGGGGCACTGGAAGATCCTCGCCGAGCGCTGCGGGCAGGCGATCGAGGACGGCTACCAGGGCATCGTCATCGGGCACGGCACGGACACGATGCACCACACCGCGGCGGCGTTGACCTACATGGTCGCCGATTCGCCGATTCCGATCGTGCTGGTCGGCAGCCAGCGCTCGTCGGACCGCCCGTCGTCGGATGCGGCGCAGAGCCTGATCAACGCGTCGTCCGTCGCCGCGCACGGCGACATTGCCGAGGTGCTCGTCTGCATGTTCGGCCCGACCTCGGAGCGCTACAACCTGCTGCACCGCGGCACGCGCGTGCGCAAGATGCACAGCTCGTTCCGCAGCACCTTCCGCACGCTCGGCGACGTGCCGCTCGCGATGATCGAGAAGGGCAAGATCGATCCGATCAAGCATGACTACGTGCGCCGTGACCCGACGCGCACACCCGACGTGCAGCCGTACTTCGAGGACAAGACGACGCTGCTCTACTACTACCCGAACATGCAGCCGGACATCCTGCATGCTCTGATCGACAACGGCTACAAGGGCATCATCCTCGCCGGCACCGGGCTCGGGCACGTCAACAGCATCCAGTTCGAAGCCCTCGAGCGCGCGCGCGACGAGGGCGTGCAGGTCTATATGACCCTGCAGACCCTGTGGGGCTTCGTGCAGATGTACGTCTACGAGACGGGCCGCGAGATCCTCGAACGCGGCGTCGTGCCGCTGGCGAACATGCTGCCCGAGGTCGCGTACGTGAAGCTCGGCTGGGCGCTCGGGCGTTGGCCGAACGAGCCCGAGAAGGTGCGCGAGTTCATGACGACGCCGGTGCACAGCGACATGACGGCGGGGGAGCCGGTCGAGGGCTACCTCGTGTTCCAGGGCGGCGTGCCCGAGGTACAGGACTTCCTGAAGACGATCTGGTCGTAGGGTTGTGTTAGCCCGGGCTGCCCAGCTGATTCGCGCCGAGGCGCGTTCTTGATCACCGCGCCTGGTGCTCTGACACCTCGCGCGCCAGCGCTGAGAAAAACTGCCGCGCCACCGTCTTCGCCGCCGCGTCGATCAGCCGCGAGCCGATCGCCGCGATCTTGCCGGAGATCTTCGCGTCGCCGTCGTAGTGCACGCGCGTCCCCTCGCCCGTCGACTCGAGCCGGATTGCGGCGCCGCCCTCGACGTAGCCGACCGTCGACTTGCCCTTGACCGACATGCGGTAGCTCTCGCCTTCAACGATGTCGGAGAGCGCGACTTCACCCGCGAACGAGCCCTTGATCGGGCCGACGCCGGCGCGCACCTGGGTTTGGTACGTGCCGGGGCCCGTCGCGGTCATGCTCTGGCAGCCGGGGATGCAGCGGGCGAGGATCTCGGGGTCGAGCAGCTGGTCGAAGACGGTTTCGGGCGGGCCCACGACGTCGTCGGTACCGACCAGCTTCATCGGCTGCCCTTCGCACGCGCGATCGCATCGAGCGCGGCGCGGCGCGTCAGCACGCGCGCGAGCACGGTGCAGGCGCCACACAGGGACGTCTCGCAACCGACGTGCGTCCCGGTCAGCCTGAGCCTCTCCCTCAGAAACTGAACGAGGAGCGTGCGGGGCTCGACCTCGTGACGGTCCTCCCTTCCGTTGACGCGCAACGTGATCTGCATCGAGCTCCTCTTCGTCCTCGGCGGTTTGCGACGAAGCATGTCGCCGAGGCATTACAGCCAGTGCGGGGAGAGGCGTCAAACGCAGCGCCGGGAGTGCGCGCCCCGGCGCCGCCCGTTTCGGGCGGCGCATTCGCTTTGGGCCGCGACTTCTGCCTGTCGTTGCCCTAATCCCTGTCGCGTCCCGCGAGCTGGCGCAGCCGGATCGAGGCGGGCCCCGGAGCGGTCGCCGCGGCCGTGCGCGCGGCCGTGGTCTCCGCCGCAGCCTCCGTCGGTGCGGGGGAGGGAGTTGCGTCGCGATCCGGCGGTGTCGCGGCGGCGACGCGTTCGGTTGCGGATTCCGGCTCGGGCACCTGAGTAGGCACCTGAGCAGGCACTCGCGTGGCACGCGCGGTCGTGACGCCCGGCTCGCCGAGGTCCAGCGCGGGGCTCGTCGTCGTGCGCGGCTCGATGCGGCGCGAGCGGCTCGGCCCGGCGGGGCCGGGCGTGCTCGGGCGCGTCGACTCGACGCGCCGCAGGCTGACGGGCCGCGATGTGTCGAGACGGGTGGTCGGTGAGTCGGTCGCCCACACGAGGGCGCCTTGCTCGATCAGCGGATCGAGGGGCACGTGGCCGCGCGCGGAGGCGACGATCACCGAGGAGGCGGAGTCGACGAGGCGCAAGGTGACGCTCAGGTCACCGTCGAGGCGCACGAAGTGGCCCTCGACCGTGTGCGTCGCCTGCGCGTCGTCGCCCTCGTCGGACGAGGTGGGGTCGAGCACGTAGAGGTGTTCGCTCAGCGCGGCGACGAGCTCGTGCTGGAGCGCGATGCCGAGGGACGAGAGCTCGACGGCGCGCGCGCGTGCGACGGGGCCGTACGTCTCCTTCCTGTCCTTGCCGGTCAACTCGTGCACCGCGACGCGCATCGACGAGAGCGTCGTGCGCAGGGCGGCCGCCTCGGCGATCTCGGCGGCGAGGCGCTCGAAGGAACGGTCGTACGACGCGGCTTGGCCCGGAGGGTCGTAGCGACGCGTGGCCGTGCAGCCCGCGGCGAGCACGCCAGCCAGGAGCAAGATGGGGAGGCGAGGTCGGTGGGTGGGGCTCATGTTGGTCTCCGTGTCAGTGGGACGCGAGGTAGCGATCGAGGTCGTCGACGTAGGGCTGGAGCGCTGCGGGTTGGCCGTTCCACGCGGAGCGGAAGCGCTGGAAGGCGACGCCCGCCTCCGCGGTCTTGCCCTGGTCGATCGCGGTCTGCGCCTCAACCAGCGAGACCCAGTGCGGGACCCGCACCGAGCTCGCGGAGAGCTCCGCGACGCCTTCCCCCAGCTCCTCGACGAGGTCAGGGTCGGGCTTCTTCTGGCCGGCGCGTTCGAGGAACAGGCCGTAGACGTAGGCTTCTCGCACCGCCCCCGCCTCGGGATACTCGGTGACGAGCAGTCGCAGGACGTCGAGCGAATCCGCGTAGGCGCCACCCTCGTAGCGATCGCGCGCCGCCGTGAACAGCGCCGGGTACGCGCGTTCACGGTCCTCCGGCGAGGCGCTGCGAAGGATCGTCGTCGCTTCGTCCGCGCGGCCGTCGTCGAGGGCGGTCAGAACGCCCGCGGGCACGGCATCGCCGGTCAGCGTCGAGGTCGAAGCGCAAGCGCTCAGGAGAAGAGTGAGGAGCAGGATCGGAAGTTCACGCATGGCGGTCAGCCACCCTTTCGGTCTTTGGTGGGAAAGAAACGCGTCCCGTCGGCGAAGACGATCTCGCGGACCTCGAGATCGAAAGCGGCATCGGGACGGTGGACATAACGGAGGACGTAGCGCTCGACGTCGGCTGCTTCGCGGCCGGACAGCGCGAGCGCCGCGCGCCGACGCCCGACGACGACGGCCCACTCGGCCGGTGGAATCAGGGCCGCGAAGACGAACACGTCGGCGCGCGACAGCACGCTGCGGCGTAGGCGTCGCAGCGGCGGGGGGAGGCGCTCGTACTCGTACGCGAAGAGATCGCGGTACTGGCGAAAGCCGTCGAGCGGCGGCGCGCCGGTCTCGGTGCGCACGGGTGCGGCGGCATCGCTCAGGTCGACGCGGAACCAACGCGCGCCCTCGGCGTCGGGGTCGAGCGCCGCCTTGGGGACGAGCAGGACCTCCTCCCCGAAGTAGCGCGCGATCGCGAGCTGGTCCTCGGGGGTGGCGACCAGGACGGTCGAAAAGCCCGTGCGCTCCTCGCCCGAGAGCTCGCGTCGAGCCTGTTCGACGAGGTCACTGTTCTGCATGAGGTCCTTGGCCGGAGCCTCGCCCCCGGCGTCGGGGGAGCCGCGCTCGGGAGCGGGAGGCGGCGAAGTCTCGGCGGCCGGTTCCGGGTCGGGCTCGGGCTCCTCCGGCTCCTGTTCTTGGATCGGTTCCTCGACGGGCTCCTCGACGGGTGCCTCGATTGGCTCGGGCCGCGGCGGAGATTCGACTTCGGGCGCGGGCTGGGGGGCGGGCGTCGGCGCTGCGGGAGCCGGCGTGTTCTCCGGCTTCGGCTCGGGCGTGCGCGTACGCGGCACGACGGACACCGGCGCGGCCGCGGCGAGTGATGGCAGCGCGCGGTTCACCTCGACGGGCTCGTAGAGGAAGAACCACCACGAGAGCGCGGCGGCGACCGCGAGGAAGAGCGTCTGGCGCACGAGGGTCGTCAACGCTGGCCTCCGCCGAACGGCTGGCTGGGGGAGGCGTCACCGATCGCGACGAGCTCGACGCGCAGGAACCCGGCGAGACGCAGGTGCTGCAAGAGGTCCACCGCTACTCCGTGGGGCGCGGCACGGTCGGCCTCGATCTCGATCGTCACCTCCTCGGGTAAGGTGGCGCCCGAGCCGGTGTCGTCCAGCGCCCGCGCGAGCGCCGCGTCGAGGCCCGCGCGCGAGTCGATGGAAGTGGCGCCATCGCCGACCCGCAGTGTCCCGTCCGCCTGGAGGCGGAGCGTGATGCGCACGCCCGCGTCGATCGCGGCCTCGCCGCCGGGCTCGACGGTGGGCAGCTCGATTCGGACCTCCTCGCTCGACTCGGGCTGTCGGTCGTCCTCGCGCCGCGCGTCACTCAACGCCAAGAGCGCGAAGATCAACAGGAACAGCGTGTCGAGCAGGGGAGTCAAGGCTCCACCCGCGATCGTTCCGAGTCGTTCGGGCAGTCTCACGCCGAGCTCCTCTCGACGCGCTGCTCCAGCTCGTGATGCAGGAGACCCTCCCACTCGCGGTAGGCGATGAGGAAGCTCTGCCCGGTCAGGAAGACCAGGAGACCCGCGATGGTGGTGTAGAGCGCGGTCGCGAGTCCGGACGCGAGCACTTCGGGCGCGGCGAGCGACAGCTCGCTGCCGCGCACGAGGAACGAGCGCGCGAGGCCGAGCACCGTCCCGAAAAGGCCGACGCTGGTCGCGAGCTGGCTGACGGCATCGATGCGCGCCAGGCCGTGCGTCGCGCGGGCCCGTTCGGCGGTCAGCCGCCTGCGCGCCCCGTCGACGCGTCCCTCGGCGACGAGCGCGGCGATCGCCGCGCCCGGCCGCCGCAGCGCGCGGGCGATGGCGTAGGTGCCCCTTTCGAGCATGGCGGCGAAGACGATGACCCAGATCGCAAGGACGGCGTACATCACCGGCCCGCCGCGCTCGAAGTAGGTTGCGAATTGCGCTCCCACCGATGCCTCTAGCGGTTCCCCGGCAGGTCGGGCAGCGGGAACGCGAGCGTCTCGCGCAGCAGCGCTTGCGGCGGCTGGAGCGGAAAGCGCAGCCAGTACTGCTCGGGATCCAAGTCGAAGAGCAGCGCGCGGGCAGCGCGCGGGTCGCGCTGCAGCAGGTCCTCGATCAGGGCGGAGTCCTCGAACGGCGAAGACGCGGGCACGGGCTCGGCCACGGGCGCGAGGCCGATCGAGAACAGGGGCATGCCGAGCTCGTGCTCGAAGTCGGAGTTCGTCTCGAGCTGGGCGACCAAGCGGTCGCGGTCCCGGTCGCGCGCCTCGACGGCCGCGACCATCTTCGACAGACCTTCGCGCCTGTTCTCGAGCGCGGCGCGTTCCTGGTCGAGCGTCGTCAGCTCGGCCCGCAGCTGCGAGGCCTCACCGGTCGCCTGGCGCTTGCGGTCGAGGTTGTCGGCCTCGAGTGCGCGCGTCAACGCCACGTCGTAGGAGGCGCGCTTCTCGGACGCCTCGACCTCGATCGAGTCGAGTCGGTTCTCGACGATGCTTGCCTTGTCGTTGTAGAAGCCGATCGCTTGGTGTTCAGCTTCCCGCACCTTGTCGCCACCCAGGAGCAGGTTCATGCGCATGTCGCGGATGCGCGTGCGCAGCCCCTCGGCGTCCGCGGCACCCGGTCGCGCGACGGGCTCGGCCGCTGGCGCGACCGGAGTCGTCGTCGGATCCGGGACAGGGTCCTGCAGTGCGTGGGCACCCGCGGCCAGCGCGGAGAGCGCGAGGGCCGGAAGCCCAAGTCGCGAGAGCATGCCGTCGAATCGGTTGTGTTGGCGCTGGATCATTCTTCACCTCCTCGGGCACCTTGGTAGGCCTCGCGCAAGAGCTCGGAATACCGCGGGATCTCGACCCCCGGCCGGGCCATCGTCGACGCCCCCAGGGACAGCCGCCGCAGGCTCGAGTCCTGCAGCCAGTCGAGGACGCTGGAGAGCTCGGGGCTCGGCCCTTCGAGGTCCCCCTGCATCTCGACCAGGCTCTGGAAGGCGGAGAGGATCTCGTGCGTGCGCGTGCTGCGCGAATACCCCTCGAGCATCTGCTCGAGGAACAAGAGGTCCATGCTCATCTGGAGTCGGATGCGGTCGAGCGTCCCGAACATCTGACCGACGAGCAGCTCGGAGTCGATCTCGAGCGCTGCTCCCTGGGGCTGTCCGCGGCGCTTGGCCGCGCGCACGAGCTGCAGCCGCTTCTTGGCGAGCTCGAGGGCGCCGCGCTGCTGCTGGTAGGTGTACAGGAGCCGGTCGAGCTTCTTGCGCGTGTCGGCTGGCATCGAGCGGTGGGGGCGGAACGTCGCGCGGTCGATCTGTCCGGGTGGCAGCCCGTCGACGAAGTTCGCCACGGCCTGTTCTGCCGCCGAGAGCTCGGCGACGCTGACGCGGATCGCGTTGTCGTTCTGCGCCTCGGTCCCGAAGAGGACGGCGAGGTCCTCTGGCCGCACGGACGACGCCATCTTGTTGGCGTAATAACTGATCCGGTACCGCTGCGACTCGAGGAAGTCGACGAGCCCGACTTGCTTCGCCAGCACCCCGTCGACGTAGCCGGTGACGGCCTCGAGGATCGGCCCTTCGTTGTACTGGTTGTCGACGGTCGCGGTCTCGCGCAGCTCGGCGAGGATCTGCGACGTCTCGCGCGCCACCTCCCGGCCGGCGCCGATCTCGTCCCGGTACCTGCCGAGCCGTTCCTGGAACGCCTTGAACTCGCGGATCGCATCGACGACGTCGAGCTCCTTGATCGTCACCGGCACCTCGCCCGGATCCTGGGTGCGCAGGGCCAGGGTGGTTGGGGGTTGCGGAGATGCGATCGCCCGCGCGCCCGCTAGGAGCGGGACGCCGACGAGGAGTAGGGACCGTCGCATTCAGTTTTCCTTCCGACCGGAGGACTCGGGAGACGCGCCCCGTACGCGGAGCACGGGACCGAGATAGGGGTCCTGCAACTGTCGGGCCGACCTCGCGGGGAACCGTGGCTGCGGTTCTGCGGGGGGGTGGGGGTCGCGCTGACCTCTCGCGTGGTCACGGGCGTCCGGGTAGGGGACACGGGTGGGTGAGGGGAGGTGGGCATCGACATCGGGACCTAACCTCCTCTCCTAGATGCTATGGGCCCCGCTGGGAACGGGACAGTTTGCCTGCTGCGCACTGCCCCGTTCCCAGCGGGGCCCATAGCATCTAG
>JAAELL010000201.1 GCA_024226735.1 bacterium | reverse complement strand
GCCAGGGCGACAGCATCCGCGTCCGGTTGGCGCCTGGAAACGTAGGCGAATTCGTGGATTCGGGGAGGCTTTCAGGTGCCGACCGGGCGTGGAGGATGTCGTCATGGCGCCGAATGACTTTTTCAACGGGCTGCTAGTCGAGCTGAACGAGCGCTCGCTCGTAGTCTTCGATGACGAGCTTCTTTCCACGCTGAACGACGTCATGCCCTTCGCCGACGAGTCTGTGAGCCTGACCCTCAAGTCCACCCGGATACTTCTCGTTCAGCTCGCCGCCGCTCTTGAGTGTGCGCCAGTAGGGCGTGATTCGCTTCTTGCCGTCAGCTTCGTCCTCACCTGCAGCGCCAGCCGCGATCCTGGCGTGAATCCCCGTGACGATCGGGCATGCCATGTCGGCGTCGTGGCGAGCAGCAAGGTGATCGCGAATCTGGTTGATCGTAATGAGCTTTCCCTTCTTGGCGCGTCGCATCAGGGCATCGACCTCACGGGCAGAAGGAAGGACGATAGTGCCCTCTCCGAAGCGTTTCGCCATGCCGCCAGCTAGCGGCTGGACGCGAGGGAAGTCCTTGTCGTCCGCAAGCTTCTCACGGAAGGTCTTCTTGCGTTTCATGATGATGGAGTCCCCCCGTGATCTTGGAATGGCCGCGTTCAGTCTAGCGAGGGGGCCCATTGTGAGACGATATGGTTATGAAGGACAATCCTTATCGGGCCGAGATCATCGGAGCGTTTCTGCTGAGCGCAATCGTCCTTCCGATCGAGACATGGCGTCGCTGGGGCCAGCTGCTGAGCCCGGCGGCCCTCGACGACGGACTCATCTTCGTCAGCGCGATGGTGGTTGCAGCCCAGCTTGCGCGGCGGAGTCCCGCAGCACCGGTGTGGTGGCTATTCGTTTGCGGCGGAGCCTGGTTCATCATCTGCCTCAGCGTGTGGGGTTCGATCTATCAATTCGACGACGGAGATCCCTCGGGTGTTTCCGTCCCCGCCGTCATCGCATTCAAGCTAGTCGTGGTCACGCTGATCAGCCTCGCGAGCTGGCGCGCGATCCGTCGCGTGCGATCCGCCGATCCCTACGGCGGTGGACCGCGATGACACGTACCCTCCACCTTGCGCTCGCAGCTCGGGATCGGACCACGGCTTCGCGACCATCGAGGTCGGCAGGACCCGATCGAGTCAACACCCGCGTCGAACACCTCGAGCAGCGTTAGATCGACGGGGATGTGCCCGCCCGTCCGGATTCCCAGCCGATGGCTCTCTTCCACCAATCCGAAGAAGGCCTCGTTCGGGAGGAAGCTGCAGAACTTGATCCAGTCGTAGCCGGCCTGCAGAAGACCCTCGGCGCACGCGCGTCTCTCGCGAACAGTGGTGATGCCCGCTTTCAGGTAGGCGCGGAGGTCACGCTCCTCGGCGTGCCTCGGATGTACGTGCATGTCGCACAATCCAGGGAGCAAGTAAGCGGCCCCCGTAGACCAGCGTGTTCCGAGATCTGAGCCTGGGTCCTGGCCGGGCTCGCCCTGATGATCGCTGTCGCCGTCTTCGGGCGCGCACGCCAATGCCGCGCCCAGCGCGATCGTCCTCGTCCGGGCCGGAGACGGCGAGCTACGGGACGGCCCGATGGGCCCTTCACGCGGAGGCATGGGGGAGGTGTACCTGGAGCGCGACTCCCGGCTCGGCCGGCGAAGCGGACGGGCGGGACTTCCTCGCGTTCGAGCACGTCGAGGGCGGAGGCTTCGACGCGCTGCCCACGGAGAAGAAGCTCAGCTCCGCCGAGCTGATCGACTGGTCGCTCGCCAGCGCCGAGGCGCTCGAATTCTCCCTGGAGCGACTCATCGTTCGCGGCTCCTGAATCCCTGACTCAGGGCCTAGGCCGGACTGTCGCGGTACCGTACCTACATGTCGCGAAACCGCGAAACTCACGGTGCACTGGAAACCGACAGGATCCGCCCTGGCGGCGTTGCGCTTCCTCCGAGGAACCACCGGCTACGCGTCGTCAGCAGGCCTTGCCAGGGCGAATCCTGCCGGCTCCCAGTGCATCGTGAGTTTCACCACGGGCTGCTGGGAGTAAGCGCCCCCGCGACGAGGCGCACGGGTCGCCTGCAGCAGGATCTTGACCCGGGCTAGAGCCTCCTCCGGCGGCCCGGTATCCTCGTGGCGTTCGCGCCCGTAGCTCAGCTGGATAGAGCACCGGACTTCTAATCCGACGGTCGCAGGTTCGAGTCCTGCCGGGCGTGCCAGTCGCGGGGTGTTGCAGGGAGCCTGCCGGAGCGCGACTTACGACGATTGCCGTCCGGTGTTGCATTCAGTTGCTACTTCGCATCGACTCGCACCGAATCGTCCCGATCGGTGCACAGAGTGGTGGCACCAGTGGTGGGACCTGCGATCCGCGCGATCGCAGCGGCATCGTCGGTGAGCTCGAGCGAGGTGTACGCCGCCAGCGTCGTCCGGTAGTCCGCGTGCCGCATGATGCGCTGCGCGATCTGGGGCGGGACGCCCTCGCGGGCGAGTCGCGTGTGAAGGCTGGGGCGGAGCGCGTGCAGGTCGAGCGACCGTCCTTCTTCATCCAGGACCGGAAGCCCCGCGCGCTCGAAGTCCTTCTGGCGCGTGCGGTTCGTGACCGCCGTCGCGAAGACCTGTGACGAAGGATGACCGGGACCCGCGATCCGCAACGCCGCTTCGAGCTCGGGATGGATCGGGATCACGTCCGTGCGCTTGGCCTTGCCCATCGAGATCGTGATCGACGCCTCGCCCAGGTCGATATCCCGCCAGGTCAACCGGATCAGCTCGGACCGCCTGAGCCCGGCCCAGAAGGCGAGCCTGTACCAGAGGCCACGCCCGCGCTCGTCCGCGACGCGAAAGAGATCGGCGAGCTCCTGATCGGTGAAGGACCGGCGCACGCGGCGTCGGTCGCGCGACTCCTGTAGCTTGGGAAGGTGCTGGAGGGGATGCCCCGCGATGCGTCCAGTCCGCTCGCACCACCGCACGAACGCCTTCACGCGGGCAGCGTGGTGGTTGACGGTCCTCGCGGAACGACCGCGGGCGCGCAGCCCGTCGAGCGCCTTCACGACCGCGTCCAGGTTCAGGTCGGAGAGCCGCGCGGCCTCCGTCTGCTCGAGGATCCAACGTAAGTGCTGGTTCGCGTCCTGGAGCGTGCGGACGCTCCTGTCCGCCGCCTTGAGGTGCATCAGGTACGCCCGGATGTGTGTCTGGATCGTCGTGCGATCGGCCTCCGCGAGCGCGTCGAGTCTGGGGTCGATGACACCCTCTCGGCGCAGCGCCACGTCGGCCTCGACCTTGGCCGCCATGCGTTCAGCCGCGCGCCTGTCCGTCGTTCGGCTCGAACGCTCGCGGCGTCGGCCCTGGTGGTCGAAGAACTTGATGATCCACGGGCCTTTCGAGCCCTTCTTGAAGACCGTCGCCATTGGCTTGCTCCGTTCACGTCCGGTGACCCCGAGAATCTGAGAACACTGGCGAGTCTGACTTCTTGGCCGCTTGATGGGGAATCGACTATCCAGACTCTGCGCGCATCAACACGCCCTACGTACCCGTGACTCCAGAGTCATCAGACTTTCCAGTCTTGCCGTGGGTCTCACGACGCAGCGAGTATTCCCAGGGACCCTGGAACTCACGCGGCGTGCCCTTCGCACCGACCGTCCTCAGTGCGGAGCGAACCTCCGACTTCGAGAAGCCGTCCGCCGCCGCTCGCTCGAACAGCTCCTTGGACAGGACGGCCCCCTCCTCGAGCGTTGCGCGCACGAAGTCCTCGGCCTGGGTGTTCCGCCCCTCGCCGACCGTCGCCGCTTCCTCGGCGAGGGCCTGATCGGCGGTCATCGAGACGGGCTCGGGCTCCCAGACCATGCGGCAGGTGTCGAGCGCGATCCCCTCGACCTCGATCTGCGTCCCCTCGACCCGGTAGGCGAGTCCGCCCTGATCGGGTCCGAGGTTGTTCTTGCTCGGAAGGAACAGCCGTCGCTGCGGATCGTCGCCGCACTTGACGACCAAGTAGGCCGCTCTCGCCGCGGCGGGGAACGCCAGGCTCCCTGAGACCCTGTAGGCGCTCTTGCCCTGGCCCTTGTTCAGGTGACTCACGAGGACGACAGCGACCCGGTATTCCTCGGCAAGCTGTTGCAGGGGCATCAACGCGGCGCGGACGTCGGCGTTCTTGTGCGAGTCCACTCTTCCCAGGTACGCGGTCACGGGGTCGATGACGATCATTCGCGGGTCGTCCATGAAATCGAGAGCGAACTGGAGGTGCTCGACTTGGTGGAGCACGAACGGTTCCTCTCCGACCTTCTGATTCCCCTCGAGCACTTCGATGGAGCCCAGCTCGCACACTCGCTTCGGATCGCCTTCCGCGGCGAGGAGCCGCGGTAGGACGGTGTCCTCCACGTCGTCTTCTGCGCTCAGGACGAGGACGCTACCGGGCCGTGCATCGTGATCGGGAACACATGGGAAGGGACGCCCGGTCGTGATGCGAGCGGCCATGTCGATCGTGAGCAGCCCTTTCCCGAGCCCTGGGTCTCCCGCGATGATCGACACCTTCCCGATGGGGATGCGTGCGGGCCAGAGCCACTCGACGGCTCGAGGTTGAAGATCGCCCAACCGGCGAACGCGAGGAAACCGCAGTTGGGATGCACCGCTCACTTGGCACCTCCACCCTTGCGGGACTCGATCCATGCGTCGAGATCCCCCACGTCGTAGCGCACGCTCTGGCGGCGCCCCGAGCCGAAGCGCACGGAGCGGATCTCGCTCCGGTTCGTCAGCTCCCAGAGGAGGCGCGGGCTGATCGCCAGGTACTTGGCTGCCTGCTTGGACGTGTAGAGCCGCGGGCCGTCGGTGGAAGACGTGCTACTCATCTCCGGCCTCCCGCAAGTCTCTTCCTGAACGGCGTCCTGGAAGCACGTCGCGTGCCCCGGTCGAGGCGGCTCGGCGCTCCAGGGCCTCGAGGAAGTCCTTGCGAAGGACGGCGGGATGACCTCCGACCTCGAAGTGGGGTCCGAGTCGTCCCGCTTGTAGCAGGGTCTCGGACGCAGCCGGCGAGACGCCGAGAGCCAGAGCCACGTCAGCGGCGTGCATCACCTCCGGCAGCGCCGCGCGGCGTACGGTCTTTTCGTGGGGGTTGTTGTTGTTCTTCATCGCCCGCCGGATGGGCAGGCTCTGTCCCCTTGTCCCCTACTTTTCTGGAAATCCTGCGGCGGTCAGGACCGCCTCGCGCTCGGCCTGGAATGCCCTCTGGAGGGCGCTCTTGGCCTTGCCGACCTTCGCCTCGAGCTCCCGGAACGTCATGTCCCCTGTGAGGAGCGGCTCGAAGTCGTCGAGCACGTACCACCGCGCCGAGTCGGGCTCGACCTCCCGTTTCCGAGCTGCGATGGCGTCTCGGAGTCCCCGAATGGCCTCCACGGCCTCCAGCGCCTGGCGAACGTCCTCGGCGTCGTCGTCGGGCACGTCGTGCTCGAGCTCCACGCTCCGGGGCATCTTCCTCCGGGACCGGGACACTCCAAGTTCGCTCGAGACGGCATCCCGAAGCTGGCGCTGTCCGATGCGGAGCCGGTCGTCGTCTCCCCGGAAGATCCCGCCCGGCGTACCTTCGGTGAGCGCGCGGAACAGGTGGAGGAGCTGCTTGCGATCTCCCGGATCATCGGGAAGCCCGAGAACACCGTTCACTCGCCGTGCGGCTCGGCCGAACTGCTCCCAGAGACGCGGAAGTCCCAGATCCTGGCGCTGGGTCCACCAGTGCTCGAAGAGCGCCTCCTGACGCGGGTCGAGGTCGCGCTGCTCGCAGAACGCTCCTGCAATGTCATCCATCTCCTTGCACCATGCGGTGAACGTGCGGCACCAGGCACGCATCGCGCGATGCCAGAGCCTGGCCTGCGGTGTTCGGTAGGTGATGCCGGACGCGGTCTTAACGAGCGCGCTACGCGGTAGGCCCATCGCGCGAACAACGCCATCGACGGCCAGAATCACGCACCTCGTCAGGTGCCGTCCGTGGATCGGTCCGTACGGGAGGATGCGCCTCTCGCTCGCACGCTCGAGTGCGTGGATGGTCAGGCATATGACATCCGTCCGTTCGAGCCGGTCGTCCTGGGGAAAGTCCGCGAGGATCTTCTGAACGATGTGCGGCCGAATCCGCTCCGCGCGGTTGACCGGCTTCTTCCTGCGCTTCTTGGTCATGGCGATCTCGATCTGGCGGACCATTCCGCGCAGCGAGCCGTCGACCTACGATGGGCTCAACGCGCCGAGGCGTTCGATCCGGTTCTCGCCCCGGTGCGGGGCGTCGCGGTGCTGGCGGCACCGCGACCCCATCTGAACTCGCCCGGCGCGGGCATTCAAGAGAGCTGCACGGCTCCCCCGAGGGCTGCTCCGGTCGGTAACAGTTCAGCCGGGACCCCAGTTGATCCGCCACCTTCGCCGTGGCGAGCGGTCTTGTTCCCGTGGAGGCCCTGGCCCCGCCCGCCTGCGCCCCGCCGGAGCGCGCCTACCGCCGCCGCCGGCCCGAGCGCGGCGTCCTGCACCGCGTCCTGTCCGAGCACCTCGCCACGTTCCTGGCGCGGGGGGACTCGGACGAGACCCGCACCGGGCTCCCGCACTACGTGCGCCGCGAGCTCTCGGCCTACCTGCGCTGCGGCATCCTGGCCCACGGCTTCGCCCGCGTGCGCTGCGGGAGCTGCGGGAAGGACGCGCTCGTCGCCTTCTCCTGCAAGGGCCGCGGGTTCTGCCCCTCCTGCGGCGGCCGCCGCATGGCGGAGACCGCCGCCCACCTCGTCGATCGCGTCCTGCCCGACGTGCCGGTGCGGCAGTGGGTGCTCTCCATGCCCTGGCGCCTGCGCTTCCTGCTCGCCTCGGATCCGGCCCTGACCCGCGCCGTCCGCCGCTCGTTCCTGCGCGCGGTCTTCGCGAGCTACCGTGCGCGGGCCGAGCGCGACGGGGTCGCCGCCGGACGCACGGGCGCCGTGAACGTCGTGCAACGCTTCGGCTCCGCGCTCAACTTGAACGTCCACTTCCACGCCCTCGTGCTCGACGGCGTCTACACCGCCGATAGCCCCTTCGCCCGCCCCGTGTTCCATCCAGCGGGCGACCTCGAGGACGAGGAGGTGGCGCACCTCGTCCAGACCCTCCGCGACCGCATCGTCCGCTTGCTGCGCCGCCGGGGCCTCTGGCCCGCGCCTGGTGAGGAAGGCGGTGAGGGCGAGCACGATGACGACTCCCTCCTGCCCTTCCTCTCTGCCGCCTCGATCCAGGGCCGTGTCGCCCTCGGCCCCGATGCCGGTCGCCGCATCGAACGCCTCGGCCATGCCCCGAGTGACGCACCTTCCTTCGAGCCCGGCGCACTGTGTGCGGCGATCGACGGGTTCTCGTTGCACGCCCAGGTCCAGGTGGAGGCAGGCGACCGCGAGCGGCTCGAACACCTCTGCCGCTACGTGGCCCGACCCCCGATCGCGACCGAACGCCTGTCGCTGTCGCCGGAGGGCAAGGTCGTCTACGAGCTGCGCCGTCCGTGGCGTGACGGTACGACGCACTTCGTCTTCGAGCCGCTGACGTTTCTCGAGCGCCTCGCGGCTCTCGTGCCGCACCCGCGGGAGCACATGGTCACGTATCACGGAGTGCTTGCGCCGGCCGCCTCCTGGAGAGACTTGATCGTCCCGGCTCCTGACGAGAGCGACGATGAACCACCGACGATCTGGCATCCAGTGCCGCGGGCACCGGCCGCGGCTCCCTCCCCCGTGGCGCCTCTACCTGCACCCGAGCCGCGCCGTTCCGAGCCGCACCGTTACCGCTGGTCGGAGCTGATGCGTCGCGTCTTCGAGATCGACGTGCTGCACTGCGACCACTGCGGCGGGAGGCGCAAGCTCATTGCGCTGAT
>JAAELL010000200.1 GCA_024226735.1 bacterium | reverse complement strand
TCGGTCGTGTGGGCACTCGCGGCTGATGCGCGGCCGGAAGGCTCGCCAGCCTTCAGTCAAACGCTCCGCAGAGCGAGTTGGTACCTCCGAAGAGGAGTGGCTCCCCGAGTAGGACTCGAACCTACGACACTGCGGTTAACAGAGGGGCAATGCGACGGGCAGGGCAAGAAGCGACGCGATACGCCTTCATGTGACACCGAGAGCCGCGCCAAAAGCGGCGAGTGTGACGCGGATGGACAGCGTAGCGGCCACATTCCGTCCACCGACTTGCCCGACTCGCAAGAAGGGGGTGCCGAGTGAGCATCACCTTCACGGCGCTCGCGCTCGTTGCTTTGGCTGCGAGCGCACAACAACAGCCGTCGCTTCCTTGCCACGACGCCGCGCTCCCCGGCGAGTACGCGCCGTACACGTGGTGCGCGCCGACAGGTCACCCGGCTCAGGTGTGGGCGCGCGTGCTCCCGGTGGAGTGTCCATCGACGGGTGATCTGTGGTTCCAGTCGACCGGCTCGCCGGGCACATTCGGCCTGGTGGTGCTCGGCGCGGCGACGGCCGGCCCGTTCGTTGGCGGCACGTGCGTCGGCGCGCCGTTGGTTCCAGCCATCACTGGCTGGTTCTCGAACGGGCATGGTCCGCCACCCGTGGGGGAATCGTTCGACCGCATCTTGAACCTGTCGGCTCCGTGGGAGTCGACGACGGTTCGGATGCAGGGCGTCTTCTGGGTTCGTGACAGTGCGACCGGGAACGTCCTCCCTGGTCGGGGCTACACCGAGGCGAGCGACTTCCGGGTGCTGGCGTCTTGAAGTGCCTCGACGAGCTGATGCTCCACATGGGGCAGGCGACAGCTGGCGGACGGTCGGTCCAGGCTGCCGGCGTGTTCGACAAGCTCGAGCCGGTTGCGATCGGGCACGCACAGGTGGTCGACGCCGCGCGCGCGCTCGCGGACCTCGTGCGCGACTGCGGCTATCCGGAGCTCACTGGCTCGGATCAGCTGCGCGCCGTCGAGGAACTGATCGGCGACGGAGGTCCGGCATGAGCGGCATGGCGTTGACGTTCGCGCTCGCGACCGCGTTGGGCCTGGGGATGTTCATTGGCTCCGTCTGGGGCGCGCACGAGGAGAAGAGGCTCCAGGAGTACCTCCGTGGTCTTCGGAGTCGGCAGCGCACGCTCGAGCAACAGCGGGTGTCGAGATGACCGGCGCCCACCCGGACCTGAGCACTTGCCGGACCTGCGGGGAGGAGACATCGAGGTCTGACGGGCTCTGCGTCGACTGCGAGGTCGAGCGCAAGGCCTTGAGGACAGACGCCGACCTGCGCGCGGAGTTCTCCCGCAATCAGCTGTCGATGCAGTGCGTGCGCTCTCAGCGGTGCGCCTGGCGGTCGTTCATCAATCGCTACCGCGGCGGGCCCGAGGCGCTTCAGTGCGTGCTCGACCTCGCGGAGGACGTGATCCACGCGACGTCGCTAGAGCGGCTTCGCGAGGCGAGGTTCAACTTCCTGGCCGCTCGCCTCGATGCGCTGCGGACGGGGCTCATCTACGCCGGCAGGAAGCTGGCCTGACCCGAGAGGAGATCTATCCCCACATGGCCATCGAACCCTTCAACCTCTCGTCCCTGGTCGGCCTCGACCAAGGGCGGATCAAAGAGACCTTCGAGCAGGCGATTCGCAGGTGCGAGGCGGACTGCAAGGACCGCCCCGCTCTGAAGGACGCGCGCACCGTCACGCTCAAGGTGACGATCGCTCCCGTTCCCGAGCCCGATGGCGGCGAACTGCAGAGCTGCGACGTCCGGTTCCAGGTGACTGACTCCGTCCCGAAGCGGAGATCCAAGGTCTACAACATGCGCTCGACTCGCTCGGGTTTGCACTTCAACGAACTGTCTCCGGACGACATCAACCAAACCACGATCGACGAGGCCCCGGGCCCGAGGAGCGAGACGGATGCTGGCTGAGTTCCTGCAGCAATTGGAAGGGCTCGCGCGGCGGGCCAATGGCGCCGAGGCCTTCAAGATTCAGGACCTGCCTGAGAAGGTCATGGTCCGCAAGGGGACCGAGTACTCGATCGAGGACGTGCCGCCCGCGCGGCGCGATCACGAGGTGCACGGGCTCTCGGACATCGTCGCTGCCGTACAGGACGAAGCGATGGCGGCCGACCCCGAGGTCTACCACGGCAGGTCCGTGAAGCTGCTCTTGGATCGCGGCGACAGGCGCGACGTCGTCACGATGCCCCTCGAGGTGACCTCGCGCTTCAAGCGCCTCTTGGCGCTGGTGGATGGCGAGTCCCTCAGCGTTCGGGACGCCGTGAAGCTGCTGCGGTTCGACCTGCACGGCACCGGGGTCGACCAGGTGATCAGCGCGATCCGGCGCGTGGATTTCTCGCGGACGGGCGCCGGGGCACAGTCTGCCGCCCATGGCTCCGAGTCACTGGGCAGGTCCATCGAGGCGAAGGTCCAGGACGCCGACAAGATCCCGGAGGAGTTCCGGGTCCAGACGTCGGTGTACTCCAACCCTGGCGTCAAGGACCTCTCCCGGGTCGACGTTCGGTGCGGGGTGTACCTCGACGTCGAGCGCGAGTGCATCGAGATCCGCGTGCTCGCGGACGAGCTCGAGAACGCGGTCAACGCCGCCCAGCTGGCGATCGGGAACGCACTCCGGGAGCTGCTGCCCGAGGTTCCGGTCTTCCACGGAGCGCCCTGATCATGGCGAAGGCTCAGGAAAACCGCCCGAAGGGCTACGAGCTCGATGGATCGCCGGCGTGGATCGCGCTCTGGATCGACCGGTTGCTCGCTGCGACGGACGACTGGACCCCGGAAGAGTTCGGCGCCTACATGCGGCTCCTGCTCAAGCAGGGCCAGAGAGGATTCCTGCCGGCGAACCCACGGCGCCTGGCTCGGATGACGGGCCTGAGCCTGACCGAGTTCGAGGAGCTGTGGAGGAGCCTGCTGCGGGCGAAGTTCGAAGAGGTTCCCGACGACCCGGATCGGCTCTTCAACCCGCGAATGGACACGGAGCGTTCCTACGCTCTCGACGGTTCCGAGGGGCGCTCTGCGAAGGCCCGCAAGGCCGCACGGACGCGGTGGGAGAAGGAGCGTCGTCGGCGCGAGGAGGAGGAGCGCCGAAGCCGCGGAGAAGTGCCCGAAGCAATGCCCGAGGAATGCTCCGAGCATGCTCCAAGCATGCACCGAGCAGTGCCCGAGCAATGCTCCGGTGATGCTACCCAGACCCAGACCCAGACCCACCCAGGAGACTCACACCCAGAGAGCGCTTCGCGCGCGCGCCCGCGAGGAACGCCCCACGAGGGCTTCCGGCTGAACCCGGGCGAGCTCGAGTCGCTGGCGCTGAACGCCGGGATCGGCCAGGGCTCGGACGGCTGGGACGCGCTGCTCCGGTGGGGGCGGCACGTGCATGGCCGGACGAGGCGGGTGGTGACCTTCGAGGCGGCGCGCGCTCTGTGCGACCAGGCGCGCGACTGGGGGTCGGACGGGTTCGTGCGCTCCGTGGAGGCCGCGCTCGCGGCGAACGCTGGGAAGCTCTGGAGCCCGTTCGAGGACAGCGGGAAGCGGGGAAGCGCGCGGGACCGGTCCGCGGAGATCCTCGCTGGCTGGAAGGCCGAGTCCGAAGCGGCCGGTGCGCTCGAACCCCGAACCGTCGACGCGGAGGTGCGAGATGGCGATAACGCGTGAGCTCCTGAGGGGCGTGCTGTCGATCGTGGATGCGACCTGGGGGAGCTTCCAGGTCACCGACGAGACCGAGTTCGCTTGGGCGATGGGCCTGGGCTCCGATGTCGAGCCGGGCGAGGTCCGGGCTGCAGTCGAGAGCTTCATCCAAGCAGGGCGGAGCCAGCCGCACGCGCCGTCTCCCGGGATGGTGCGGGAGCGGGCGCTCGAGATGCGCGCCGAGCGTCGGCGGATGGAGGCCGTGCCGCAGTTGCCCGTCGGTGCGTGCTTGCCATTCGCGCTACCCGACGATCGGCCGTTGACCTACCACGAGCAGCGTGAGGTCTTCGCTGCGGTCGTGCCGGAGCACTTGCGCCGGAACGGATGGCCAAGCGGTGCGGAGGCCGGAGAGCAAGCGAACCAGTGGGCCGACCTCGGGCGCCGTCACGGTCAGGTCTTCGCCCGACTCGCGTACGACCGGGATCACCCGCACGTCGACGGCCGGAACGCGTGGGAGCCGGAAGGGTGGCTGCGGAAGTTCCCGTACCGGAAGCAGGCCCAGATGCAGGAGCCGGGTCACTCGGTGGAGTACGTGGCATGACGATCGAAGGCGGGGGCGGAGCCCATTCCCTCTCTCTGGCGCCGGCGTTCGAAGCTGCCGGCGTTGGGCCGTCCCCGCCGCCTTCCTCGGGAGGCCGATCGTGTTGAGGCGTACTCTGCTCCGCCGAGTTGGCCGGAGGGCCAAGCGAGACAAGGCCTCCGTCAAGGCGTTCCGCGAGGCTGTTGTTGCTCGTGGGGTCTGCCAGCGCTGCGGCTGGCGCCCGATGAACGACGTCGGGCAGCTGCACGCTCATCACGTCGTCGAGCGCTCCATCGGAGTCGGGTGGAAGTACCTGCACGACCCTGATGTGAACGGCGCCGCGCTCTGTCCGATCTGCCACGGGAACGTACACGACCACACGGTCGAGGACTGGCACCGGTGGATCAGGCCGTTGAGGTGGGGCGAGGACCGAGCGGAGCCGTTCTCGTTCCCAGAGGTGCGCGAGCATTGGCAACTCGTCGCACGGCTGAGGTGGCCTGGGCGCGAGCTCTCGTCATCCGACGCAGCGGAGCTTTACCACGCGATCGGGCTCTCGCACGCCCTCTTGCTCACGCTCCCTCACGACTCCGTCGCAAAGCTCACGGAGATCGCCGCGAAGTACGGCGTCACGATCACAGAACCCTAGGAGGAGACGATGCCCGAGACCGTGTACGAGCAGTTCGCCGACGACTTCGTCGCCAAGCTGGAGCAGAACCAGGTGCCGATCCCTCCCGGGGAGCCGCAGACTGTCGTCGAAGATCCGCGTTTGAGGGAGCTGCTCGCTGCGGACGTCGAGGCGGCTTGCGAGGAGGCCAAGGCGCAGTGCGAGGCCGACCTGGCGGCGGCGACCCAGTCTCAGAGCGCCATGCGGCGCGAGATCGCGGCCTTGAACGAGCGCATCAGCGCGGAGCAGCAGCTTCGGGAGCAGTTCGAAGCGGAGCTCGACGATGCTCGAGAAGCCTTAGCGGCTCTCGAGCAGGAGAAGGTCGGGCTCGTTGGGACGGTTCAGAAGCTGGAGGCCGCGCTTGAGCTGGAGAAGGAGGCGCGCACCAAGGCTGAGAAGGCAGCCGTGGCGTTTGAGTCAGAGCTCAAGCATCTCGGCATCCGGATTGCGGCGTACCTGGAGTCAGAGAGGGAGTCGAAGTGATGGGCCTTCCATGCCTGGATCAGGAGTGCCGCATCTTCGATCAGAGGCGCCACACGTGGTCCTCTTCGCAGCTCGAGGGAATGTGGGTCGTTCTCGATGGAGTGAGGGTTGTCGGCTTCTTTGAGACCTTCGAATCAGCGTGCGATGCTGGCTACGCGATCCTTGATCGAGAAGACTTCTTCGTAATGGAGGTCATCTCGGGCCAAGGGGTGGCCTCGGCCTAATCGGGAGCAGCAACGATGTCGAGCTTTGTCGTTTCTGGAGAGATCGAGAACAGGCGCTGCCTGGCGACCATGGCGGTGTTGCACCCGCGAGCGGAGGTCGGTAAAGAGGTTAGCGCGCTCCTGGATACCGGGGCGACGGACTGCATGATCTCGGTAGCGTTGGCAGACGAGCTCGGATTGCCAGTCAGAGGCAAGAAAGGGGTGGCCACGGCAGGAGGTCTAAGGACCGCATCAATCGTAGAGTGTCGCCTGGTTGCGATGGACGGTGATCGTCAGCTGGGCGTCATCCGAACTCCGGTCCTGGCTTTGGACCGGCTGTGTGCAGAGCTGGTCATCGGCGTCAGCTTGCTGGGACAGGGGACCTTTGAGCTTCGCGGTCGCGAAGGGCACTGGCTCTGGTCCGTTGGTGAACAGTCATGACGGTTCGCGCTTTCGATGTAGAGGTAGTCGCCGATCTGGGCGGCTTCGATCACTTCATGGACGGGCTGCGCCGCAAGCAGGTCCCGTTCGCGACGGCGCTTGCTCTGACACGGACAGCGCAGGATGCCCAGGCTGCTGCGAAGCGTCGCATGCAGAAGGTGTTCACGCTGCGGAGCAAGTGGGCAGAGGGCGGCGTGCGAATCCGTAGGGCTGAGAAGCGTGACTGGCCGAACACGCGAGCAGTCGTCGGGCACCTCGACGCTATGTTCGTCCTTCACGAGACGGGCGGCATCAGGCGTCCCCGTTCCGGACACCGCTTCGCCATCCCGACGCGAGCAGTCCGACGGACGAAGACGGGCAAGATCAGCAAGGCTCGACGGCCCTCTCATGTGATCGCCAGCGGGGCATTCGTCGAAGGTCGCCGCATCCGGCGCAAGACGCGGCGGTCAACCAAGGCGAGTACGCAAGCCAACCGCCTGACGACTCTTTACTTCCTCCGGCGCCAAGTGCGCATACGTGCGCGACTCCGATTCAGAGTGATGGTCGAGCATGAGGCCAACCGCGTGCTCGGGACGCACTTCGAATCTGAACTGAGGAAGGCGATCAAGACTGCGCGCGTGCAGCGTTTCCTACGAGCAACCGAGCATGTTGTAGGCCGCGGCCGATCGCAGCTACTGGGGGCAGGAGGTCGGTTGCTCTGATGGCGTACGCCGAGCCAGAACGCCCGTACTATCGCCGTCCAATACCGCAAGTATCGTGCTGCCACGACGACTCATACCACGTGACTCTGCGCGCAGCGCTATCCTTAGCCCTTGCCCTTTCCGATGAGCGAGCCAAAGGCACTGATGGATGGTGGTTCGTGCTTGCCAAGGAATCCGCTCGGCCTGTCCTCAAACACGCACCGAGCTGCCGCCTCCGATATCTGCTGCTTGACGTCTGCACTGAGCTCAGGAGCGAGCAGGACCGGATAGACTTCGAGAGCAAGCTGACGGTGTCGATAGTGGGCGGCCGACGTCCAATTGGCGCGCGAAAGGAGAAGGCAGAACGATACCCCATAGACGCCAATGGAGAGGATGAAGAACCTCTCCAGCAGGATGTGCAACTGGCGATCCCATGTTGGAAGGTGGTCGCTGCGTACGGCCAAGATCCACGTCTCGAATTCCCAGCTCGGCTTACCGCGAGTGGCTGCGTGCCACCAGAAGCCACCGACCGTAAGAGTCAATACCACCACCGCCGCACCGATCCATATCCTTGCCCGCGTCGTGCTCAGCTCGGCTTCGTTCTTGAACTGCTGGTTGGGGAGATCCGTCTCATATCGATGATGCAGCTCGCTGATTCGATCAGAGAGCTTCTCAAGATCGTGGACAATCCCCTTCGCATCTGTTTCTGCTTTCGTCGCGGACTTGAGCACTCTGTCAATCGCGGCCTGCTGAGGGCCAAGCCCCTCCGACAAGAGCGTGGGGACGGCCACCGCCGCAAACTGCTGCTGCAACACCTGCAGTCCGTTCCTCGCTGTCGGGCCGACGTTCTGAGCGAGATCTGCTGCGGTGCGAGTCTTCGGGTCAAGCCCATTGACGTGTGCTGCGACCTGGAGGAGGTCGCCTGCGCTAGACTCGACAGCTTTGGCCGCACTCGTATCGCAGCTTCTGTCACCGGTAGCCTTGTAGAGAGCAGCGAGCTTCGCGCCGGCGATCAAGTCGTCCACCGTTTTCTCCAGCGCTTCGTCGATGTCGACAAACGAATCAGACTCAAGAAGGGAAGCAAGCCCCCGGCAGTTTTTCCATGTCGAATCGTTCATTGTGCTCCAGCTCTCCTCTCAGGTTTCCCCAGACTCTATCGACAGCGCCGGGTCCTTCCAACCGGTCTATCCCGTCGGGTAACGCGCAGCGACGAGAAACTGATGTGCGTGCACACACGGTGTAGCAACACGCAACACTCACGATGACCGAGGCGAGCAGGTGACGGTGGCGGTCGAGCGGGAGCTCTTGACGATGCGCCAGTACGCGGAGAGGCGCGGCGTCTCCCCGTCGTCGGTCTCGCGTGCCGTTCGGCAGGGTCGTCTCAGTTTGGCCGTGGTTGGGACCGGCCGGGGCCGGCGCATCGATCCCGAGCTCGCCGATCGCGAGTGGCAGGAGAACACGAACCACGCGAAACGGCCGCCCGGCTCGGGCGGTGGCGAGAACGTCCAAGCGATCGACGGCGTTCCCGCCGGCGTCAAGTACGCCGATGCCCGTGCAGCAAAGGAGTACCTCGCTGCACGCCGTCTCGCGCTCGAGGTCGCGGAGCTCGAGGGCCGCCTGGTCGACTCCGACGCCCAGGTGCGCGCCGGCTTCGAGGAAGGCCGCCGGATTCAGAAGGCGATCCAGGCCGCGATCGACAGACTCACACCACAGCTCTCGCCCGAGCTGGAGGAGAACGAAGTCAAGGCGCACCTGGTTCGCGAGATCATGGGATGTCTTCAGGGGCTTGCGGGGGCTGACGGCTGATGGGCGCGGCTGTGGTTGAGCCGATCGTACGCGGCATTCGTAGTGGGATCTGCCCGCCACCGCTGCTCACCGTGTCCGAGTGGGCTGACCAGTACCGCATCCTGTCTAGGATGGCCGCGGCGGAGGGCGGAGCGCTGTGGCGAACCTTACGGACTCCGTATCTGCGTGAACCGATGGACTGCCTGTCGGCGACGCACCCGGTGACCGACGTCACGCTGATGACCGGGGCGCAGATCGGCAAGACCGAGACCGCGAACAACTGGATCGGCTACATCATTCACTTGAATCCTGGCCCGACGATGCTCGTCGCGCAGGACAAGGACGCCGCGGCGAAGAACTCGCGGACGCGCGTGGACCCGCTCATTCGCGAGAGCGAGGTTCTCAGCTCCCGCGTCGCTTCGCCGCGCTCAAAGGACGGGGGAAACTCGGTCCTGACGAAGGAATTCCCCGGTGGGTTCCTGGTTATGGTTGGAGCGCAGGCGCCGTCGGGCCTGAGCTCGACTCCGATCCGCTACCTCCTCATGGATGAGGTTGACCGCTTCAAGGGCGACGTCGGAGGCGAGGGTGACCCGACCGAACTTGCCGAGGCGCGCACGCAGGCGTTTCCGGACTCGAAGGTTCTTCGAACGTCCACGCCGACGATCGAGGGATTCTCTCGTATCGCGCAGTCGTACGACGATGGCGACCAGCGGCTCTACTACGTTCCGTGTCCCGAGTGCGGGGAGATGCAGATGCTTTCGAACCCGAAGGATCCGACCGTCTGGCAGCGGCTGCGGTGGGACGAAGGCAATCCGCACAGCGCCCGCTACTACTGCGTTTCGTGCGGAGTCGCGATCCACGAACGCTTCAAGCCGCAGATGCTCGCTCGCGGCGAGTGGCGCGCACAGAACCCGGACGCGCCGAAGCACGTGCGGAGCTACCACCTCTCGTCGCTCTACTCACCGTGGCTGCGCTGGCACGAGATCGCAGCGAAGTGGGAGAAGGCGCAGGGCAAGGTGCTGAAGCTGAAGACGTTCCTGAACACCGTTCTCGGTGTGCCCTGGAAGGAGGATGCGGAAGTGCCCAACTGGAAGCGGCTCAGGGACCGACGGGAGTCGTATCGGATGGGCACCGTGCCGAAGGGCGGAGTGCTTCTGACGGCAGGGGGCGACGTCCAGGCCGACCGTATCGAGCTCGAGGTCGTCGCGTGGGGGCGCGAGATGGAGACCTGGTCGGTGGCCTTCTTCGTGCTGTACGGCGATACGTCGGGCGACGAGGTCTGGCGGGAGCTGGACGACGTCCTGGCTAGGACGTTCGATCATGAACTCGGCGGCAAGCTCATGATCGAACGAGTCGCAATCGACGCGAACTACAACACCGGCCAGGTCTGGGCCTGGGCGCGTGGGAAGGATCGGGGCCTCGTGATGCCGATCATTGGTCGCGCTGGAGCCGGGCGTCCGATCCTCTCGCCGCCGACGCGCATCGACGTCATGCGGTCGGGGAAGAAGATCCGGTCAGGCCTGAAGTCGTGGATCATCGGCGTCGACACGGCCAAGGCAGAGCTCTACGGCTGGCTGCGGCAGGTGGAGCCAGACGACCCGGACACGGTCCCGTACGGGTGGTGTCACTTCCCGGAATACGACGACGGCTACTTCCAGCAGTTGACGGCGCAGGTGCGTGTGCGCGTGGACGATCCGAATGGCTTCCAGAAGCTCGTCTGGAAGCTGCCTTCCGGCAAGCGTGACGAGGCCCTGGACTGCCGGGTCTACAACCGCGCGGCTGCGGTGCACGTCGGCATCGATCGTTTCACCGACAAGAAGTGGCAGGCTCGGGAGGAAGCGCTCGGCGCCGCGTCGCCCACGCCGAAGTCGAAGGCGGCTTCGACGAGGAAGCGTGGAGCGAGCTACCTCCGAGGCGGGAAGTCTCGGTGGGACTGACGTAGACTCACGGAACTCAGAACCGAGGGGCTATCGGCAGGCCGCCTCCAAGACGAATTGGAGCACGGCCAATGGCCTTCACGCAGGAACAACTCGACGCCCTCGAGGCCGCGATCGCCGAGGGCGCTCAAGAGGTCCGGTACCAGGACAAGAGCGTCCGGTACAACTCACTCGCGGAGATGCGGCGGCTGCGCGCGGAGATGAAGCGCGAGCTCGGCCAGGCCGCCAAGGGCCCGCGCAACGCAGTGCCGCGGCACACGAAGGGTCTTTGATGGTTGCCAAGCCCAAGCTGACGCGGCTGGATCGATTCTTGTCTCGGTGGGCGCCCTCGGTCGGTCTCCGGCGCGTTCGAGCGCGACTGAGGATCCAGGCCGGGGAGCTCGCTCTGCGGAAGTTCGACGGCGCGAGCCGCCGCGACCGGCTGCGGAACTGGATCTCGAGCGGCACGTCCGCGAACGCCGAGATCGGCGGCGCCGCGGCGACGCTCCGCGCGCGGATGCGCGACCTCGTGCGCAACAACCCCTGGGCGCGGCGTGCGGTGGAGGTCATCGAGGCCAACGTCGTGGGGACGGGGATCGTCACCCAGGTCCAAGCCGAGCAGGACGACCCGCAGCTCGTCGCACGCGCTCTCGAGGTCGAGGCAGCGTGGCGCACTTGGGCGGGCTCTCCGGAGTGCGACGCCGACGGCTGCCACGACATGCACGCGCTCCAGAGCCTCGTGATGCGCACGCTCGTGGAGTCTGGCGAGGTGCTGATCAGGAGGCGCCGACGGCGCGCTGGCGACGGCCTGAGCGTTCCGCTGCAGCTCCAGGTGCTCGAGCCGGACTACCTCGACACGACCCGGGACCGGCTCCCGGACGAGCACGGGCGTCGAATCGAGCAGGGGATCGAACTCGACGCGATCGGGCGACGGCGCGGCTACTGGCTCTATCGCGAGCACCCAGGCGAGGTCAGGACGCTGCGCAACTTCGAGAGCGTCTTCGTTCCTGCCTCCGAGGTGCTCCACATCTACCGCGTCGAGCGTCCCGGGCAGCTCCGCGGCGTCCCGTG
The DNA here is from genome assembly GCA_024226735.1 of bacterium. Classification (GTDB taxonomy): domain Bacteria; phylum Planctomycetota; class UBA1135; order UBA1135; genus JAAELL01. The sequence continues at coordinate 20,574 of JAAELL010000200.1, read as the reverse complement.
GGGGCACGCTGTCATGATCTCGCTGCATGACCTGGGCGACTTCGAAGACGGGCAGCTGCACCGCCAGAAGCTGGCGGCGTGCTACATGGGCTTCGTTCACGACCTCCAGGGAGGCGACGTTGAACCGGAGGCACTCGCGGAGGACTTCGGCGGCGACCTTGAGCCGGGCACGTGGAAGGGGCTTCCCGCGGGGAAGACCGTGACCTGGGCGAGTCCGCCGCAGGTGGGAGGCTTCTCCGAGTATGTGAGCCAGGTGCTGCACGCCATCGCCGCGGCGTTCGGGATCTCCTATGAGGCGCTGACGGGTGACCTCCGCGGCGTGAACTTCAGCTCGGGCCGAATGGGATGGCTTGAGATGCAGCGCAACCTGCGCCGGTGGCAGTCGAACTTGATGATCGCACGCTTCCTGCGCCCGGTCTTCGGGTGGTTCCTCGAGGCGGCCGAGCTCGTCGGCGTGCCGGTCGAGGGTGTCACGGCGAGCTGGACACCACCGCGCCGCGAGATGATTGACCCGACGAAGGAGGTCCCTGCGACGGTCGCGGCGATCCGTGGAGGGCTCACGACGCTCTCGGACGCGATCCGCACGAACGGCGGCGACCCCGCTGCCGTGTACGACGAGTGGGAGCGCGACGCGGCCACGTGGGACGAGAAGGAGCTCGTCTTCGACTGCGACGCGCGCCGCACGAGCGGAAGCACGGCAAACAGCGAGAAGAGCGCAGACGACGAGAACGGCGAAGGCGACGAGAGCGACGAAGAGGGCGAGGAAGGTGCTACGGACAGTTGACGACGGTTGCGACGTTGCGCGCGTTTGGCCGCGACGCGCGCGCGCATTTTCTTGTGCGCAGCTCTTGATCGACGCCGTTCGTTTTCGCTTCATGCGGTTGTCGATGCGCGAGTTCGGGTTGGTTTGCCGAGTTGCGCGCATCGACACCGCGTGACAACCAGCTTCGGACTCGCGCCTCGGCGAACCCCGTTCGCCAATGGACGAGACCATCGAAGTTCCCCGGCTCGATATCCGAGCATCGTTCGACGCGTCGACTCTCGATGCGGATAGGCGCACGGTCGAGATCGTTTGGTCGACGGGCGCAAAGGTGCGCCGCGGCTTCTTCGGACGTTTCGACGAGGTGCTGAGCCTCGACCCGAAGCACATTCGACTGGGGCGCATCAACTCCGGGCGCGCTCCGTTTCTCGAGTCGCACGGCCCGGACTTCTTCGGGGCCAACTCGCAGGACGGGCTCAACACTGTCATCGGTGTCATCGAGAAGGAGTCGGCGAGACTCATCTCGAAGACGGAGGCGCGCGCGCTGGTCCGCTTCTCGAAGCGAGAGCGCGCCGACGAGCTCATGCGTGAGGTCGGGGACGGGATCCTCGGCAACGTCAGCGTCGGGTACCGGATCCACAAGGCGATCAACGTCACCCAGGACACCGACGAGGTGAAGCAGATCAGGGTCGTCGATTGGGAGCCCATGGAGGTTTCCCTCGTGGCGATCGGTGCAGATGCGGGCGCAGGTGTCCGCAGCGAACAGGCGCAGCGGACCTACCCCTGCGTGATCGAAGGCCGGAAACAAGCCATGGACGAAGACGAAGTCATCGAGGGCCAGGAGTCCACTTCCACGCGATCCGAGGGCGGGGGAGAGCCAGCCGGTGGCTCGTCGCCAGCGTCCACGCAGACCACAACCGCGGAGCGCACGGTCGACGAGAACGCCATCCGAGAGGAGGCGACCCGAGTCGAGCGCGAGCGCGTGGACCAGATCAACAAGCGCTGTGCGAAGGCCGGTCTGCCGGAGTCGTTCGCAGCCGAGATCTGCGCGCGAGGGATCACGGTTCAGGAGGCCGCCGACGAGATCATCGACGAGGTCGCCAAGCGTCGTGGCGGTCCCGAGATCAGCAGCGCGAACCCTTCGGCGAGCGTCTCCGTTGGAGCCGAGGACCGGACGAAGCACCGCTCCGCGATCGTGAACGGGTTGCTCCACCGATTCCACCCCCAGAAGTACAAGGTCGAGGGCGACGAGCAGCGCTTCGCCGGCATGCGCCTCGAGCAGGTGTGCCGACACGTTTGCGAGTCCGGTGGCGTCAACGTCGGTCTCGGAAGCTCGCGGGCGCTTTTCGAGGGCGCTCTGACTGTGCGCGCGGGCGGCATGACGACGACGTCGGAGCTCACGAGCATCCTCGCCAACGTCGCGAACAAGACTCTGCGCGACGGCTACGACGAGTCGCCGCAGACGTTCCAGCCGTTCGTCCGCATGGTGACGGTGGCTGACTTCAAGGAGGTCCGCCGCACCCAGTTGGCCGAGGCGCCGCAGCTCCTGCTGGTCAACGAGAACGGCGAGTACGAGCGTGGGCCGCTCGGCGACGCCCACGAGGCGTACCGGCTGAAGAAGTACGGGCGGATCGTGGCGATCAGCTACGAGACGATCGTCAACGACGACCTCGACGCTCTGACGCGAGTGCCCAACATGATGGGCCGCCAAGCGCGCAACAACGAGAGCGACCTCGTCTACGCGATCCTGACGAGCAACCCGACCATGGGCGACGGTACCGCGCTGTTCCACGCGGACCACGGCAACCTCGGTTCGGGCGCGATCGGCCTGACGGGCCTGGACGCGATGCGTGTCGCGATGCGCACGCAGAAGGGTCTCGACGGTACGACACGGCTCAACATCCAGCCGCGTACGCTCGTCGTGCCTGCGGCGCTCGAGACGAAGGCGCAGCAGGAAGTCGTGCTCGTCACGACCCCGAACACGACCGCGGAGACCAACCCGTTCCGCGGGACGCTGCAGCCGGTCGCCGAGCCGCGACTCGACGAGCAATCGGCCAGCGAGTGGTTCGCCGCGGCGGACCCGGGGCAGATCGACACGATCGAGCTCGCGCACCTCCAGGGCGAGGTGGGGCCGACCATCTCGACCCGCGAGGGGTTCGAGGTCGACGGCGTCCAGCTCAAGATCCGCCACTCGGCCGTCGCGAAGGCGATCGACTGGCGCGGCTTCTACAAGTCCACGGGCTGATCGAAGGAGACGAACGCTATGGCTCAGAACTTCCGAAAGTCCGGCGACACCATCACGATGATCGCGCCCACGGGCGGGGTCGTGGCTGGTGTCGGGTACGTGATCGGCGACCGCTTCGTGATCGCCGCGTTCGACACGGCCGCCGGCGAGCCCTTCGAGGGGCACACGCTCGGTGAGTGGGATCTACCGAAGGACACATCGATCCTCGCTGCGGGCGTCAAGGTCTATTGGAAGAACGCCTCCATGGACAAGGAGGTCGGCACCCAGGGCAACGGCCGGTACCTGATCGGCACCACAACGGCGGCCGCCGCGTCCGGCGACGCGACCGCGCGCGTACGGCTCGACGGGATCGCCGTCACGGCCGAGACCGCCTGATCCTCGCGATGCCGAACTGGGCGAAGATGGCCGAGCGGGCACGGGGCGCGATCACCCGCAACCTCGGGGAGGGCGTCACGTACCTCCCCGCGGCGGGTGGGACGTACTCAGTGCGCGGCGTCTTCAGCGCCCAGTTCGTCGGCGTCGATCTCCAGACCGGTTCCGAGGTCACGTCCAACACACCGAACGTGTTCGTGAGCCTCGCCGACATCCCCGCTGTGGTGACGATCGACGAGGATCACTTCGAGCGCGAGGGCAAGTCCTACCTCGTGAAGGAGGAGCATCTCGACGGCGAGGGCGGCGCGACCTACATGCTCCACGAGGTGGCGGCGTGAGTGCGCAGCGCAAGGCAATCCGGCACGCCATGAAGGCGATGCTGATCGCCGCGGGGACCGCTGCCGGCGAGCGCGTCTTCACGAACCGGGGCCACGCTCTGAACGAGCAACAGCTCCCGGCGATCGTCATCGTGAATGGTGGCGAGCAGATCGAGGAGCACACGAAAGCTCCGCTCGAATACGAGCGCGAAGCCGAGATTCGAGTCGAGATCTACGTCCGGCGTGAGGACACGGCTGACGACGACCTCGACGACCTCGCTGACGAGGTCGAGCAGGCGATCTTCTTCGACGAGTCGGTCGAGTGCACCGTGGAGAAGGTGCGGCTGACCGGTGTCAGCGAGACCGTCGTTGAGGCAGACGCCAACGTCGACACGGCCGCGATCGCCCTCACCTACACCGCCACGTACTTCACAGCCCAGCCCGACGCCGAGGGGCTATTCGACCTCGAGCACGTCCACGCGGAGTACGAGACCGGCGGGGGGGACAACGAGGTCCCCGAGGCTGTCGACGACATCGCCATCCCAACCACCTGATTCCCATGCCGAAGATCAAGGTCAAGCCCTGCACCGATATCCCGGTGGCCGTCCCCGGATCCGACCCGCGCCAGGTTCTGCCGAAGGGCAAGTGGACCGACGTCGAGGAGGAACCCTGGGTCGCGCGTCGCGTGCGCGAGGGCCTGCTCGAGTTCCAGGAGCCGAAGGCCGCGGGCGGCAAGGGCCAGGAGTCCAAGGAGTAGGCCGTGGAAGGCGTCGTCACGATCCGGCCCATTGGCGAGGCGCGTGTCCTGCACCCGGGCACGTTCCAGCCGCTCGACAAGGAGGGCGCGCGCGTCGCGCTCGACACCTACTGGCGCCGCCGCATCGCGGAGGGGGCGGTCGAGATCGTCGCGGCCAAGAAGGGCGCCAAAAACAAGGCCGCGAAGGAGTAGCGCATGCCGGTCACCTTCCTCGAGATCCCCGCGAGTACGCGCCGTCCCGGCGTCTATACCGAAGTCGACCCCTCGCTGGCGGCCGGCCCATCGGCGCTCGCGTTCAAGGCCCTGATGATCGGGCAGCGCACCGACGGCTCGGTCGCTGAACTCGTCCCCACGCGGATCGTCAGCGCGGCTCAGGCGCGCGATCGGTTCGGCCACGGCTCCATGCTGCACCTGATGGCCACGGCCTGGTTCGAGAACAACCGCTCGACCGAGCTCTGGGTCGTCGCGCTGGACGACGACGCCGGCGCCGTTGCGGCGACGGGGTCGATCGGCTTCTCGGTCACGACAGCCAGTGCGGGCACGCTCTACCTGATGATCGCTGGCCAGAAGGTCCGCGTCGCCGTGGCAGCGGGATCGACCGCCGCCCAGATCGCCTCAGCGGTCGCTGCGGCTATCACTAACCGCACGAGCCTCCCGGTGACGGCCGCGGTCAACGGCGGCGACACCACGCTCGTCGACATCACGGCCAAGAACGCGGGCGTGATCGGCAACGATGTAGACGTCCGCCTGAACTACTTCCAGGGCGAGGAGGTGCCGTTAGGTGTCACGCCGACGATCACTGCCATGGCCGGCGGCACGGGCGCCGTCGACCTCGACGAGGTGTGGCCCGTCGTTGGCGAGGAGCAGTACAACGTCCTCGTCGCGCCCTACACCGACGGCAGCAACATGCTCGCGCTCGGCACCGAGCTCGCCGATCGTTGGGGGGCGTTGCGTCAGATCGAGGGTCACGCGTTCTCGGCGCACTCGGGGACCCACTCCGCGGTCGGCGCCTTCGGCGACGGCCAGAACTCTCCGCACGTGACGGTGTTCGCGAGCTTCGGCTCGCCGTCCACGCCGTGGGAGTGGGCTACGGCAGCGGCGGGCCAGATCGCGATCTCCTCGGAGAACGACCCCGCGCTCCCGTCCCGCACGCTACCGCTCGACTCGGTCCTGGCCCCGTCGCTCGCCGCCCGCTTCACGAATCAGGAGCGCGAGCTCCTGCTCTTCGACGGGATCTCGACCACGACGGTCGACCGGGCTGGGATCGTGCGCATCGAGCGCCCGATCACGCTCTACCAGGTCAACGCGGCCGGAGCGGACGACATCGCGTACCTGGACATCACCACCCTCTACACCCTGGCCCTGATCCGGCACGAGCTGCGCACGCTCTGGTCGCTGAGATACTCGCGGCACAAGCTCGCGCAGGACGGCACCCAGTTCGGCCCCGGACAGCGGGTCATGACGCCGCTCCTCGCCAAGGGGATCGTGATCGGGCAGTACCGAGGATGGGTGACGCGCGGCCTGGTCGACAGCATCGAGGACTTCGCCGACGAGGTCGTCGCCGAGATCAACCCGCAGGACCCGACGCGCCTTGATCTCCAGCTTCCCCCGCGCCTGGTGAACCCGCTGTTCATCGTGGCCGCCCAGATCCAGTTCAGGCTGTAGGAGGCGCTCAGTGACGAACCAGAGGTACGGGGTCCGGGCGCTGAAGATCGACGGAGAGATCTTCCAGCCGGTTGCGGACGTCACGATCAACGTCGGCGGACAGATCCGCGAGCCCGTCATGAACGCCGTGGCGATGTCGGGCTTCACCGAAAAGCCCGAGGCGGCCTCGGCGAAGTTCCAGATCCACGACCGGCGAGACCTGAACCTGCCGGTGATCAAACACCTGACGGGTGCGACGGTGACCGTCGACCTGAAGAACGGCAAGACGTTCGTCTTCACCGACGCGTTCTCGACGGGCTCGTGGGAGCTCACGTCGGAGAACGGAGTCATCGAGGGCGAGATCATGGCGGCGACCTGCGAGCAGATCACCTGATGGAGCGCCCGTCTGACATCCCGTCTGCAGGCTACAGCGTCACGCTCGACGACGGCGCCGTGACCGTGTGGCTCTCGCGGCCGGTAAAGATCGATGCCGAGGAGGCCTGGTCGGTGACGTTGCGACCGGCGACAGGCGCCGACCTGCGACACATGGTCGCAGGCGGAGACGGCATGGAACTCGGCCAGATCATGGATCTCGCGGGCCGCCTCTGCGGTTTGCTCCCGGGCCAGATGGACGCGCTCCCCGCGCGCGACGCGATGGCGCTCCAGGGGGTGGCGTCCCTTTTTTTCGAAGGTTCGTAGACGCCGGTTGGCCGGTGGTCGCGGGAGTCCTCGCCGCGCACTTCCATTGGCCGCCGAGCGAAGTGCTCGCCCTGAGTGCGGACGAGCTCGTGTGGTGGATGCAGAGGATCGAGGAGGCGAAGAGACTGACCGATGGCGCCCAAGGCTAAGTTTCCCCTTGCGGTCATCATCTCGGGCGTCGACCGAATCACGGGCCCCGTGCGGAAGATGACTCGAGGCGTGAGTGGCACGCTGAGGAATCTCAGCGCGGTGTCGAAGCGCTTCGGTGGTGTCGCACTCGCCGGCGCTGGCGGCGCGCTCGCGATCGCCAAGTCGACATCCAAGGCTGGAGACGAGATCGCGAAGACCTCGAGGCGTCTCGGCATCGGCGTCGAGGCCCTGCAGGAGTACCGGTTCGCCGCAGAGCGGTCGGGTGTCGAGACCCGGACGTTCGACCTTGCCATGCAACGGATGGGACGTCGCGTCGCCGAGGCAGCCAAGGGCACGGGCGAGGCGAGGGGGGCTCTCGAAGAGCTGGCTATCGCGGCGACCAACGCCGACGGATCCGTGCGTTCGATCGAGCAGCTCCTTCCCGAGGTCGCCGCCAAGCTCGGGGAGATGGAGGACGCGAACGCGCGCAACGCGCTCGCGATGAAGCTCTTCGACTCCGAGGGCGTGAAGCTTGTGCAGCTCTTGGCTGAGGGCGCTGAAGGCATGGAGGCGCTCCGCAAGGAGGCGCGCACGCTCGGGAACGTCATGACCAAGGAGGACGTCCGAGCTGCGGAGATGTTCGAGGATGCGCAGACGAACCTCATGTTCGCACTGCGGGGCGTGCGCAACACGATCGGCTCGTCGCTGATGCCGGAGCTGCGCAAGCTTGCGGATCGGCTCCGCGAGTTCCTCGTCGGCAACCTCCCGCGGATCAGGCGCTTCGCGCAGGAGTTCGCAGCGAAGCTCCCCGGACGCATCGAGCAGCTCAAAGAGGGCTTCGCCGCACTGGTCCAGAAGCTGAAGCCCGTGATCGAGGCTGGCCAGAAGGCGGTTGAACACTTCGGCGGCCTGAACATCGTGCTGGGCACTCTCGGCGTGATTCTCGTGGGCCCCCTGATCGGGAACCTGGTGACTCTGACCGGCGCAGTATGGAAGCTCGTCGCCGCTATCGCTGCGACGGGAATCGGTGGGTGGGTCATCGCCATTGGCGCCGCGGTGGGGCTCGTGGCCACCCTTGCGACGAACTGGGAGACCGTCGCCAAGTGGCTCATTCGGGCAGGCGATGCGTTCCGGGAATTCATCGGGCTGAAGAGCCGTGAGGACTCGACGCGCGAGCGGCGCGGAACTCGATTCGTGCGCGAGGTTCTCGATGGGCCCGCCGGCGATCGCGTCAGGAGCGGAGCGCCGGGCAACGCGAAGGTGCAGATCGACATCAAGGGTGCCCCGCCCGGCACGCGAGCGTCTATCAAGTCCGACACCGGCGTAGTCTCCGAGCTCAACCTGGGCGTGGCCCTCGGCGGAGGCACCTGATGGTGTGGAGCGACAGGTGGCGCCAGGCCAGCTTTCGTGAGGTGCCGTTCCAGCTCGACGCCGCTGAGATCGGCGGCGGGCGGCGCGCGGAGGTGCACGAGTTTCCGTTCGGCGAGCTACCGCACACCGAGGACCTAGGACGGAAGCGGAGGATGTACCGCTTCGACGCGTACCTCCTCGGCGAGGATTACGACCGCGAGCTCGAGGATCTACTCGCGGCGCTCGAGGGACCTGGTCCGGGCATTCTCGTGCACCCGCACCTCGGATCGCTCGCAGTCTTCTGCACCACGTTCACGGTGTCGCAGTCGAGCCTGCAGGGCCGCATGGCCCGCGTGTCGCTCGAGTTCACCGAGTCGGGGCGGCGACGCTTCGTCTCGACGCGCCCCGATGTCGTCGGCGCGGCGGACGAGTCGGCCGCGGCCGCGAAGGAAGCGGCTCAGGCGGAGTTTGGCGACCAGGTCGTCGCCGGCGGGCCGGGGTTCGTGACAGGTGCGACTGCTGGCGAGGTCTCAGCCGTCGGGCGAGAGCTCCAAGCGCTTGATCTCAATGGCCCCGCGGGTGAGGTCTCCGAGTTCCTGCGCGAGGCCGCGCGGCTGTCCGATCAAGCGCTCGACCAGGTCGCGCGTCCGTTCGAGTTCGCCCAGGAGTGGGGCCGCACCCTCGATCGCATCGAGCACGCCGTCGACTCCCGCCGGGCAGCGCTCGAGGTGTACCTGGGGCTCTACGACTCCGAACCTGCGACGTCCGGCGGTGCCGGCATCTGGCAGCAGGCCGCGAACCGCAACGCGCGTGCCGTCCACAACCTCACACAGGTCGCCGCGGGAGCACAGGCCGTGCGCATGGCGTCGCGCATCGAATGGGAGAGCTTCGAGGAGGCGACCGACGCGGCGAAGCGCATCTCGGACGCCATGAGCGGGCTACTTGGAAGCGTAGCCGACAGCTCCTACGAAGCCGTGCGCGCGCTCCTGGAGAAGCTCGCAGCTGCCGTGCCACCACCCGGCCAGCAACTTCCCAGGGTCGCACAGCTCACTCCCGCGGCGACCACTAGCTCGCTCGTCCTCGCCTACAGCCAAGACGGCGACGTGTCCGGCGAGGCCGCGCTCGTCGAGCGCAACCGCGGCCGGATCCGGCACCCCGGGTTCGTGACCGGCGGGGAGCCCGTGGAGGTGCTTGTCCGTGCCTGACGGCATCGAGCTCCGCGCGCGCGGGCGCACGATCTCGACGTGGAAGACCGCGTCGATCGCGCGGTCAATGGAGGTGCTTGCGGGCGTCTTCAGCCTGACGGCGTTCGCACCCGACGGGTGGCCGTTCGAGGAGAGCGACCGAGTCGAGCTCTTCGCCGATGGCGAGCGTCTGATGATTGGGAACATCGACTCGATCGCCGTGACACTCAACGCCGAGGAGCACCGCGTCGAGGCCGAGGGGCGCGATCTGACCGGCGACCTGATCGACTCCTCGATCGATGGCCTGCCGAGTGAGTTCCGCGACATCACGATCCGCGAGCTCGTCGGCGAGATCTCGTTCGGCGGCTACCGGATCCCGGTGCGCAGCGAGCTCGGTAGCGACCTGCCACGCTTCTCGCTCTTCGCCCTCCAGCCTGGCGAGACGGCCTACGAGGCCATTGAGCGGGCGTGCCGCCTGACGGGGGTGCTCGCGATCACTGGAGACGAGGGCGAGGTGGTTCTGACCCGGCCCAGTGACCAGCGTCTTCCGGCGACGCTCGTGCAGGGTGGCGGTGACGTGATCTCGGCGCGGGGCGGGTACAGCGTCGCGGAGCGGTTCAGCTTCTACCGGGTTCTCGGTCAGCACTCGGGCAGCGACGACGTGAACGGAGCGGCTGCGGCTTCACCTGCGGGCTCCGCTGAGGATGCGGCGGTCCGGCCGACGCGCGTGCGCGTGATCCTTGCGGAAGCCGAGGTCGATGACGCGACGTGCGAGCAGCGTGCGCAGTGGGAAGCGTCGATGGCCGCGGCGCGCGCGAACACGTTCGAGGTCACGGTGCGCGGCTGGCGCATACCGCCAACGCCCACGAGCCCATTCAGTGCACAGGCTCTTCCGCCCCTCTGGCACGTCAACCGTCTGGTCGCCTTCGACTTCCCGGCCTTCCGCTACCGCGGGGACCTGTTGATCTCGAGCGTCCGTTTCGATGTCGGTGAGCAGGGGATGCTCACGACGCTGGGGCTTGTTCGGCCGGATGCCTACCGCCTCGAGCCGCGGCTCTCGCTCGAGTCGGATCCTGGCGCGGCTGTGCTGCACGGGTCTCAATTCGGTGGGGTCGATCGATGATCACTGCCTTGGGCCATCTCCGGCAGCGAGTCCGCAACATCATCGCGCGCGGCGTCGTGCGGCTTGTGAAGGACGACGCTGGGTTCCAGGAGCTGCAGATAGAGCTGCTGCGCGGCGAGGTGCGGGCACGGGTCGAGCGGTTCCAACAGTACGGATTCTCGTCTGTTCCACTCGACGGCGCCGAGGCGCTGGTCGTCTTTCCTGGCGGGGATCGGTCGCGTGGCATAGCGATCAGTGTTGACGACCGACGGCATCGACCGAAGGGCCAGGCCGAGGGAGAGACGGTCGTCTACAACGACCAGGGCGTCTTGATACGACTCCTCAAGGCTGGCGACCTCGAGGCGATCGCGCCGCGCGACATCCGGATGACGGCCACCAATGAGGCTGCGATCGTGGGCGGCGCCGAAGCGTCCATGGTGTCCCCGGAGGTGACGATCGCGGCGCTCACGACGGCCATCGTGAGTGCTCCGACGATCGCGATCCTCGGTCAGGTGAACATCCTCGGCGACGTCAATGTGACCGGCACCATCCGCGCTACGGGTGGAGTCATCGCTGGCTCGGGAGGCCCTGGAGAGATCGATCTCGGTTCGATCGAGGGCGTCTACAACAGCCACACTCACCCCGAGAGCGGCGGGAACACAGACACCCTTCCGCCGAACGAGCAGCTATGAGCGGCCTCGCACTCACGTACGACGCTGCTCAAGGTGGCTTCGACCTGGCTCTCGACGGCGATCGCCTCGCTGTGGATGCGGGGATCGTGACGCCGGTGCTCGTCAGCCTCTGGTCCGACGCGCGTGTCGACGCCGACGAGCTCGTGCCCGATGGGCTTTCCGACCGGCGCGGCTGGTGGCCGGACACGGAGGACGACAGGCACGGGAGCCTTCTCTGGCTGCTCGAGCGGGAGAAGGCGACGGTCCAGACCGCCGCGCGGGCCGAGGAGTTCGCCCGCGGCGCGCTCCAGTGGCTGCTCGACGGTGGGATCGCAGAGTCGATCGACGTCGAGGGATCGATTCTCCCGCACCACCGCCTGTGCCTCGACATCAAGGTGCGCCGTGCTGTCTCCGGGCAGTGGGAGTACTTGTGGGAGGGGACCGAGACCTACCTGGAAGACGTGGGGGGCGTCCGGCTGCAGCTGACTGCGGCGTGAGCTGATGCCCTTCGAGCGTTCCACCCTGGCCGAGGTCCGCGCGCGCGCCGTCTCCGACGTTGCAGCGAACCTCGGCGTGCCGGTCTTGCCGCGGTCAGTGGAGCGCGCTCTCGCCGAGGCGTTGTCGGGGGCCGTGCACCACCTGTACGGCTACCTCGACTGGGCGTCGCGCCAGCTATTGCCGGACACCGCCGAGGTGGAGTTCCTCGACCGGTGGGCTGCCATCCTGCGCCTTCCGCGCAAGGCGGCGACGTTTGCCGTGGGGGACGTGGACTTCGCGGGGACGGACGGGACCGAGATCCCGATCGGGACGCGTCTGCGCCGATCCGACGACGTCCTGTTTGAGACGACGGGCGCCGCGGAGATCGACGCGGGCGCCGCAACGGCATCGGTTGCCGCGGTCGAGGCAGGCGCGGCGGGCAACACCGCTGCAGGGACGCCTCTATCGCTCTTCTCGCCGGTCGCAGGTGTTCAGTCTGGCGCCGTCGCGCAGGAGATCTCGGGAGGAGCGGACCGGGAGGCAGATGAGGAGCTCCGGTCTCGCGTCCTGAGCAGGCTCGGGAATCCCCCGCGCGGCGGCGCTCCTCACGACTACGGGGCTTGGGCGCTCGAGGTGGCCGGCGTTACGCGCGCGTGGGCCTTCCGCGAGTGGGACGGCATCGGGACCGTGGGCGTGGCGTTCGTGCGCGACGACGAGGACCCGATCTTCCCGGATCAGACCGAGCGCGGCGCGGTCGCCGCGTACATCGACGAGCGGCGCCCGGTCGCGGCGCGTGTCGTGGTGTTCTCGCCTACCGCCGAGGTCGTCGACTTCACGCTCTCCGTCACGCCGTCGACGGCGGAGATCCAGGCTGCGGTCGCGGCAGCCCTCGAGGACCTGCTCACCCGAAGGTCCGAGCCCGGCGGCACGATCTTGCTGTCCGAGATCCGCACGGCGATCGGCACCGTGCCGGGAGTCGCGGACTACATCGTGACGGCGCCGGCGGCGGACGTGCAGGCTCCGGACGACGCGCTGCCGGTGATGGGGGTGATCACGTGGTCCTGAGGGCGCCCGACTACCTCCAGCACCTGCAAGGGCTTCTGCCCCAGGGGCATGCGTGGACGACAGACCGGCATGCCGTCCTGACGCGGTTCCTCCTGGGTCTCGCATTCGAGCTCGCGCGCGTGGACGGGCGCGCACAGTCCCTGTTGCTCGAGGCGGACCCGCGCACGACGCGCGAGCTGCTCACCGACTGGGAGCGCGCACTGGGGCTTCCGGACCCGTGCACCGGGCAGCCGGAAACGCTCCAGGAGCGGCGCGCCGCGATCGTGACACGCCTCACAGAGTCCGGCGGGCTCTCGCGCGCGTTCTTCATAGGACTCGCGGCAGCGCTTGGCTTCGAGGTGTCGATCGAGGAGCCGCGGCAGTTCCGGTGCGGTTCGAGCCGATGCGGAGACCGCCTGTTCGGCGACGAGTGGCGCTACGTCTGGATCGTCCACGCGCCCCACGTGACCGTCCGCTTCTTCCGCTGCGGCTCCAGTCGTTGCGGTGAGCGCTTGGGGTCGTGGAGCAACCAGCTTCTCGAGTGCGTCTTCCGGCGCCTGAATCCCGCGCACGCGCACCTGCGCATCGTCTACGACGGTCCGCAAGAGCAGGCGCCCCAACTGTTCGCCGAGCTCATCTGGCAGGACGGATCCACCGTGCGCCTGCCGCTGAACGCCGACGGCTTGCTGCCAATCACCGGCCCGGGCGGGCAGCAGCTCCTCGTGCAGCCGACCTCCGAGGGGATCCAGATCGAGGACGAGAACGGCCAGCTCGTAACCGTGCGGCTCATCGAGGAGCAGGAGAAGTGACATGGTGAGACTCCGATACCCGATGTTCGCGGACACGCAGGGCCAGCAGCCTGGCCTCGCGATCCTGCGCAGCTTCTCGGTCGACGGCGAGGACCGCGCGCCGAACCATCTTGTCCACGGCGACTTCACGCTCCCGTATGCGCTCTTCGCGACGCAGGGCGCGTCGGGCGCTCCGGTCCTGATCCCGCTCTCGCCGAACACCCTTCTCGGGCGCCTCTCCACCGGGCAGATCGCTGGCCTGAGCCGCACCGACCTCTACGCGCTGCTCGAGGCGATCCAGACGCCCGCCGCGAACCCGCCCGACGATGCGGGTCGGATTCCGCGGCTTGGCACCGACGGCCTCATCCCGAACGGGTTCCTCCCTGCGATCCAGCAGACGGGGGAGGCGAACACGGCCTCGAACCAGGGGGCCGGTGGGGCGAACACGGCCGAGTTCTTTGACCAGAAGGTCGGGCTCGACCTCCAGTTCCGGACGTTTCGCAACTCCAGCCCACGTGCGTTCGCGCTCGTGGAGTCTGCGGACGAGATCCAGCTCTTTGCGCGCTTCCAGGACAACGCGTCGCCTGCGAACACGGATGCATGGAGCTCGCTGAAGATCAGCCAGGAGCTGGCGAACTACCTGCTCTACACGGGTGGCCAGCTCCAGGCCGACTTCGACATCGCCGCGCACCGGATCATGAGCGGCGGGGTGGAGCTCTTCCGCTACGACTCCGGCCAAGGGCTGCTCTACATCCGCGACCGCCAGGCGATCATCGCGGAGATCGTGAATGCGCAGGCGGGGGACACGCTCGTCTTTGACGGCACCGATTGGCGGAACCTCCCTGGAGGCGGTCTCGATGTCGCTCAGCTCCTCTACCAGGGGACTCTCGAGATCGACGCCGACCGACTGGGGATCACCTACGACCCGGTCAACGCGACCTCGACGCCGATCGCGCCGTTGACGGACGACCCTCGGCACCTGACGTCGATCATCAGGGGCTTCGACAACGCGCTCGCGCCGGCGACGGGGCTGACGTCGGGCGTGATGAGCGCGGCCGACAAGGGCAAGCTCGACGGCATCGAGTCCGGAGCGACGGGCGATCAGACCGCCGAGGAGGTGCGCGACCTCTACCACGAGCAGTCGGTGCCCGCGATCGCGATCCCTGGCGGCCCGTTCCAGCGCCTGTTCCTCGCATCCGATTGGCAGGGGGATGAAACCTCGCCCGGGTTCGGCATCCGTTCCTCGCAGGGTTGGGACTTCACGGTTCCGACGGCGCCCAGCGCACAGCCGCTCCTGTTCGACCGGGTGGCGACGGGTTACTTGCCTCCGGGGGCGCTGAAGGAGGGCGGGCACGTCAAGGTGCGGATGTTCGGCACGATCACGCCGACGAGCGCCGACCCATGCTTGGCGGTGAGGGCCTTCCTGGGTTCGGACCTCCTGGCTCCGGGCGCTGATGGGTGGAAGCTCGACCTCTCGACGCTCGGCCATTCTGCCCTCGGGCGCTTCCCCGCTGGTACGCCGTGGGAGCTCGAGCTCGAGATCCAGTCGCTCGGTCAGTACGCGCCCAACACGCTGCGCACGCGCGGTGCACTGCGCGTTGGCAGCCTGATCGACGCCGCCGGCCTGGCGACGCCGTACCCCTTCCCGCTCGCGAGCTCGCGGCAGTGGACCGACTCGCGCTCCTACACGGCGGGCGACCTCACGAAGAACCTCGGCGAGTGGTTCGTCGCGCTCATCGACGACGGGGCCTCGACGGGCAACTACGAGCCCGGCCGCGGCGCGCACTGGCCGCAGCGGTGGCGTCAGCACCAGATCGTGTTCCCGATCCACGGAGAGCACGCCGTCCCGTTGGCGGACTTCAGCACGGGCGAGGGCCTCGAGCTCCACATCGACGTCGCGGGCGCGCGCCAGGACGACACCGACGATCCGATCAACTACAGCCAGACCGAGACGATCGACATCGGCGACGTGCGCCGCAACACGAACGACGGCTCGGGCGGGACGCAACGCTACGCCGCGATCGGGAGCTACGTCGGCACGGGCGGTGGATCGCCCACCAACGGTGTGAAGTTCGAGCCGGGCGTGGGGGCCAACTGGCGCGAGCGCTGGTACGAGATCGGCGACCGTGACGAGCTCCTCGTCCACTCCGTCGAGGGCTACTGGGTCGGCATCGCAGCGGGGTACGAGCCCCTGGGGATCTGAGCATGGCCGACTGGACGAACTTCCACTACGACGTCTGGGGCTGCGAGAGCCGCCGCCACGGCGTGCACTGGATCCCCGCTGGTGGGACGAACCGCCCCTTCCTGATCTACTTCCACGGCTCGGGCTTCGAGAGCGGCGCGATCGACGCTCTGTACGACCCGATCCGTGGCGAGCGGTTCTTCCTCGACCAGATCGAGCCACGCGAGTTCACCGCCGGCGAGGAGGTGGTCGTCTTCTCGGTCATGGTGGCCCAGAACCGCTACGACGGTTTCACCGAGCCTCCGGATTGGACAGGCGTGACGGCCTACGCCTTCGACGACCTCGTCGAGCACGCGATGGTCGTCTACCGCTGCATCAAGGGGCACACGAACATCGAGCCGGGCGTTGCCGCGGGGTGGGGGACGAAGTGGGAGGTCGTGCCGAAGCGCAGCCTGGCACTGAAGCGGCACCCGGACCTGGGCGCGCACACGCCGGCGTTCCTGAACTCGGGGATGCGCGACGCGCAAGCGGCGTGGCAGCACATCGTTGCGAACGCGGACCTCTACGGGATCGACCCCGATGCGGGGATCCTGATGGGCCAGAGCGCCGGGGGGCAGAAGATGGCGGCGACGCTCTGGGGTCGTCCGGGCAGGCGCTATGACCGCCCGAATGAGGCCGGAGTTCATCCCTCGATCGACCGCACGGTTCACCGCCCTCTGGGTGGGATCTTCCGCATTGTCTGGGACGACCTGCGGAACTACCCCGACCCGAGTGTTGCGGCCTGGACGCCGCGGCTGATCGGGCGCGACTTCACGCCGGCGCAATGGGCGGCGCTCGACGATCGCGTGAAGCAAGGGCTTTCGCCGCTCGGGATCCTCGAGCAGACGGGCCTGGGGCTGCCCTCGTACTTCGACTATCCGTTCAACTGGCATGACGACGGGAACGACAACTCGGCGCCGTACGCGACGAGCGATCCTCACCACGCCAAGAACGGCTGGAACATCTTTTCGCACCTCGTCGATGCGCTGGGCGCCAGCAGCTGCGTCTTCACCGAGCGGCACCCGACGCTCGCGAACACGGCGCGGAGGTTCGAGGACACGACGAGCGTGGGTTCGGCGACGAACCTCTCGACCGCGGGGACGGGGCTGACGGACGACCAATGGACGTGGGCAAAGGACCGGTGGGGAATCTGACATGAGCGGCGTAATCATTCTGGTCCCCGGTGGCGGTGGGTCCGGTCCGCAGACCGTCAACGCGCAGCCCGAGGTCGGGCGCCAGCCGTCCGGCTTCGACTCGGGTCAGTTCATCCTCCGCACGCCTGTGCCGATCGAGCCCAGCGCGACGTTGCCAGAGCTCTCGATCGAGGGGGTGCAGGCCCAGGTCGACGGGATGTCGGTCAACGCGAACGGCGACTGGGATGTCGTGCTCGTGTCGGGCCCGGTCTCCAAGGGCGCCGACTTCGATCGCTACCAGGTCAGCGACAAGGTTGGCACACCCCCGGCGATGTCGTTGCACAACGACGACTTGAGCGGGCTTCGGCTCACGATGGATGTCGCGAACATCCCTGAGCCGTTTGAGTGCGACTTCATGAACTTCGCACCCGGCGAGGTGATCTACTCGGGGCCGTACCTCGAGACGACGCGCTACTGGGCGCCGTTCGTTCGGACGTCCGGCGGGTCGGAGCAGGTGATGATGGTCATCGCCTTCGTCACGCGGCGTGCGGACTTGCCGGTGTACGAGCTCGAGTTCTTTGTCACGAACGGCAAGTGCGACGTCACTGAGAGCCCGTTCGACACGCAGGACGCCATCGACGGCAACGTGCACTTCAAGTCGATCCTGCTCACGGGGCTTAGCGAGCTCGGAGGCTGGCAGTCCAAGGCGAACGTGAACAGGCCGCTCGCGCTCCTGGACAACCAGGGCACGCCCGACCTCGTGGCTGAGATGGCGGCCTCGGAGCACGTCATCGGGCCCGCCCAGGGTTTTGTGCGCCGGATGGTGATCGGCGACCCATCGCTACACGGCGACGAGATGAAGGACATCGCGGAGTGGCGCGACCGGGGCGTTGCGTTCGGCCCGAACAGCTACTTCATGAAGCAGGCCTTCGGCGAGACGAAGTGCCTCGTTCCTCATCCGGCACCGGCGTTCGTCTGGGGCGGCCAGAGTGGTCACCGTGCGATCTGCGAGTTCGACCGTCTCCGCTACTACATCCCGAGCATCAATGCGCTCGCGACGGGCGGCACTGGCGGGATCATCAAGAACGGCGAACGCGGCTGGCAGGTTCCGAACAAAGACCCGAACGGCAACGCGAGCGGCGCGCCACTTCAACAGACGTTCCTCGGATGGCACCAAAACTTCTGGGCGCACAACGTCTACCGGATGGACATGGAGGCGCGTCTCGAGCGGGGCAACTGCTACGCGTACACCATCAACCCGGGCAGCAGCGCGCCAGCCGGACACCCGGTCGACTTGCATGGGTGGTCGCGGAACAACTCGCCGACGCACGTTGCGTACGACGGGAGCACGCCGGGCGCGGTCGACAAGTTCCCGTGGGACTCGTGTCAGGTCACCACGAAGAACACACACATGAACCCGCTGTTCTACCACCCGGCCATCAATGGTGGGCAGCCACCGCAGCTGGCTCTCCTGCCGACGAGTCGGCCGTGGAACAACCCGAGTCCTGGGACCGGCGTGCCGTGGGCGTCTGGGATGCTCAAGGAGCAGCAGGGACAAGGCGCAGCCGCCTACTTCGAGCAACACTACGGCACGCACTCGGGGCGGACCTACGTCGCTTCCATGGCCAGCTACTGGTCCACGGGTGACGTTATCGCGCGCGAGCACATACGCGCGACAGCGGCTTGGTTCATCGGCCCGAACGACTACGGAGTTCAGGGGCTCGATCGCTCGAACGGTTTCAACCGCGGCCCGCAGCACGCGTTCGACATGCCAGCCGACCGCGAGTTCATCACGGCGAACGGTTACCAGAACCAGGTTCCGTGCGAGTGGTACCGCAACGTCAGTCGTCGCGCGACGGTCGCGCTGATGCGCTACTGCATCGAGACCGACCCGGCGTGGCGCGCGCTCGATCGAGCCCGCTGGGAGGCCTTCGCCGATCTCTGGGACATGCAGGTCAACGGCCGGGGGATGGTCTGCAGGTCTCACCCGCGGGGGCTCACGGGTGACGACAACAACGACTGCTTCGAGGAGGCGATCCACGGCACGACGAACGTCGGAGCTCGAACCGGCGCCGTGCCAGATACGAGCGACGGGTATCCGAGCGGAAACACGGTGGCGGGCGAGGATGCCTGGGACGTCGGCAAGTCCTGGATGCAGGCGACTATGGGCAACACCGGTCACGGGCTGATGCGGGCGGTCTTCGACGCAGGGGCTGACCCTGTGCGCTACGCATTCATGCAGACCCACGTCACGAACATGTGGGAGTCGTTCTGGGCGACGCAGGACGTCAATGCGTCCGAGGGGCGGGTCGACAAGTACATGACGATCGGCACGTCGAACAAGACGCAGTCGCACCCCGTGCAGCAATCGCTGTCGCAGGGGCGAGACAGGATCCTCACGACTTTCGGGGCACAGCAGAACTGGAACAACCCCGACGCGTGGAACAGCGATGTCGGCTGGTACCACATGGGGGTCTGGCATCTCTCGTCGTTCAACCTCGACCCGAACGAGATCGAGCACGACGCCATGCTGCGCGGAAACTTCGACCCCGCCGCAGGCGTCGGCAACCAGGACCTCGAGGCGTATTGCGAGGCGCGTTGGGCTTCGATGAGCAACCAGACCGGCGGGGAGAGCGTGAGCGTCGAGTCGAACAACACGCACATGCACAACGCTGCCCCCAGCCTCGCCCACGTGCAGCTTCTGCTTGGGCTGCAAGAGCAATGGATGAACGCGAGCTGACCCAATGGTAGGACGACCCACACAAGAGAGCGCAGTCGATCACCCGACGATCCCGGGCGAGAAGGTCTTCGGCGACGGAGACCCGAACAGCGGTGCCCTCGGGACCGTGGTCCTGGCGGCGAACCTCAACACCCTCACCGAGGAACTCGTCAAGCTGGCGGAGGCCGAGGGCCTGATACCGGACATCAACGACCACACTCAGGTGCGGGCCGCGATTGCCGGGATGATCGGGCGCCGGCAGCTGCTCAAGAACCGCGCGATCAACGGCAGCTTCGACGTCTGGCAGCGCCAGGTCTCGTTCGCGATCGGGGACCTCGAGGCCTTCACGGCGGACCGGTTCGCGGCGCGCGCGGACAGTCTTGGCGGCGCTGGTGCCGCGACGATCAGCCGCCAAGCCTTCGCAGCCGGGCAGGTGGCCGTCGATGGCGACCCGACCTACTTCCTTCGCGTGGCGCAGACGACCGCGGCGTCGCAGGCGCAGCCGTACCTGGCGCATCGCGTCGAGGGGGTGCGTTGGACGTCGCAGCGGACGGTTACGGTCAGCTTCTGGGCTATGGCGGACCAGGCGTTCGACATCGACCTCGCGCTGATGCAGGACTTTGGGCCTGGCGGCTCCGCGGCTGTCTCCGGAGGCACGGAGACGTTCTCGATCACGGCGGCCTGGCAACGCTTCAGCTACACAACGCAGCTGCCCGACGTCACGGGCCAGTCGATCGTCGACGGGGCGCACCTCGAGCTGAAGTGCGTGCTGCCGCAGTCGATCGGGTTCGCATTCGACATCGCGGACGTCCAGGTCGAGCTCGGCGACGTTGCGACACCCGTGGATCGGCGGCCGTTCAGCCTCGAGCTCGCGCTGTGCCAGCGCTTCTACGAGCACTCCTACCCCTACGGCACGTACCCGGGCACCGTAACCGAGCAGGGGATGGCCGCAGGCAGCGACC
>JAAELL010000199.1 GCA_024226735.1 bacterium | reverse complement strand
GACGCCATCGTCGAGAGCTACCGCAAGATCATCGTCCTGATGAGTGACGAGGCCACGCTAACCGAGGCCGACCGACCGCTGTCGTTCGCGGTGGGCAAGCTGCTGTTTGACCGCAACACGCCGAGGCTTGAGCTGCTGACCGAGCGGCTGTTCGCCGACCTCGACGCGGCGTCGTCCGTGCAGTTCCGGCCGGCGCCCGCTCTGGTGGAGGCCTTTCTCGATCGCCTCGAATCGACGGCCGACTGGCACGACGCGGACAAGCTCGTCTTCCGCGACCTCATCCGCGAGCTGATCGGTCGCCTCGGGACCCTGCCGACCCAGGGTGCGGAGGGGCAGGGGCTCGTGGCTCGCCTCGCCGGGGACCGCGAGGCTCTCGACGAGATCCAGGCGCTCTACGACGCCGAGCTGGAGAAGGTCTTCTCCCGCTTCCAGCCCCGCGGTATGACGGTGACGCGCGAAGCCTGGGACGACTACCTCGCGTTTCTGCGCAGCCTCTACACCGCACAGAGCGTGCTCGACGCGGTACGCCCTGACGTCTCTATTGCGGAGCCCGTGAGGGAAACGGAGCCTACCCCCGCGAAGAAGGTTCGTACCGTCAGCGGCCACTCCCTTCCGGCCAGGACGCTCGTGCTCACCTTCGACGATGGCCCGCACCCG
>JAAELL010000198.1 GCA_024226735.1 bacterium | reverse complement strand
CGGAGGACAGAGGTGGAGCCGGCCGTCGATCGAGAGGTCGCGCGCCGCAAGCAACTCGCCGTTGCGAACGAACAACAGCGTGCCGTCGGCGCGCAGGTACGGCCGGGAGGTGGCGTAGCCGTCGAGCCACGCGCCCTTGATGACCGTTCCGCCCGGGGCCAGACGCACCAGGCGCATCTTCGAGGGCAGCACGTTCTCCATCTCGATGACGCGGACGTCGTTCCCGATGACGACGTAGAGGCCGTGGCTCGGCCAGCGGTCCAGCACGCGACCGTCGCGCCCGTAGCGCAGGGTCTCGAACGCGCCATAGCCCTGGTAGCCGACGAGAAACTCGCCGTCGCCGAACGGCGCGACCTCGGTGATCGGACCCACCTGGGTGGTGAAGCGGAGGGTGCCGTCGGCCAGCGACAGCACGTAGCCGTAGCCGATTCCGCTGCGGGGCATCTCGCTGAAGCAGGCGAGGACGGCATCTCCGGACACGGTGAGACGACTCGACGTCGAGAACCAGGTCTGGGGCGTCCATGGATCCATCGGGCGTGGTTTCCAGCCTTCGTCGGCGCTCATCTCGACGGCGCCGTCGTGCGCCACGGGCTCGACCGGAAGCGCCGTCGACCACAGCACCGAGCCGTCATTGCGGACGCGTTCGAGCCTGGGAGCGCACATCCGTGTCCGGACGTCGTGTTGCGACGCGAAGACGAAGCCTCCTGCAACCTGCGCGAACGCCGACAGGCACGTTTTCTTCGGCGTTGCGATCTCGACGCCAGCGACGCGAAAGCCGTCGTCCCCAAAGCACGTGGCACCCGCGCCGTGGAGCAGCCAGAGCTTGCCATCCGGGCCGGTCGTCAGCGCTCGGCCGCGTCCTTCGATGCGCGAGCTCCACAACGGCGTGAGCTCTTGGTCATAGGCGTCGAGGCGAGCTTCTTCTTCGCTGGATGAAAGGACGACCAGCTCGCCGGCCGGCAAGCGAGGTGCCACGGCCGATGGTGGACCTCTCGCGAGGCGATGAGCTTCATTCCCTGCAACCTCCTGCCGTTTCTGCTGGCCGGCGATGCGCCGGCTTCCTGCCGATGAGGATACCTCCTACTGTTTTTGCGGTGCAGGAACCGATCCGGCGCTTGATCAGGTGAGGGACGGCGAGACGAAGCCGCCGCGGAAGACGCCGCGGGCGAAGCGCAGCCGCCCTACCCGCCGTGCACGCTGGTAGTAGAGGATATGCTCGAGTCTCTCGCACCACTATGAGGTCAAAGCTGTGAACATCGATCGACAGGCGGCAGGACCGGACGGCTCGACGCTGGTGGACGTCGCGCGCCGGCGGGCTGCCGAAAACACCCATGCCGAGCACCTGGTGCTGCTGGGCGAGGACGGCGGGGCGGAGTCGGTGAGCTTCGCCCGGCTGCTCGACGGCGCCGGCGCGGT
>JAAELL010000197.1 GCA_024226735.1 bacterium | reverse complement strand
CTCAGTGACAAGCTCGTCGAGCACGCCGCGGCGCAGCCGGACGCCGAGGCCATCGTCTTCGAGTCGGTTCGTCTCTGCTACGGCGAGCTGAACGAGCGGGTCAATCGCCTGGCGAGTGGCCTGGGCTCGTTGGGGCTACGGCGGGGCGACCACGTCGCGCTCATGCTCGCGAACTGCCACGAGTACATGGAGGCGTACTACGCGCTCTCGAAGCTCGGCATGGTGGCGGTGCCACTGAACTGGCGGCTCTCGGACAAGGAACTCACGTACATCACAGACCACTCCGAGTCGGTGGCGCTAATCACCGACGGGGCCAACGCCGAGAGGGCCCGCGATCTTCGCGCCAAGATTGATCGGCTCACCCAGCTCATCGGCGTGAAGACTGCCGCCGCGGACGACTTGACCGCTTACGAGGAGATCGTCGCTGCGGGCAGCCCGGCCGAGCCGAGCGCGGATGGCGTGGACGCGAGCCAGATGATGATCCTCATGTACACGGGCGGCACGACCGGACTGCCCAAAGGTGTGATGCTCTCGCACGGCAATCTCCTTGCCGCCATCGGGGCGATCGCGGCAAGCGGAATGGACGCCCGCGGCGCGCGAACGCTCTTCGCGCTGCCTCTGTTCCACATCGCCAACTGGCAGGCGTTCCTGTTTCACGCCCTGGGCGGTAGCGTCGTCATGTGTCG
>JAAELL010000196.1 GCA_024226735.1 bacterium | reverse complement strand
GGGCAACGCGGCCGGCGACTGGGTGGTCGGTGGCTACACGTCGGCGCAGCGCTACGCGCTCGCGGTCAACGCGGCGCGGGTCGTCTGGCGCCAGGGCGACCCGATCGATCTCGACGCCGACGGGAGCTACGACGACGGCCTTCTCTTCGCCGCCCCGACCGAGCTCGGACGGGCGGGGCTGACTGACGACGGGCGTCTGTTTCTCGTCAACGAGCTCACCGACGCGACCGGCGTCCTCGCTCGGATCGGTTTCTTCCTCGTCGACGCGACGCGTGGGCACCTCGGCA
This sequence comes from bacterium, assembly GCA_024226735.1. GTDB lineage: Bacteria > Planctomycetota > UBA1135 > UBA1135 > JAAELL01. The sequence goes on along the minus strand of JAAELL010000196.1, from coordinate 18,351 downwards.
CGAGCTATTGTGACCCGGCCGCCGCGAACTCGACGGGCTTCTGGGCGCACCTCGACGCGATCGGCAGCCCCGTGGTGCAGGCGGGCGATGTCGCGCTGACCGCTTGGCGGATACCCAACGGGCAGTTCGGTTACTTCCTCGTGTCGCGCGACCCGGGAGCCTTCATGCCGCCGGGCTCAGCGGGCCTGCTCTGCCTGTCCGGCAACATCGGTCGCTACAACCGCCTCACCGAGCTGATCCAGGGGCCGAGCGGCGTGCTCTCCATCGACCTCGGCTCCGTGCCCGTCAACCCGGCCGCTGCCGTCGTGCCCGGCGACGTCTGGCGCTTTCAGTGCTGGTACCGCGACGTAGGTGCGTCGAGCAACTTCACGAACGCCTTGGAGATCGCGTTTCAGTGATGCGGAAGGACGTGTCAAGCCTCAGCGAGTTCGCGGTGCCAGCCAGCTACCTCTCTCGTTCGTCCGCGAGGGTCTTCCCTTCGCTGTCCACAAAGGCCTGGTAGCTCGCGCTCGCGGCTCTGCCATAGTAGCTGTCGCCGTACTTGCCGGCCAGCTTGTCCAGTTTGTTCGCGAGCGCCTCGAGCTTCTTCAGGTGGCTGGCCGTCGTCCGTTCCTGCGCCTTGGCCTTCTTGCTCGGACTGCTGATCTTGTCGTTCTTGGCCTGCGCCTTCGCGAGCTGTTCGTTCAGCTCCGCGAGGTCGGCGAAGATGTCCGCGTAGGCCTCTCCGGCCGCGACCGACTCGCGGACAGCGGGATCCTTGGCTTCTGCGGACCACCGCTCGTGGGCCTCGTCGAAGCTGGGGATCTTGGCGAAGGTGCGCTTCGCCTCCTTGATCAGCTCGAACATCGAGTACATGTCGCCGAGGTTCTCGAGGTCCTCGATCTCGTCGAAGAGCTCGCGGAGCTCCTTCTGGATCGGCGCGATCTGTGCTTCGGCCTTTTCGGCGTAGAAGGAGTCCGGGTGCTTCTCGATGAAGCGCGTGATGAGTCCGTAGTACGCGGAAGTGCTGGCCCGCTCCTTCTTCGCCACGATGGCGATGAGCTCGTCACCGATCGCTATCGCACGCACGGCCCGCTCGGTCGCCAGGTCTGCCGTCCAGATCTCCTGTTCTTGGTCGTAGGCCGGGATGCCTTCGTGGCTATTGCGCGTCCGGGCAAGCGCGTCACGTAGCCCGCAGAAGTCTCCCCGGTCCCGGAAGTCCTGCATCTCGTCGAGGGCGCCGTCGACGAGGCCCGTCAGGTGCTCGTCCAGCGTTCGAGCACGAGCCACTTGCTCCTCGTCCTTGCTGCCCGCTTCGTCGAGGTAGCGACGCAGGACCTTCTCCGCCTCGTTCAGCTTGCCCGCGACGAGGTGTTTGTGGGCCCGCTTGAGCGAGGCATCCAGCTCGCCGACCTTGACGCCGGGCACGCCGCCGCCGGGACCGTCCAGGATCATCTGCGCCATGGACTTCCCCATGGCCTGGCCGACGTTCATGTACGTCTCGGCGTTGCCCCCGTAGTGGCCACTCGAGCTGCCCCCCTTGCTGAGAGGGCGGGAGTAGACGGTCGCGACCTTGCCCGCGTGGTCCTTGTACTTGCCCCGTTTCCCGTCGATAGCCAGCTGGGCCTCGAGGATCTGCCCTTGGGGGCCGCCGCTGCCCTCCCGTGTCTGGCCGAGTGTCGCGCAGACGAACCTGGCGTCCGGTGCGTCGAAGTCCTCGCGCAGGGACTCGATGAGGCAGAGCAGGTTTCGCTCGTAGTTGGCGGCGTGCTCGGCATCGCGGAAGTCCTTGTCGCCCTGCCACCAAAAGAAGCCGGCGACCTCGTAGCGCTTGGCGCCGGGGTAGTGCTTGCGCAGTTTTGCCAGGACCTTCTTGGCAGCGGCCACGTCCCCGTCGTACTGCACGCCGGCATACCACGGACCAGACGTCGGTCGCTTGGACGGATCGGGGTCACCGGCGTAGCCCTCGGCGCTCGGCGGCAACAGGTCATAGCCAAGGCTGCGGTTGCCGATGCAAGACTTGAGGATCAGAACAGGCGCGTCGGTGACGTGCCCGACGTAGTGGCCGATCCCCATCTCCGGGCCGATGTTGCCCTTGATCGTCATCCACTCGTTGTTGTGCGTCTTGCTTGGCCCGCTTCCCGAACACATCACGCGGACGTAGCGCACATCCTTGCGCACCGTCCAGCTGCCGTCCTCGTTCATGAGGTAGGGGTAGAGTCCCTTGTTCTTGCACGCGTCGGACAGCCCCGCGACCTTGCCGAAGCCCAGCATGTTGGACTGGCCCATCAGGATGTAGACCTGAACGGGCTTGCTCATGTCGGCTTCTTGCCCGTCGGGCCTGGGCAGGTTCTCCAGCTCGTCCTCGGCGAGCAGACCCGAGGCCAGGCCGACCATCAGCAGCCCAGTCAGGGTGGGGCGGCCGAGGTCCCGTACCACGCCGATCGTCGACGTTGCCAGCCGCGAGAGGGCGGCTGCGAGGCAGAGCAGAAGTCGCATGAGCATCGACGCGAACGAGTTGTGCGGGGAATCGAGGCTGCCGGGGCCACGTCACACGCTACCACGCACTCGCCGCAAGCCTGCGAGTTGTCCGCGTGAGTGCGCCTGACCGACTGCTCGATTCGCCGCGCAGTCTCGCAGGGGCGGCCGGCGAGTGCTGCCGAGAGACGACCTGCTGTATGGTCATCTCCGGCGCGCGAAGTCCCTTCATTCGAGAGTCAACCCATGATCCAAGCGACCCTCCGATCGACCCTTGGCGCGGCCGCGCTGCTCTCGGGTGCGGTACCCGGTATGGCGCAGGCGCTCGAGCTCGCGTCCCCTTTCGTCGATGGCGCGATCCTGCAGCGGAGCATGCCGGTCCCGGTCTGGGGTTGGGCCGAGCCCGGCAGCTCGGTTGCGGTGAGCTTCGCGGGTCAACGCAAGAGCACGACTACCGATGAGCGCGGCGACTGGATCGTGGAGCTCGATCCGCTCACGGCCTCGCACGAGGAGCGCGAGCTCGTGGTGCGCCGGGATGGGGCGGAGCCCGAGACGCTGAACGTCGGCGGTGTCCTCGTCGGTGAGGTGTGGTTCTCGTCCGGGCAGTCGAACATGGACTGGATCGCGAGCAAGTCCATGTGCCGCGAGCTCGCCGCGCGCCTGCAACGCTCCAAGGACGACGTTCCGGTCCGCGAGTACACGGTCGACACGGGCTCCTCGCTCTTCGAAGTCAGCCGCGCCGACTCCGCGGACGGGTGGAAGCGCGCGAAGCATGCCGGCGGCTTCTCAGCGCTGTCGCTCGCTTTCGCCTGGGAGCTTCACCAGGAACTGCAGGTGCCCGTCGGCATCCTGCGCAGCACGCACGGGGCGACCCCGATCGAGACCTGGACCGCCTACGAGGGATTCGCCGATCACCCGGACCTGCAGGACATTGCGCTCCAGCTGCGGCGGAGCGATCCGCGTACGCCCGAGTCGGAGGAGGCACACGCGCGCTTCTACGAGGACCTCTTGGCATGGCGAGTCGCGAGCGCCGAGCTGATCGAGCGCGGTGGGCAAGCGCTGCCCCGCCCGCCGCTGCCTGGCATCGCCGACGACTGGAAGGGGCCGACGCGGATGTACAACAGGAAGATCGCCCCGCTCATCCCCTTCGCGATTCGCGGCGCCATCTGGTGCCAGGGTACCCACAACGCCGGCGACGGACGGATCTACGCGGCGAAGATGGAGGCCCTCGTCGCCGGTTGGCGCAAGAACTGGGGCCAGTCCGACCTGCCCTTCTACTTCACCCAGATGCAGTGCTACGGGGAGCCGAACCCGGGCGCGGTCGGCTTCGCCGACATCCGCGAAGCGCAGTGCCTGTTCTTCATGAACGCGGGCAACGTCGGCATGGTGCCGCAGTACGACCTCAACCCGAGCCGGCCGGGGGGGATCCACTACTTCAACAAGCTCGACCCCGGCAAGCGCCTCGCGCGCTGGGCGCTGGCACACGAGTACGGGCGGGACATCGCCTTCACCGGGCCGCTCTATCGCTCCCACGAGATCGAGGGCGGCACCGTGCGCGTCCAGTTCGAGCAGCGCGGGCCGGGCGCGGGGCTGATGGTCGGGAGCAAGGGGATGGAGGGCGACGGCGACGCCTACGTCGAGCCCGCCCGCGAGACCCCGGGGGAGGCGCTCCGGCACTTCCGCCTGGCCGGCGCCGACCGTGTCTGGCACGCCGCCGAGGCGCGCATCGACGGCGACGAGGTCGTAGTCACCTGCGCTGCCGTCCCCGAGCCGGCCGGAATCCAATACGCCTACTGCGCCAGCCCGATCGGCGCCAATCTGTACAACCGCGCCGGCCTACCCGCGCCGCCCTTCGCGGTCTTCGCTGGCAAGCAGCTGTTCAACGAGGACGACCCCGCGATCGTCGCTGCGGCCGCCGCCGAGGCGGAGAGGAAGTGGGGCAAGAAGACCTACCTGCTGCCTTCGACCTTGCTGCGCGACCACGCCGTCCTCCAGCGCGATCGTCCGGTCCCCGTCTGGGGGCACGGGGTCCCGGGCACGGAGGTCACCGTCACGTTCGGCGATCAGGAGGCGCGTACGGTCGTGGGGGAGTTCGAGCAGTGGTCCGTGTGGCTCGAGCCCATGCCGGCCTCCGCCCGTGGCCGCCCGCTCGAGATCCGCGCCAGCGACGGTGGCAACAAGACGATCGAGGACGTCGTCGTAGGCGATGTCTGGATGGTGACCGGTGCGCGGAGCCTGGCGAGCGAGCTCGTCGCCAGGCGCAGCTCCGAGCAGGACGCGCTCGCCGACCTGCCGCTGGTGCGCGAGTTCCGCATCAAGACCAAGGCCCGTCGATTCCGGACTCCCCGCAAGCTGCGCATGGAGATCGGCGGGGGCAAGTACGTCGCCTCCTGGCAGGTCGCGGACCTCGACGAGGTCGGGGATCCTCCCTCCGTCTTCGCCTACCACTTCGCGGCCCGGGTCCAGGAGCCGGGGGTGCCGCTCGGCGTCGTCACGCTCGGGGCGGAGAGCCCTCCGCTGACCTGGATCTCCCACGCAGGCCTGCAGACCGCCACAGGCTTCGAGGCCGAGCGCGACAGCCTCAACCTGGCCTACCCGAACACGGACGTCTGCAAGGCAGCCGTCGACGAGTACATCGAGACCGTCCAGCGCTACAACCGCGAGATCGCCGCTCTGCTCGACGCCGGCCACGAGGTCCCGCCGCAGATGGCAGACCGCGCACCGGCGTTCCCGCAGCCCGACTACAACGAGTGGGTCAGCCGCACCGAGACGGCGACGCACACCTACAATTTCTGCATCAGCCCGCTGACTCCTTGCGCCGTGCGCGGCGTCGTGTGGGTCCCGGGCCAGGACAACCTGAGCGAGGTGGTTTCTCGCTACACCCCGGCGCTCGAGGCCTACGCCGCGAGCCTCGCGCAGACCTACGGCCAGGACGAGGTCCAGTTCGTCTACGCGCAGCCGACTGGCGCGCTGGTCGATGGCATCGGCAAGCCCGACGTCGCGGGCGCTTTGAGCGTCGAGCTCGACGAGTGGCCGAAGAGCCTGCGCGGTCTCGCCACGCAGCTCGGCGCCCTGTTGGCGGCGCAGCGTTGACCTACGGCCGCGCCGCTAGCGGGTCGGAGTGAGCGTGAAGTCGCGGATGCTGAAGCCCTTGCTGTAGCCTTCGCTGCGGTGCGCGAACCGCAGGACGTTCCGGCCAAGGGCGAGCTCGACCTCGACGGGGGGGGTCGTCTGCCACATGCCCACCGTGTGCGGCAGGGCGAGATCGACCGCGCCGGCTGCTCCGTTCACCGTGATCGACAGGTGCTGCTTCCAGCTCGGGGTGACCACGCGTGCGGTGAGCCCATAACGGCCCGCGGCAGGCGCGTCGAAGGTGTACTCGAAGCTCTGAGCGCCGCCGTTGCGGCCGTAGTGCAGCTGCTTGCCCCCGAGGTTGCTCGGCATGAAGATGATCTTGCCGGTGCTCCTGGTCGGCTCGCTGGTCGCGACCGCGGGGATCGTGATGACGCCCTCGCGATCGACCACGACACGGCGGTCCTCCTCGGTCAGGGTCGCGGCCTCCACGGCGTACTCGACGTGGGATTCGTTCGCCTCGCCGAGCTCCTCACCGACCGCGGCCAGCGCGACGACCTTCGCGTCATCCAGGAGCGCCCGCTGCCGATCCAGCGCCACGGCGTACCAGAACGCGGGCTTGCCGGACAGGAGGCCAAACACCCGCGGCTCGCCCACGACGTCGCCCACCCACTGGGCGCGCTTGATCTTCAAGTACGCGTCTTCGTGTTCGCGCGCCTGCGTGGTGGCGAGAAAGTCGCGGTCCTGGCCGTAGCGGGTCTTGGTCCAGCCCGCTCCCCAGCCGCCCCCGAGGCAAACCACCCAGCCGTCCGGGCTCCAGCGCGCCAGCGCGGCGTGACCGCGTTGGGGGCGCGCGGTGGTCGGAACGCCGTGGGCGCGCAGGATGAACCGACCGAAGAACGCGCGGCGTCCGCAGATCCCGCCGTTCATCAGGATGTTCTGGAAGAACTGCAGGTCGGGCCGGTCGAGCTTGTTGTCTTGCGAGCCGTAGCGGATGTCGGTCCGCACCGACTCCACGTAGCGCCAGCGGTGGTCCTTCGTGTAGACGTGGTCGGGTCGATAGTTGCTGAGCATCTGACGACCCCACGCGAGCGTCTCGTCCGGCTCGTTGCCGTCGACGACCATGCGGTAGTCCCACACACTCAGCCCGGCGAATCCCGGGTCCAGCGCGTTCGCGAGGAACGCCTCCTCGTAGTGCAGGTAGCGCTGGACCGGATCGACGACTTCGGGGGCTGCCGCCAGCCCTGTGGGGTTCCGCTGCTCAACGGGAACGGCGTGCTCGAGAGCGATCGCGAGCGCGAGCCGCTGCAGGGCGCCGGTACCGGCCTTGCGGCTCGCCTCCTGGATGTCGGCGTAGATCTTCATGGCCTGCCCGTACGCGCCGTTCCTGGCGCCGTCCGCGACGACCATCTGCAGCATCAGGTCGGAGTCGGCCAGGAGACGCTCGACCAGTGCGAGGTGCTCCTTGCCCTGCATGGCGAACTCGGCCAACCCGGCGGGTGTGGCCTCGAAGAGGACCACGAACTCGGCGAGGCGCGCGTCCAATCGATCCTTGGCCAGGAACCTCTCGAGGCCGAGCCGGTCGACCGCATCGAGGGTGCGGCCTTCGGCCACGGCGCAGGCTCGCCGCGCCGCCTCCAGGTTCTTCTTCCGTCTCGGCTCTTCACGTACCAGGGAGTCCAGCTTCGCCTGGCGCTCTTCGAGCGCCTGAACTCCGTCCTCGCGGTTCTTCTCCCAGTGCGCGAGCTCTTCCTTGGCCGCCGCGCGCTCGGCCGGCGTGGTCGCCTTCTCCAGCTTGTTCTTCGCCTGCGCGATCCCCTTGTCGGCGCCGCCGATCCACTTGCCCTTGGCATGACCGACCAGGCCACGCGCCGAGCCGATCTCGTCCAGCTGCTTCTGCGCGGCGTTCACCGCCTCCTCGGCGGCCCTCTCTTTCGCGCGCGCCTCCTGGTAGGCAGCCTTTCGCCGCTCACGCACTTTCGGTAGCGCAGTGGAGATCTTGGCCCGTAGCTCCTCGAGCGTTTCGGCGTAGCGCTGCCGTAGCTCCTCGCTGTCCTGCGCCCGGGCCGCCGGTGCCACCATCGAGGGCGCACCCGCTGCGAGGCTCACAAGTGCGAAGAGGATCCCGAGGGAGAGGGTCGTCGCCTTCATGGTCATTCGTTGCTGGTTGTCGGTCATGGATCTCCGAGATCGGAGCTGGCGTCCAATTGAGTCTACCGAATGTTCCGACGCGCTCCGAGTTCGGTGACGCGCGCCTGTTGGTCGTACTCGATCAAGCCGGCGGGCAACGATCACCATGGGGCAAAAGTCACAGCGATCGCGTTCGTCGTATTGGACGGTTGTCCGCACGGCCCGAGCGGATCTCGATATCCCGTCGGGGGGAGCAAGGTTGCTTCGTGCAGCCATCCGTTCGAGGATCGGTCGAAGACGTAGGCGCGGCCCAAGCTCGAGTTCGCTGCTCCGACGATCAACCGGTCGCCATCGAGTGCGACGGAATAGCCGAACAGGTGGTTCGAGCCTGAAGCGGCGCCTTCTGTGAGCTTCTGGTCCAGCACGTAGCCTTGGGCCGTGTGTTCGTAGGCGTAGACGGAGCCGCCGCCACCCACATCGGTTGCGCCGACAGCCAGGCGGGTGCCCGAGACGCTGAGACTCCATCCAAACGTGTCGGATGCGTTGCCGTCGAAGGCGGTGAGCAGCTGGGCCTCGATCCAGGCGCCGCTCGCGGGTTACCCGAATCAACCAACCAACGAATCAGACTTGCAGAAGCCGTACTCGCGGCAAATTGACAGGTCCAACCACATCACTGGAAGGCCACCGAGACCGCGTCCGTGAAGTTGCTCGTCGGCCCCGGATTGTTGTCCCGGTACCAACACTGGAAGAACCACGAAACGCCCGGCTGCATTCCGACCGGGGGACCGTTGGCGATCGGCACGGCGAACGTGTCGATCGGCATCGAGAAGGACCCGCTCTGCCCGGAGTTCATCACGTCGTTCGAGTAGCGGCCGAGGGTCGGGCCGGAGCCGAGGCAGAAGTTGCCGGCGCTGCCGCCGGGGTTGGCGATGAAGCCCGCGGACGAGCTCGCGAGGAAGTAGCCAAACTGGTTCAGCGGCATACCGAAGGCCTCGAGGACGACGTCGTTGTCGAGCACGATGGGGGAGCCGAAGGCCAGGATCGTCGCAGAGTTGCCAGAGGAGTTCACGATCGCCGGACCGCAGTAGTTCGTGCCGATCGGCTCACACTCGTCGGGGATCCCGTTCCCGTTCAGATCGAGGCTCGTGCCGTTGAAGATGTCCTCGGTGTCGTCGACGCCGTTGTTGTTGCAGTCCGGAATCAGGAAGACCCCGGCGATGTTCGACACGTTCCCGCCGTCCTCGACCTCGATGATGAAGTGGTTCGCGGGCACGTTCGAGAGGTTGGGGCGAAGAAGAACAGCGTCGACGGGTTCAGGACCTGGGCGTCGACCTCGAGCCCCGAGACGGTCACGACGGAGCCGAGCCCGAAGTTGCGGCCCGACACGACGACTAGGTCGCCGGGGAAGTACGTCGAGCGGTCGGTCGCCGTGATCTCGGGACGGCTGACCTCGACGAGCGTCCCCGCGGGCTCGCGCCGATTCGTCGTGACATCGGCGACGACGATGAACTCGCCGGCGTCGAGCGGGCGGTTCAGCGGCATGAGCACCTCGCGCGCGTGGTTGGGCTGGAAGATCTGGATCTGGCCCAAGAGCTCGCCGAGGAAGGTCGCGTCCGCGTCGGTCACGTGGGCACGCAGCAGCGTTAGCGAGGCGCCCGCGACGGCGATCGTCTGGTCGCCGGCCTGCACGTCGCTGAGGATCGTCGGCACATAGTCTCGGACGCTCTCGAGCCACGTCCGCGCCTGCGCGACGTTGGCGACGCCGTCGAGGTTCTGGTCGGTCAGCTTGTAGTCGACGACCGATGCGTCGAGCTCGTCGACCTCATCGCCGCGGTCGGACACGAAGACCGAGCGTCCAGTGGTCAGGTCGGCTCCTCCGCTGCGCAGAGTAATCGCGTCAGCGAGGAACGGATAGCTGCCGATCGTTGCGAAGGGCACCGCTTCGAGCGTCGTCGGCCGCCCATTCACGTCACCGATCGAGATGAATACGCTCGCGGTCGCGCGGTCGAGGACGTACAGGGTCGAGCGCAGCACACCGTCGTCGGGAGCAAACCCGAGGCTGATGGGCTTGCCGAGCGTGCCGACGAGGGTCTCGGTCGACTCGTCGGCGAGCCCGTCGCCCGTGTTGTCGTAGTACATCGTGACGCCGCCCGACGTGCCTGACCCATCGACGCCGCACACGATCAGGACGTCGCCGCTGCCGTCGGTGCCGACCTCGAGGTCGAACGTGCGCGCGTACGGAGTCTGGATGTCGTACGAAGCCGTCGTTTCGCCGACGTGGATCACCGAGGAGTCGTCCGGCGCCTGGCTGTAGGTGTCGTCGGGCGACGACTCGCTGGTCGCGTGATCGGAGCACTCCTTGAGCCGCTCGCTGCGCTGCTCGTCGGTCAGCGACGTGTCGCACAGCGCGTCGCGGCGCCAGACGAGGAAGTTTCGGCGCGAGGTGATCTTGTCGCGCTGCGCCTGCGTCAGCGTCTCTTCGGCGAGCCGCCGGTCGAGGATGTAGACTTCCCAGGAGTGCGCGACCCACTCGCGTTGAGTCCGGTTCTGCGCGAGTCCCGACCCGTCGGGCCACTGGATCGCGTGGATCCCCTCGTGCATGAGTGCGGCGATCATCGCCGACAGCGTCGGCTCGTTCGTGCCGATGCACTCGGCGCGGATGTTCATCTTGTCCCCGCGCCAGGTGCAGCGCCGCGGGTTCTCGGCCTGCAGCGCGGCCTTCGCCGTGTTCTTCCCGCTCTCGACGCAGATGCGCCCGCCCTCCAGCATCCCCGCGAGGCATTCGGCGACGCGGAGCATCGTACGCCGGTTTCGAGCGGAGGGATCGTTCCCCGCCATCGTGCGTAGCGCCATGATCCCATCCGAGATCGCGCCTTTCTGGGCGTCGCTCAGATCGCTCCCACGGTAGTTTCTGTCGTCGTCGTCCTCGCCCCAGTTGAACCCCGCCTGGCCTAGATGGAGCAGGCCGAACGCCGCCACGAGGACAAATGCCGTGCGCAGCCACCACGGAGTTCCCGCTCCACGCGTCGGTGTCATTCGTCGGTGCATCATGCTCGCTGACTCCTTGAATCTGGGGAGCCTCAAGAGAACCGCCATCGACGACTTGCACGCCACACAACGTGCTCGGTCCCCTTTCGGCGCCTCTCCCGCCGATGAGTAGAGCTTAGCAGGTATTCGGTTGTCCGCCGGCGGAGCCTACGTTGGCGGGCGCCGCGTGTGCGGACACGCGTGCTTGCGGCTTGCTTGCGACGTTCTGAACCGGATGGTCGAGATCACCCGGTCCATCGGCGAAGCGCTCCAGCTGTTGCAACGAGCGCGGGGCCAGGCCGGTCAGGCTGCCGAAATAGGAGCCCTGCGGCACCTCTCCACGTTGTGGAGCCTTGGCTCGACGCGCATGACTGGTTGCGCGCGTGAGTCACGGTGCTGCAGGAGCTCCACCTGCCCTACGCGGTCGAGGCATTCTCGGTTGACGGCGCGAGTCAAAGCGCCTCCATCGTGCCGAACGAGAGGCCGTCCGCGCCGGGCTTCGTGACTCGGATCTCCGAGCCGACGACGGTGACGCTGTAGAGCCCGAGGTTGTCGATGTGATGCGCGATGTGGTCCGTGCAGGACTGCAGCGTCCAGTTGCCCAAGCCGATCTCGAAGACGAAGCAGGCGTTGTACCACTCGCCTCCGACGTGGATCTGGAGGTCGATGTTCAGTCCGGTCGTGATCGTGCCCCAGGGACCGAACTGGGCGATGTCGAAGGCGAGGTAGCCGTTGCTCCAAGTCCCATCGAGTGTGTTCGGGGTTGGAGTGGTGTAGGTGAACGCGTCTCCAACGCCCGTGTCGTCGCCGACGAACGTGAAGATCTCGGACGATACGCTGTCGAAGTTCGGGGGCGCGTAGAAATGCAGCGAAGGCCCCTGCCCCGACCCGATGAGCACCTCGACCGGGCCGCTGCCGACGTTCTCCGACGCGTGGATCTGCGCCGTGAGCCTGCAGCGCGTCGCCGTGTCGACGCACGCGGAGGCCGTGCGTCCTCCGACGAAGATCCAGTTGTCCTTCGGCTCGGGCGCAAAACCTGATCCGACGACCGTGAGCACGGTTCCCCGTGCGCCCGAAGCCGGGTCGGCGCTCATGACCCGTGGCTGGTCGTTCGCCGGGAAAGGAAGCTCGTGCAGGTCGGAGAAGTTGTTGGTGGCCCCGTCGCGGTACCAAGCCTGAAAGAACCGTGTACCGCCGGGTGGGACGCTGGGCACCGGCGGAAACGAGCCGTTGCTCGGCAGGGCGACCGGGCTCGCTGTGGCGCCCATCGGGTTCAGCTGAAAGACCTGCGATGGGCCGTTGTACCGGTACAAGGGCGTTCCGATGCAGATCAACCCCGCGGAGCCCGGAGGCATGATGGGTGTGCCGGCGTTGTCGCCGGTGATGAAGTAGCCGAACTGGCCAGGCGGGCCTCCGGCGACGTCGGCTTCGATCGGAGCTCCTGCGAGGCCAGTCCAGACGAGGCTGATCCCGGCCGTGTTCCCAGAAGAGTTCGGCATCGGCGGGCACCCCGGGACCGGCATGGACACGGTGAGCGGGACGCAGGCGATCAGGTTGTCCGCTCCGAACTCCTGCCCGGTCGGGCCCATGAAGGTCCCGCGCAGGCGGATCTCATCGATCGTGCCAGTCGGCGCGATGTAGCCGACGAAGCGGCCAAAGGGATTCTCGGCGATCGGGCAGACAGCGAGCACGTTGCCCCCGCTCAAAAAGACGGCCTCGACCTGCTGTGTCCTGGTCGTGACCCATACGTCGCACCCGAAGCTTTGGGCAGGCTGGTTCAACGTGATGCAGATCTCGGTCGGCGTGCCCGCGTCGACGAAGCACGATGCGTGGCTCGTGCCGTTGTGGTCGGTGGAAGGGAAGCTCGGGGTCTCGACCAGGTTGCGGCTGCCGGCACCGTTCAGGGCCTCGATCGCTCCAACTGCAATCGATACCGGTCCGCTGGCAAAGCTCGTGTCTGCAGTGAACGTGGAGAAGTCCTCCGCGTCGCGCACGGGCCCTGCTGCTTGTAGGAACGCGTCGCAGTCCGAGTAACAGGAGATCGGCGACTGCTCGACGATCTCGACCAGCCCCGAGCCCGCCTGCGCACCCGGAAAGGACCCCAGCTGAATGAGGTAGCTCTGTCCGTCCACCACGGCGAACTCGATGCTGGATTGGAGTCCGCAGGCGTCGTCGTTGCACGCCAGCGCCGTGCCGTCCTGCGGACAGCTCGTGCCGTGGTACGCGGCGAGCTTCGAGTCATGGCCGCCAATGGGGCACGTGGAGACCACAGCCCGGCCCGTCGACGTCGCCCCGTACACGAACCAGATGTCCTGCTCGATCTCCGCTCCTCCGCCGCCGAGGAACGGCTCGCAGATAGGCTCGCCTTGGCCGAATGCGCCGGTCGTCGCCGCCGAGGAGTCGTAGGAGTACGTCCCGGGCCCCACGACGTTGCTTGCCGCGTTCGCGCAGAGATCCTGGTTTGTGATCTGGGCGAGCGACGGCGCGAGGAGGGTCGAGGCGGTCGCGACCGAAAGGGCGTACTTCGTTCTCTTGATCATCTTGGCTCGTCCCTTGCAATTCCTCTCAGTAGCCCACGAGCGAAGCTGCTCGGTTCGGGGCTCTGCGTCTACCGGCAGATGTTCCGGTCACCGGCGAAGCGAACGAGGATTCCGGGCTATTTGTCCGACGTGTCGCGGACTGCAGGCGGCGGCTGCCCCGCAAGTCCCGGTCGCCGGGCGTCGACCCAAAGCGGGCGGGCTGCCGAAGGATCGGGGCGGACATTCTCAGTTCCCCCGATTCCGCACCCATGCCGCTCGCATCACCGCTTCGCGCCTCGCTCGGCGTTGGTGCAAAGATCGAGCCGGGCCACCCAACCCAGGTCGCCTGTCCCCGACGATCTCAGCGCGGCTCACGCAGGAGCAGTTCGCAGGATTCAGTCCGAAGGACGCTCGGGATCAAGGGCTCCACGAACAGCCGCGCTCGCCTCCGAGGAAAGGTGATCCAACGGCCTCAAGTTGTCGCCGTCGTGCGCCCCTTTGTCGGCGCCGGCGTCGAGCAGGAGCCAGATTGCACTCTCGTGGCCGCCGGCTCCCGTTGCGCCGCTAGCTGCGAGATGGAGAGGCGTGAAGCCGAATTCGTCTGCCGTGTTGACTTCCGCGCCGTGCGTGAGCAGGGCGCGCAGAATCCGAGCATGACCCGCTTCCGCGGCAAGGCACAGAGGCGTCTCGCCCCCCCCTCCCCCCGCCACGCACATTCGGATCAGCGCCGTGCTCGAGAAGAGTTCGCACGGTTGCTCCGACCCGCCAAGGCTCGAGCTGCTCGACGACGTCGATGGCTGCCCGCAGCGGAGTTGCTCCGTTCGGCAAGCGAGCGTTCGCAAGCGTGGGCTCACCCTTCAATATGGCCAACACCCGCTCAGCGTCGCCCCCACGGACGGCCATGTGGATCGCTGCTTCGCGGCTCGTCGGCCCCATCGTTCTCGAGGCCGGTTTGCGGCGCGGGGCCACTCGTGCGAAGAGACGACCAACTAGTGGTGTGAGTCACTCTTGTGCGGCATTTTGGTCGGGGCGTACCCGCCCGCTGCTGCGTTGCGCCTCCTCCGAGACTTGCAGCGAAGTCGCGTCGTCGCTGCGCCTTGCAGCGAGCGCGTACGCCCCGACCAAAATGCCGCACAAGAGTGACTCACACCACTAGGCCCATGTACAGAGCGTGCGGCGTCAAAGCCCGGGCGTCAGCGACGGAGTCGCGCGGTTGGCTATCCTGCGGCCCGACGAGGAATCCAGAATGCCTACAGACTTGCCTACTGGCTCAGAGGATCCGAGCTCGGAAGCTGAGCGCATCTACGCCGACGCGCTGGTCGATGTACCAAGTGGCGAACGACCCGACATCGATAAGCTCTGCACGAACCATCCCGCTGTCGATGGTTGCGGTTTGCTTGCGTTCTGAACCGGATGGTCGAGATCTCCCGGTCCATCGGCGAAGCGCTCCAGCTGTTGCAACGAGCGCGGGGCCAGGGCAGCTTCGTCGCCGCTCTGACCCCGCCCGGAAGATCCTCGGCGCCTATCTGCACATCTCCTTCGAGAGCAAGTGCGGCAGGCCGTTGCGCTTCTCGAAGACCTCGACGTCCTTGGCATCGATCCAGCCGTCGGGGTGGAAGTCGACCGCCATCTCGATCGGCGTCTCGACCCGTTTGCGGTTCGGCAGGAACCGGTTGTCGGTCGTCGACGGCAGCGTGCACGCGCACGTCGACGTCGTCAGCCAGCTCGCGAGTAGGAAGGTGTAGTCCTCCGAGCCGACCGCGCCGTTGTTCGAGAAGTCCGCGTCACGCGTCGTGCCGTCCCACGGGCAGCCGCCTGCGGCCGCGGTATTGCCGAACTGGAAGAGCAGCAGCGTGACGTCGTTGATGTCGACGTCGCCGTCGTCGTCGGTGTCGCCGCCGGTCAGACTGAAGATCGAGGTGCCGACGTAGCCGGCGCCCGAGATCGACAGGCCGACCGTGTTCCATTTGGTGTGCTGCTGGTCCTTGGCGCAGAGCAGCGTGTACTCGCCGCACGGCATCTCGATCGTCTGGATCGCCCGGACGGGCGTCGCGGGGTTCGTGTCGTGGTCGGTGAAGGACAGGCTGACGTCGACGCTCGTGCAGTCGTCCGCCATGAAGCGGATGCAGCGCGTGACGGGGGTGAAGACGCTGGCGAGCTCGATCTCGACGTCGAATGTGTTGGTCGCGGTGACCGTCACGTCGAACGTCGTCATCGACTGGTTGCCGCAGGCATCGGTCGCCGTGCAAGTGACGGTGTGGGGGCCACCCGTCGCGAAGAACGAGCCGCTGGGCGGCGAGCACACGATGACGGGCGAGCCGTCGCACGTGTCGGTCGCTGTCGGGTCCGTCCAGGTCACGATCGCTCCGGCGCAGCCGTCGACCGCGCTGGCGTCGGCGGCCTGGGTGATGTCCGCGAAGGCGTCGAAGGCGGGCGGCGTGTCGTCGAGCGTGTACGCACCCGGATCCGTCAGCGTCGTCGCGATCGGATCGCCGTCGAGGCTGAGCTCGGAGGGGAACGTCCCGCCGGCCTCGAAGGTGATCGCGGGTGTGACCGGATCGCAGACGGCGAGGACGTCGAACACCAGCGTTGCGAGGAGCGCATCGGCGCCGGTCGGCGGGTCGCTGAAGCCGACCGAGCCGTCGAGGCGGAGCTTGCCGAGCGGCACCCCGGGTTGGGTGATGGGGGGGGATGTGCAGGGTGAAGTCGTTCGTGGCGTAGCTCGACAGATCGCCGCGATAGGCGAGGACGCCCATGTCGTAGTCGAGGAACGCGGCGTAGCCCGACGCGTCCGTGTCGGTCAGGTTGAGCATCCTGAGCTCGACTTCGATCTGGTACCCGGCGCTTCCGTCCATGTCGTCCTGGCAGCTAAGGGCCGAGGTCGAGAGCTCGCCCGCCGGCATCGGCGGCGGGGGCCCCGCGAAGATGTACGCGGCACCCGCACTCGCCGCCGCCTCGTCGTCGTCGTAGGCACCCGCCGCGATCGTCTGACCGGAAATCGACACGGACTGCCCGAACGAGTCGAACGAGTTGGGGTCGCCGGTGGTGAGCTTTTGAATCTGCCCCCAGTTGTTCGCGCCGCCCTCGTCGCGACCGAAGAGGTACACCGCTCCGGAGAAGCCGCTGTTGCCCGTTGCGCCGGCCACGATCGTGTCTCCCAAGATCGCGGTCGAGACTCCCAGCCGCAGGTTGTTGACGGCATCGGGAGCGACGATCTTCGTGACTTGACCCCAGTTGCCTGCGCCGCCTTCGTCGCGGTCGTAGACATAGACGGCACCCAGGTTGCTGGGGTAGGGGTTGCCCTGGACGCCAACGACGATCGTGTCGCCGGAGATCGAGGTCGAGCTGTCGGCGAAGTTCTCGTAGTTCGAGCCGTCGGGGGCGGTGAGCTTCTTGACCTCGCCCCAGTTGTCGGCCCCGCCGCTGTTGCGTTCGAAGACGTAGGCGAACGAGGTGCCGCTCGAGAAGTCCGGGGCACCGACGACGAGCGTGTCCCCGGAGAGTGAGGAGGCGTATCCGAAGATGTCGCTGGCGCCTGCATTGGAGGCCGTGATCTTGTTGGCCTCGACCCAGGGGTCGATCGTCACCGGGTAAGCCGCGCCACGGTCGTCGACGGAGACGACGATCTCGTCGCCGTCGACATCCAGGCCCGAGGGCAGCACACGGCCTTCCGCATCGAACGCGATCAGGCCGGAGTAGCGCAACGCGGTCCGCCCCGCCTCGCCCTCGAGCGCGATCGAGTCCGTTCCGGCCTCGACGGGCACGAGGCCTCCCTCGAGCGCCACTCGGAACTCGAGGTTCCCACCGCCGGCGGGAGCCTCCGAGACCGTGAAGCCCTGCTCGAGGCCGCGCGGCAAGTTCTGGTACCACTCGACCAGATTGCCACGCACGAACTCGACGCGGCCGGCCTCCAGCGATGGATCGATCGCCGCGACGGGCGACGTCTTCCCGGTTCGGCCCCAGGACGCCAGCTGCAGTCCGAATCGCCAGGAAGCGCTCGCGTCGACGATTTCGGCACCGTGGGCGGCGAAAGCCACGTCGAACCCGTGCGCCGCGTTCGATGCGTGCCAGGTTCCGAGCCCGGTAGCCCGCGCTTCGTAGGCCGAATCGTGCGTGCCCCGCATCAGGGCTGCACGCATCCCGGCGGGGAGCGCTCCGATCGCCCCGAGCTCGAGTGCCTGCTGGATCATCCCGGGCCTGGAGTCGGTCCGGCTCGTCGAATCCTCGGTTCCCTGGCCGTGTCCAGGAGTTCCGAGGGTCATCACCGTGAGGCAGGTGGCTGTCAGGTAGCGCTTCATGGGTTTCCTTGGGGGGGGGGGCACTTTCCCTCCCAAGCGTCGTTCGGTTCCGGGTTCCCAATCGAGTCTCGAGAATTCCTCGGGCCCGAAGGGCCCGTCGGATCGGGGCTACCGGCGGTCGGCGCGTTCTCGCGTCGAACTGAATCGAAGCCACGCAGACCTCGAGGGCCAGTCAAGCCGGCGCGTTGTCCTGAGTGAAGGTCTCGCCGGCGGGGCCGACGATTCGTGTCGTGGTCGGTGAACGACAGGCTGACGTCGACGCTCGTGCATCGTCCGCCATGAAGCGGATGCAGCGCGTGACGGGCGTCGTGACGCTGGCGAGCTCGAGCTCGACCTCGACGTCGAAGATGTTGGTCGCAGTGATCGTGACGTCGGACGTCGTCATCGACTGGTTGCCGCAGGCGTCGGTGGCCGTACCGGCGCGTTCGCCTGCTTGCTGTTAGGGTGGCTACAGATCGGCCCCTACACCGACGACCAAAGATGCTCCAACCCATTCGCGTGACAGTCCTCTCGCTCCTCTTCGCTGCGCCGGCGATCGCGCAGGTCTCCGTCGCCGTGGTCAGCGCCGAGGTTTCGGGCTGCCAGACAACGGACCCCGTGACCAAGCTCGAAGCCACCGGGTTCTTCGGCACCGTCGACCACATCGACGTCCGGTCCAGCACCCCGGGACTGCAGCAGCTCCTCGCGTACGACGGACTGCTCGTGCACTCTAAGGGCCCGTCCGAGAATAAGTGTCAGGTTTCGGCGAGCCATCGTCGTTCCTGGCAAGGCGCGCCGCCGACGCGTATTCGCTGGATACTCGGAGAAGGCGCAACGTAGCCAGGGGCGGCGAGGGCCGGCGAAACGTG
>JAAELL010000195.1 GCA_024226735.1 bacterium | reverse complement strand
GTGGTCGCCTGAGGAAGGGTGGTCGCCTGAGGAAGGGTGGTCGCCTGAGGAAGGGTGGTCGCCTGAGGAAGGGTGGTCGCCTGGGGCGGCCCCGGTATCATGTGCGGCCGCCCGAGCGCGCCGTGCGCTACCGAGCGTTCGGACTCCACCACGTCTCGGCACTGAAGCGCCACACCCAGTCCTTCGCCTCGCTGTATTTCAGCAAGGAGGACCTCGAGCACCTCGCGAAGCGCCACGGCTCCGAGCACGACAAGTAGCCCGGCCCCACACCGCCCCGCGGGCCCTCCTCCCGCCCTCCCGGGGCCGGAGAGAGGGCCCGCGGGCGTTTTTTGGCCCCCCGGGCCTCGACACGGGCCCGGCCTGTCGCTTCAATGTTGCGCCCTCATCGTTCCGTAGCCCTCGAGATCCCCGGAGAACTCCCCATGTCACGCACCTGCCAGGTCACCGGTCGCGGTACCCGCTCTGGCGGCAGCATCGCCCGCAAAGGCCTCGCCAAGGCCAAGGGTGGCGTGGGCCTGCGCACGACGGGCCGGACCAAGCGCAAGTTCAAGGTCAACATCCAGAAGAAGCGCATCTGGGTGCCGGAGATGGGCGAGTTCGTCACGGTCAAGCTGTCGACGCGCGCCCTGCGCACGATCACGCGCAACGGCGCGTACCGCACGCTTCTCAAGGCAGGTCTGATCAAGCCGGTCACGACCAAGCGCGAGAAGAAGGTCCAGGCGAGCTGAGCGCCGCCTGAGACCGGGGGGCTGCCGTCAGACCACCCGCTTGCGAGAGTAGTAGCCCACCTCGAAAAGAAAGGGTGCCCTGGGGAGCCGGAACGACCGGTCGGGGCATAGCAGTCCGTTGCCCGGTGAGTGAATCACACCACTAGGGCGATTGCATGATCGCTCTCGGCTCCGGCTCGCGCTCAGCCCCGGACCCGCTGACCTGCCGGTCGACATCGACTGGGTCAACGACTCGTCTTTCTTCGCCGAACGCCTCAGGGCGCGCGTCTACGGCTTGATCCTTCGCACACCGGAGTTCGACGGAGCGCCGTACCTCCCCGTGCGGCACGAGATCGCCTACCGCTTCGGCCATCAGGGGTCCCCGTCAACGGCCCGAATCGTTCGAGGCTCGACTCGACCTCACCGTGGAGCCGCAGGCTCGACAGCCACGACATCGCGCCGGTGCTGCCGTTCTCATTGCCCTTCACCTCCCTCGTGGCGCACGGCACTCAGCGGCGACCTGATCAACGCTCCAACCGGAAACTGAAGCAGCTCCCGGGTCGTCCACACGGCGGCCCGGGCTCAGGTTCCTGCCCTCTCGCGCCGCCGACGCTCGATGTGGATCGCGAGCAAGCTCACGTCCGGCGGCCGCACGCCGTCGATCCGTGACGCGGCCCCGAGCGTGCGCGGCTTGAGCTGCGCGAGCTTCTCGCGCGCCTCGCTCGCCAGACCCGTCAGCGAGGCGTAGTCGAGATCGGCGGGGATCTCGGTCGCCTCCTGCTTGGCGAGACGCGCGACGTTCTCTTCCTGGCGCTCGATGTAGCCCTCGTACTTGACGTCGATCTCGACGGCCTCCTTCTCCTCGCGATCGAGCGCGAGCTCGAGCAGCGCCGGCAGCCCATCGGCCACGTCCGCGAACGAGGCTTCGGGCCGGCGCAGGATCTCGATGCGCGAGCGGCCACCGGCGACGAAGCTCGCGCCGAGCAGGTCGATCGCGGCGCGGATCCGCGCCTCCTTGCGGCCCGCCGCGTCCGCGGCCTCGCGCGGCGCGAGGCCGATCGCCGCGGCGCGACGCGTCAGACGCCGATCCGCGTTGTCCTGACGCAGCAGCAAGCGGTACTCGGCGCGACTCGAGAACATGCGGTACGGCTCGCTCGGATCCGAGACGATCAGATCGTCGACCATCACGCCGACGTAGGCCTCGTGACGCTTCAACACGAACGGCGCACGGTCCTGAACCCACAGCGCGGCGTTCGCACCCGCGATCAGTCCCTGCCCCGCCGCCTCCTCGTACCCCGACGTGCCGTTGATCTGGCCCGCGAGGAAGAGCCCCGGCACGGCCCGGACCGCGAGCGTGTCGGCGAGCTGCGACGGGCGCACGAAGTCGTACTCGACGGCGTAGCCGTGGCGCAGAAAGCGCGCGTTCTCGAGCCCTTCGACCGTATGAATGAAAGCCTCCTGCACCTCGGCCGGCAGCGAGGTCGAGACGCCGTTCACGTAGATGGCGTCGGTCGTCAGCCCCTCGGGCTCGACGAAGATCTGGTGCCGGTCCTTGTCGGCGAAGCGCATCACCTTGTCCTCGACCGACGGGCAGTAGCGCGGCCCGACGCCGTGGATGCGGCCCGCGTACATCGGCGCGCGGTGGATGTTGGCGCGGATGATCTCGTGCGTGCGCTCGCTTGTGTAGGTAACGTGGCAGGGGACCTGCGGCAGGCCCGGGAAGGGCGCGGCATTTCCGAACGAGAAGGGGCGCGGGTCCGCGTCGCCCCCTTGCTCCTCGAGTCGTTCCCAATCGATCGACTTGGCGTCGAGACGCGGCGGCGTCCCGGTCTTGAGGCGCGCGAGCCGCAGCCCGAGCCGGGCGACGTCGTCCGAGAGACCGTCGGCCGAAGCCTCGCCGACGCGGCCGCCCGCGACCTGGCTCTCGCCCGTGTGCATGACCGCGCGCAGGAACGTGCCGGTCGTCAATACCACTGCTGGCGCGGTCAGCTCGCGCCCGTCCGCGAGACGCACGCCGCGCACGCCCGGCCCCCCCGCGCGCTCCTCGAGCACGAGGCCGACGACGGCGCCCTCGACGAGCTCGACCCCTTCGGCCTCCTCGACGGCCGCCAGCGCGGCCGCGCGGTAGAGGTGCCGGTCCGACTGGCAGCGCGGCGCGCGGACCGCGGCCCCCTTGCCGGTGTTGAGCATGCGGAACTGGATCCCGGTCGCGTCCGCGACCCGCCCCATCGCCCCCCCGAGCGCGTCGACCTCGCGCACGATCTGCCCCTTGCCCAGACCGCCGATCGCGGGGTTGCAGCTCATCTCCCCGACCCGGTCGATGCGGAAGCTGACGAGCGTCGCACGCGCCCCGAGGCGCGCCGCGGCCAGCGCCGCCTCGATGCCCGCATGGCCTCCGCCGACGACGAGGACGTCGGTCTGAGCGGCCGCGCGGGCCGTGCTGCCCGGGGCGGGATGGGGGTGTACGGGCTCTTGCATGACGCGGCCGAGCCACTCATTGGACACGGAGCGGCCGGCCGCGTCACGCGTTTCCACTCAACCCATCCCCCACATCCGGTCGACTCCCTGTGCGGCATGCACTCCTGGGTCTTCCGCAACCGAGCGCGCCTGCGAGCCCTGTACGGGGTCCGCGACGAGCCTCGCCCCGCGCCGGCGATGCCGACCCCGCCCGGCGCGCCCGCGGCGGGCACGATCATCCGGAGCCCCGACGGCGTCGTGCTGACGCCGATGCGCCGCCGCGCGGTGTGAGGGCCGACGGGCCCGGTCGAGCGCCGAAAATCCGGCGCGGGCCGTGTCGATCCGGGACCTCCCCCCCTTAGTCGTGTTAGGAGGGAGCGCCTCCCTTACACGGCCTTGCGGTGACCCTCCGCCACGCATCGGATACGTTACTGGAGTCCCATGCGACCGAACGACCCCACCATGACGCGTCCCTCAGCTCCCCTACGCCGGCTCACGGCTCTCGCCCTGTTCGCGGCCCTCGCGACGGGCGTTTCGGCTCGCACCCCACTTCGGAGCGCCGCGGCCACCGTTGGCCTCGACGACGAAGGCAGCCTCCAGGATCTCTTGGCCAAGGCGCGCCGCGAGCGCGACGCGACGCTGACCCGGATGCGGGAAGAGGTCGTGAGCATCGTCAAGGATCTCGACGCGCTCACCGGCCGCAACACCGAGCGCGCGGCGGGCAAGCTGCGCAAGCGGCTCTTGGACCTCGGCGCCGACTGCGCGCCGCTGCTCGTGCCCTACCTCGACGTCGGAACCGTCCCCGAGGACGGCGAGAAGCTGCGCGGGGAGAAGATCTCCGAGGTGCTGCGCTCGTTCGCCTCGCCGGCGGTGACGACAGAGCTGATGGAGATGGCCAGCAAGGGCTCGCGCCGCGGCCGACTCAACGCGCTGAAGGCGCTGACCTCGACGCCCGATCCCGAACGCGTGTTGCCGTTCCTGCGTGACATGTTCCGCACCGCGACCGGCAACCTGCGCCAGCAGGCCCTGGCGACGCTCGCCGAGATCGGCGGGCCGCAGGCGTCGACGCTGCTCGCCGAAGCGCTGGCGGACAAGGACGACGACGTCGTCGACGTCGCGATCCGCGCGCTCGGCACCTCGCGCAGCGCGCAGGCGAGCGCGAGCCTGCTCGCCTACATGAAGAAGGGCGGCTCCGACGAGCACATCGCGGCGATCCTCGACTTCTACAAGGAGATGCCCGAGCTCCTCGAGGAGAAGCAGCACCTCCTTGCCCTGGTCGGACTCGCCGGCAGCTTCGACGTGTCGCGCCCGGACACGCTGCGCATCCTCGACACGTTGCGCCGGCTGGAGCTCGACGCCGGCAAGGACCTCAAGAAGGCGATGGAGCCCCTGGTCGGCTCGAACATCGAGGAGGTCAGCGAAGCAGCCTTGATCATGCTGGCGCGCGCCAAGGACAAGAACGCGAAGCGGCGCCTGATCGCCAAGTACGACGAGCGCGTCAAGAAGCAGAAGGACTGGGCTTCGGTCTACGAGGACCGCGCCGACATCCTCTACAAGATCGGCGACTATTCGCGGGCGATCAAGGACTACAAGGACGCGATCGAGATGCGCTCCAACGGCTCGCGGGAAGCTGCGCCCTTCATCGGAATCGCGCGCTGCTACGCGCTGATGGGCCGCTACAAGGACGCGGCCGAGTACCTCAACAACGCGCCCGTCTCGATGGTGACGCTGCGTGAGCTCGCCCGCGACCCCGACTTCGCGGGCATGCTCGAGTCGAAGTACGTCAAGTCCTTCCACCTGCCCAAGTAGCCGCGCACGTTCGATGACGCGCACCGGCTGGTTCACGGCTCGCGCGTGCCACGAGCACGACACGGGCAGCGGTCATCCCGAGCGACCCGAGCGGCTGGTCGCGATCGAAGAGCGCCTCGAGAGCTCCGGGCTCGCGGGCGAGCTCGAGCACGCAGAGGCCCAGGACGTCCCCGTCGCGCTGCTCGCGCGCGTCCACGCCGCCGCCTACGTCGACCGCGTGCGAATGGAGATCACAGGCGGCGCGCGTTACGTCGACAGCCCGGACGCACCGGTGAGCGCAGCGTCGTACGCAGCCGCCCTGCGCGCGGCGGGCGGCGCCACGGGCGCGGTGGACGCCGTCTTGGAGGGCCGGCTCGACAACGCGTTCGTGTCCGTGCGCCCACCCGGCCACCACGCCGAGGAGGGGCTCGCGATGGGCTTCTGCCTGTTCAACAACGTCGCCGTCGCCGCACGCCACGCGCGCGACAAGCACGGCCTCGAGCGCGTCGCGATCGTCGACTGGGACGTGCACCACGGCAACGGCACCCAACACCTGTTCGAGCGCGACGCGAGCGTGTTCTACGCCAGCCTGCACCAGCATCCGCACTATCCCGGCACCGGCCTCTCCAGCGAGCGCGGCCGCGGCGACGGGGAAGGCGCGACGCTCAACTGCCCCCAGTCCGCGGGCTCGGGCGACGCGGAGTGGCTCGAGGCGTTCGAGAGCCGGGTCGTACCGGCCCTCGAGGCGTTCGACCCCGATCTCGTGCTCGTGTCCGCGGGCTTCGACGCCCACGTGCGCGATCCCTTGTCCTCGACGCTGGTCACGGCGGACGGGTACACGCGAATGACGCAGCTAGTGCGCGGGGTGGCGGACAAGTGCAGCGCGGGGCGGCTCGTCTCGCTGCTCGAAGGCGGTTACGACCTCGAGGGGCTCGCGGAGAGCGTCGAGGCGCACGTCGCGGCGCTGCGGTGAGCGAGGGGTCTCGGCGTTATCCACGGTGTGCACACCACGAAATGTTGGTCACGATCGGGGAGCGTTCCACCGGACAATCAGCGCCTCCCAGATTCGAGATGGCGATACTCGTCATCCCCATCGATCACAGGATCACAGGCTGCCCTCATCGATCCACGGTGGCCGTCGATAGCCGGGGAATGGGTAGCCGAAACAGCCGTATCGAGACGCTTCTACCCGCGCCGCCACTACAATCCCCAGCGCCATGAGGCTCAACACCCGCGTCCACGACCGCGACGTCGCCGGCATGCGCTACGTCTACCCGGTCGTCTCGCGTCGCGCGCGCGGCGTCTCCGTCGGCGTCAACCTGAACCCGAACAAGGCCTGCAACTGGCGCTGCATCTACTGCCAGGTGCCGGGTCTCACCCGCGGCGCGGGGCCCGAGATCGACCTCGAGCGGCTGCGCCGCGAGCTGACCGACATGTTCGGCGCGCTCGTCCAGGGCGACTACATGGAGCGCCACGTCCCGCAAGAGTCGCGGCGCATCAACGACGTCGCGTTCTCGGGCGACGGGGAGTCGACGACGAGCAAGCAGTTCGCCGAGGCGGTCGCGCTGGTGCGAGAGGTGCTCGAATCGTTCGAGCTCCTCGGCACGATCCGGGTCGTCCTGATCACCAACGGCTCAATGATCGACCGCCCCGAAGTGCAGGCGGGCCTGCGCGCCATGAGCTCGATGAACGGCGAAGTGTGGTTCAAGCTCGACAGCGCGACCGCGCAGGGTCGCCGGGTGCTCAACGACACCGGGCTCGGGACCGAACGCGTTCTCGACAACCTGCTCCTCGCATCCAAGCTGTGCCGCACACGGATCCAGACGATCGCCCTCGCGCTCGACGGCCGGCCGCCGAGCCCCGAGGAGCAGGCAGCGTACGTCGCTCTCTTGAACGAGGCCCGCAGCCAGGGTGCCGCGATCGAGGACGTGCTGCTCTACGGACTCGAACGCACCTCGCACCAGCCAGAAGCACCGCGACTCGCGAAGCTCTCCGTGGAGCAGCTCGAGACGTTCGCCGACGCGATTCGCTCCAGCGGGCTCACGGTGACGGTGCACCCGTAGCAGTCGGCGCCCCGGCTGACGCCGCGGCGCTGGAGGCCCCTAGCGGTAGACGGAGAGTAGGCCGTGCCTGCGCCACCCCACGCGCTGCAGCCACGTCCGCGCGGGCGTCA
The DNA here is from genome assembly GCA_024226735.1 of bacterium. Classification (GTDB taxonomy): domain Bacteria; phylum Planctomycetota; class UBA1135; order UBA1135; genus JAAELL01. The sequence goes on along the minus strand of JAAELL010000195.1, from coordinate 283 downwards.
GTGGAGGTGGCTCACTAGCCCCCAGCTCCTCCAGACCGAACTCGCGCCAACCGTCGAAGAACATCCCCGAGCAGAAGATGTCGATCGGGTCCGCCTCAAGTGGACGCTGTGTCTTTGCGTGCGTCTTGTGGTGATCGGTGTTCTTGAGCACGTACTGCAGCGCGTTGCGAACCTCCTTCGGCGTGCGCAGGATGCGATCGAAGTAGCGATCCGCGAACACTTTCCCCGTGCGTCGCCACACCTTGTTCAGGGCCCGCGCAATCCGCACCGACAGCCCTTGGAG
>JAAELL010000194.1 GCA_024226735.1 bacterium | reverse complement strand
CCGCTGCTGCGTTGCGCCTCCTCCGAGACTTGCAGCGAAGTCGCGTCGTCGCTGCGCCTTGCAGCGAACGCGTACGCACCGACCAAAATGCCGCACAAGAGTGAATCACACCACTAGGAGCGCCCGCCGCCCGAACCACGGGGGGTTGTGACGCCTCGTGCGCACTGGATCGCAGGGAATCGAGCGCGGTGAACCGATAGACTCCGGGCATCGCGCCCCCGGGGGAGGGGGCCGAGTCACAACGCGCAGTAGGGATAACCATGAAGAAGTTCGCAGCGCTTCTCGTACCGCTTTCGCTGATCATCGACTTCGTTGCCGCGCAGGGCACGTGCGTCACCGACCCCGCTCTGCTCCAGGCGCTGGGCTCGCCCACCGTCGTCGAGGACTTCGACGGTTTCACGAGCGACCCGTCGTTCGAGGCGCCGAGCGTCGTGCCGACGCAGTTCGGAGCGATGACGGCATTCGGCGGCACCGGCTTCCGCAACCTGATCGACGCGCCGCCCCTCGACTTCGTCGACAACAACGGAACGGCCAACGCCTCGTGTTTCACCAACCGCGAGGAGCCGGGGATCGTCGACGCCACCTACGTGCACGTCATCCTCGATCCGCCCGCGCGTGCCTGGGGCGCCGACGTCTACGCGGCGTGCGGGTTCGAGTGCATCGAGCTGCACTACTTCCGCGCCGGCGCGCTGCTCGACACGTGCGCGCTGGCGTCCAACGCTTCGCCGACGTTCGTCGGCTACATCAACGACGAGTGCTTCGACACGATCGAGATCCGTGCGCAGGGCTTGATCGCGGGCCCGCTCGGCCAGGGCTTCGGCTTGGATGACGTCGCCGTCTACAGCTGCCCGGGTCCGATCGGAATGCCGAATGCGATGTGCACGCCCATCGCCAACTCCACAGGCTTCCCGGGCACGGTGAGCGCGATCGGCTCGGAGGTCGCCGATCAGGCACTCGTGACGATCCTCGTCGGCGACGTGCCGGCGGGCCAGTTCGGCTACCTGATCGCCGCCCGCACGCCGGCGAACTTCATGCCCGCCGGCAGCAATGGGTTCGTCTGCGTCGGCCCGGGCGGGATCGGCCGGTACAACGGGCCGGGTCAAGTGCAGCAAGGGCCGGCCTTCCAGCTGGCGGTGGGAGGCCAGGCGGTCCCCACCAACCCCGCGATGCCGATCCTGGCTGGCGACACCTGGTACTGGCAGTGCTGGCACCGCGACACCCCCGCGGGGGGCCAGCAGAACAACCTCACGGGCGCGGTCGGGATCACGTTTCAGTAAGGCTCCACTAATCTCGAAACGCTGCCGAGAAGGAAGGGGCGCCTGCTATCGTGTCCGCCCCTCCGCCCCCCTCCCCCCCCTTCGCGTCTTGAAGATCGCCATTCTCGGCGCCGGCGTCTCCGGCCTTGCTCTCGCCCGCTTCCTCACCGAGGGCGGCATCGCGCTCGACGACCTGACTCTGTTCGAGTCGGCACGCGAGGTCGGCGGACTGTGCCGCTCCAAGACGGTCGACGGCTTCACGTACGACGTCGCTGGCGGCCACATCCTCTTCAGCAAGGATGCCGCTGCGATGCAGTGGATGAAGGACTGCGCCGGCGGCGACGACGCGTTCGTCCGCCGCGACCGCAACACCAAGATCCGTTTCGAGGATCGCTGGGTTCACTATCCGTTCGAGAACGGCCTCGGCGACCTGCCGAAGTCCGCGAACTTCGACTGCCTCTCGGGCTACGTCAAGGCGTGGCACAAGCGGCAGGTGGACGGGTCGGAGGTACCGAAGGACTTCGCGTCCTGGATCCGCTGGAGGTTCGGCGACGGCATCGCCGAACACTTCATGGATCCCTACAACGAGAAGATCTGGAAGCGGCCACTCGGCGAAATCACGAGCGACTGGGTCGCCGGCCGCGTCCCCGACGCCCCCGTCGACGACGTCCTGCGCGCATCGATCGGGATCACGACCGAGGGTTACACCCACCAGGCGATCTTCTACTACCCGAAGAGGGGCGGCTTCCAGCCGATCACCGACGGCATCGCGACGACGCTGATGTCGCGCGTTCGCCTGGGCACCCCCGTCGTGTCGGTCGTCAAGAAGGGCGAGAGTTGGCTCGTCAACGACGAGGAGTTCGACGTCGTCGTCAACACGATCTCACTCTCGCTCGTGCCCGACTTCGTGCACGGCATCCCCACCGACGTCGCCGAGGCGATGCGCACGCTGGAGTACAACTCCCTCGTCTCGTTCCTCGTCGCGCTCGACCGGCCCGAGCACCCCGACCTGTCGTGGATCTACCTCCCGCAGCGCGCGCAGGGTCCGGCGAACCGCGTCACGTACATGTCGAACTACTCGCCCGGGAACGCGCCGGAGGGCAAGACCTCGTTCCTGATCGAGATCACCGCTCCGGGAGGCCAGCCCTACCCGGGTACGGAGCTCGAGGCCGAAGTGCTCGAGGGCCTGGAGCACGCGGGCCTCTTGCAGCGGAGCGAAATCCTGTTCACCGACCGCTCCGAGGTGCGCTTCGCCTACGTCGTCTTCGATCACGACTACCGGCGCCGCCGCGCAGCCGCGCTCGGGTGGATGGAGGAGCAGGGTCTGACGCCGCTCGGCCGCTTCGGCCGGTTCGAGTACGACAACTCGGACCAGTGCGTGATCAAGGCGCGCGAGCTGGCCGGCAAGATGCTGCCGGCGCTGCAGCGCGGTTAGGGAAGTACCGAGCCGGTACGGTACTTCCCTAACGCTTGCCGCCCAGCCCGGACACCACACCGCCCGCGCGCGCGACGAAACCCAGCACCGTCCCGAGCGGCAGCATGTGCGTTCCCGGGAGCAGGCAGTAGACGCCGCAGCCGACGGCGAACCACACGCGCTGCTTCTTCGACAGCGGTAGCCGGCGGCTGATGTACCAGCCTGCGACGACACCGATCGGAAAACCCAGCTTCGCGCCCAGCCCACCGATCGTCGCCGCGTCGACGAGATCGATCGCGACGCCGGCGATGATGGGGCCCAACGCGTCGAAGAGGCGTGCCCGCATCTGAGACTCCCAGCCCGCATCGGATTGGGGTTCGTCCTCGAGGGGCTCGGCTTCGACCTCGATCGTTTCGTCGCTCATTTTTTGGAGTGCGGCAAACAGTGGCGGGGTCTAAGAGATTGGTTACGTTCGAAGAGCTACCCGTCTTCGACGCAACCGATTCGCCGGGGCGTCCATTGCCGCGTCTCATTCTGACGCAGGGAAGCACCTGTACGGAGCTGGGCTATGAAAATTCGATTCACGACGAACGTCAGGGTCGCGCACGCACTCGCCATGACCTCCCTTCTGGCCGCGAGCTGCGGCGGCAGTGGCGGCTCGTCGTCGTCCGACGGACCGCGGGCGCCGAGTGGGCTCGTGTACGCAGAGCCCGCGGCGCATTACGCGGCACGCGTGGAGATCGAGCCCAACGTCCCCACCGTCCAGGGCACCGTCCAGTCGTGGCGTGTTCAGCCCGAGCTCCCGGCCGGCCTCGAGCTCGACGCCGACACCGGCGCCATCCGCGGCACACCGCAGGAGCCGACGATCGCCGCGCTGTATCGCGTGACCGCCCGCGGGCCCGGCGGCAAGGCGCGCTTCGATCTGGAGATCGGCGTCACCGGGTCGACGCGCTTCCTGTACGCGGCACACCCCAGCGACGACACGGTCTCGATCTACACCGTCGACGCGTTCACGGGGAGACCCGCGTTCTACGGCTACCAAGTGTTCAACGTACAGAACGGCGGGATCGAGGAGCTCGTCGTCCATCCCCAGGGCGCATTCGCGTTCGAGCCGCAGATCGGCTCGGGCGGCTCGGCGCAGATCATCGTCCACTCGATCGACCCCGCGAACGGGCGGTTGACGCCCGCCGGAAGCGCACCGATCGGGATGGGCCCGCACCGACTGCAGTTCGGTCCCGAGGGGACCCTCGTACACGCGACCGCCGGCGGCACGGACGAAGTTTGGACCTACGCGTTCGACTTGGCGACCGGTGCGCTCGACGTCATCGGGACCACGGCGACGGGTGAGGACCCCGACGAGCTCGCCGTCGATCCGCGCGGCCGCTTCGTGTACGTCGTGAACACGGGGGATTCGTCGCTATCGATCTACCGCGTGCAACCCGACGGTTCCCTGTTCTCCAACCTGCCGCCGCGCGTCTTCCCGACCGGCCTGCGTCAGGTCGTGTTCGATCCCAAGGGGACGCGGGCGTACGTCACCGTGGAGGGGCGCGTCTCCCCCCTGCGCATCGATCCCCAATCGGGCGACGTCGCCGAGGAGACCGGCCTCTCGCGCGCGGTCGACGACATCGTCATGCATCCGAGCGGACGTTTCGCGTTCGTCACCAGCGAAGCGGACGGGGAGCTGAGCGTCCTGGCGATCGGCGAAGACGGCAGCTTGACCGAGCACGACAGCATCGCGGCTGGCAGCGCGCCTTTCGACCTGACGCTCGACGCTGCGGGCGCCTACGCCTACGTCGTCGACCGCGACACGGGCGAAGTGCGCACCTACGCGATCGACGGCGCGACGGGAACTGTCCACGGACGCGGTGCCGCGCGCACGCGCAGAGCGCCCGAGCGCGTCAGTTTCGCCAGCTCGCCGTACCCGAGCGAGCGCGTCTTCCGGAACCTGTACATGGTCGCGCTCAGCTCGGCCGAGGTGCTCGCCTACGGGATCGACACGCGGACCGACACGCTCACCTCCGTCGGCTCACCCGCCGCGACGCAGACCTCGCCGCAGGACATCGCGTTCGACGCCCTCGGTCGCTTCGGTTGGGTGTCGAACCTGACGAACCAGACGATTACGGTCCTGCGCCTCGATCCCGACACGGGCGCGCCCGAGTCCGTCGGATCGCCGCACGCTCTCCCCGGCCGCCCGCGCGGCGTGGCCGTCGACCCTTCGGGGCGGTACCTGTACGTCGTGCTCGAGGATACGGACGAGCTGCACTCGCTCGCGATCAACCGCATCAACGGAACGTTGACGGCACTCGATGCGGCCGCGGTCGGCGAGGAGCCGCGCTTCGTCGCCGTCGATCCGACCGGGAGCTTCGTGTACACCTCGAGCTTTCGGACCGACGACATCGTCGGCTACGCCCTCGATTCCAGCGGCAGCTTCGTCGGCCCACCGCTCGTCGCGCAGGCGCCGAGCGTGCCGCAGGAGATGCGCTTCTCCCCGCGCGGCGACATCGCGCTCGTCCCGTTGAAGGAATCGCACGTGATCCTGCCCTACCGGATCGATCCGGTCAGCGGGGCGCTGACACTCCTGGCCCAAGAGTCGCACACGACGAGCCTGCGCCCCGGAGCCGTCGTGTTCAGCCCCGACGAGCGGTTCGCCTACGCCGCCGTCCCGGGCAAGGAGCCACAGGTCGGGCACCTCGAGGTCATGAGCTTCGACCCGGTGACAGGGAATCTCGAGGGCATCGCCGAGATCCCCGGCGGGATCAATCCCTGGGACATGGCGATCGCGCCCAACGGCCGCTACGTGTTCACGTGCAACCGCTTCGGCCACGACGTCGATCTGTTCACGATCGACGAGGACGGTGCGCTCGTTTGGGAGAGCAGCGCGCCGGCGGGGATGCTTCCGCAGGCGATTGCGGTGACTTCGGTCATGGACTAGTGGTGTGAGTCGAAAGTTCGCCGTCACCAGAACGCCCCTCACGCACGCTGGACGGCGTCGCCGGAACCCGCGAGTAGCACAGCGGCTACGCGCGGAACCCGGCTCCTTGCCAGCCCGCGTGAGGGGCGTTCTGGTGACGGCGAATTTCTGAAACAGGACACTAGCGCGGCCTCGCACGGGCGCCGCCTCCGGCCCGCCCGCAGGCGGTAGAATCCCCGCATGTCCACCGCCTTCGCCCTCCTCACCCTCGCCCCCCTCGCGATCCTCGGTTTCGACCGCATCAGCGGCCGCACGTTCACCAGCCGATCCGAAGTCATCGCCCGCAACGGAATGGCCGCGACGAGTCAGCCGCTCGCGACCCAAGTCGCACTCGACGTCCTGAAGGCAGGCGGGAGCGCCGTCGATGCGGCGATCGCGGCGAACGCGATGCTCGGGCTCGTCGAGCCGACGGGCTGTGGCATCGGCGGCGATCTGTTCGCAATCGTCTGGGACGCACAAGGAAAGGAGCTGGTCGGACTCAACGGCAGCGGCCGCTCGCCCGCGAGCCTGACCCTCGAGACTTTCCAGGAGCGCGGGCTCGACGCGGTCCCGAAGCGCGGTCCGCTGCCGGTCAGCGTGCCCGGTTGCGTCGATGGCTGGTTCATGCTGCACGAGCGCTTCGGCAAGCTGCCGATGAAGGAAGTGCTCGCGCCGGCGATCCGATACGCAAGACAGGGCGCACCGATCTCGGAGGTGATCGCCTACTACTGGGCCAAGAACGCCGAGAAGCTCGCCGGGTACGAGGGATTCGCCGAGACGTTCCTCATCGACGGCAAGTCGCCCGCGACCGGCGACGTCTTCGCGAACCCGCGGCTCGCGGCGACCTACGAGAGGCTCGCCGAGGGCGGGCGTGACGCCTTCTATGCCGGCGAGATCGCGCGCACGATCGCGGCGTACATGCAGCGCCAGGGCGGCTTCTTGACGGCCGACGACCTCGCGGCACACCGGGGCGAGTGGATCGACCCGGTGTCGACCAACTACCGCGGCTACGACGTCTGGGAGCTGCCGCCCAACGGGCAAGGCATCGCCGCGCTGCAGATGCTCAACATCCTCGAGGGCTACGACTTGAAGAAGATGGGCTTCGGGAGCGCCGACTACCTGCACCACTTCATCGAGGCGAAGAAGCTCGCGTTCGAGGATCGCGCCAAGTTCTACGCGGACCCCGCGTTCCACGAGATTCCGGTCGAGCACCTGATCTCGAAGGAGTACGCGGCGGGGCGCCGCAAGCGCATCGATCCCGCGCGGGCCGCCGCGAGCTTCCCGCCCGGCAACCCCGCGCTCGAGGAAGGCGACACGATCTACCTCACCGTCGCGGACGAGGACGGGAACATGGTGTCGTTGATCCAGAGCAACTACCGCGGCATGGGCTCGGGCATGACGCCCGACGGGCTCGGCTTCATCCTGCAGAACCGCGGCGAGCTGTTCGACCTGACGCCCGGACGCTTCAACACGTACGCGCCCGAGAAGCGCCCGTTCCACACGATCATCCCCGCCTTCGTCACCAAGGATGGCGCGCCGTTCCTCAGCTTCGGCGTCATGGGTGGCGCGACGCAGCCCCAGGGCCACGTGCAGATCCTGGTCAACATCATCGACTTCGGGATGAACGTGCAGGAGGCCGGTGACGCGCCGCGCCTCGTGCACACGGGATCTTCGCAACCGACGGGGGAGGAGATGACCGACGGCGGACAGGTCGCGCTCGAGAGCGGCTGGCCGGTCGCTTCGCGACGCGAGCTCGTCGAACGCGGTCACCAAGTCGTCGACAAGATCGGAATCTTCGGCGGCTACCAGGGCATCCGCCACGACGCGGAACGAGGAGTCTTTTTGGGCGCCTCGGAGTCGCGCAAGGACGGGCAGGCCGCGGGGTTCTGAGGCCGTAGAGGTCCGCAATGGCGAGCTCCATCCCGTACAGACCCCCGCTGCGACGCCCTTTGGGCGCCGACAAGACTCCTGGGCGCAGGCCAGGAATCGACCAAGGCCCCCACCGGCACGGCGGCTCTATACAATGAGAGCTCCTGGATTCGACCGAGATCATTGGCCAAATCTGGATCGAGAGTGGCCGAACTGTCACAAAAGAGGCACGTAAGGGGGCTCTAGCGTGCGGCCACGCCTGCCAGCCACCGGACCAGCCGCCCGCAGACCACCACTGTCCCTCCGGGCCCTAGGGGACCTCGCCATGATGGATTTGAAGTCGACGCTCTCTCTCGTGCTCGTCGCTGCCCTCGTACCTGCGTGCGGAGGTGGTGGTGGAAGCTCTTCCTCATCCAGCTCGTCAAACGCGAACAAGCCGCGCAACCTGACCTACGGTCAAGACACGGCAATCATCCTGCAACAGGTCGACGTCGCGCTGGTGCCGACGGTCGACGGCAACGTGCAGGACTGGTCGATCAGTCCGGCGCTTCCGTCCGGCCTGTCGCTGAACCAGAACACGGGCGCCATCCACGGAGCGGCGAACGTGCCGCTGCCGCTGACGACGTTCGAAGTCAAAGCGAGCAACGGCGCCGGCCGAGATACGACCGAGATCTCGATCGTCGTCTCCCCCGCGCCGCGCTTCGGGTTCGTCGCCAACCCCGAAGACGACACGATCTCCCAGTTCACGACGGACGCCAACACCGGCGCCCTGCAGTTCAACGGCTTCTTCCAGGTCGGCTCGACAGTCGACGGGCCCGAAGACGTCGTCCTGCACCCCTCCGGTGACTACGCGTTCGTTCCCAACCGCGGCGACGGCAACTCGCCGTCGGACGTCTCGAGCTACGCGATCGACACACAGACGGGTCAGCTGACCTCTCTCGGATCAGTCGCCGTCGGCATCGGACCGCACCAGATCACGATCGCACCCAACGGCAACAACGTCTATGTCACCTCGTTCGGCTCGGACATGGTCCAGGCCTTCACGGTCGACCTCGCGACGGGCTTGCTGACCCCTGCGGGCCCCGGGCTCCCGACACAGACCGGCCCCGTCGCGATGGCAGTCGACCCGCAGGGTCGCTACCTGTACGTCGGCAACGAAACGGTGCGCTCGGTCTCGATCTACTCGATCGATCCGGCCACGGGCGGATTGACGGCCGCGCTGCCCGCGCAGCCGCTCAACGGCAGCATCGTCTCCTCGATGGCCGTGACGCCCGACGGGCGGCACGTGCTCTTGGCGATGCGCAACTTCAACTTCGCCATCAGCTGGGCCATCGACCAGAACACGGGCGCCCTGTCCGTCGGCGATTCGATCCCGACGGACGCGATGCCGGTATCGCTGGCCGTCCACCCGCTCGGCTCCTACGTCTTCGTCTCGAACGAAGGCGACGACACGATCAACACGTACACGCTGACCGAAGACGGCGTCTTCGCCGAGCTCGCCACGTTCACCGCCGGAATCGACCCGACGCATGTGACGTTCGACGAGTCGGGCCTCTACGCCTACATCGTTGCCCAGGGCTCCTCCGACATCTTCACGTTCTCGGTCGACCCGAACTCCGGCGTGGCCACGCGTGAGACCGTCGTCCGTGGACGGCAGTCCCCCGCCGCGCTCGTGATCGCATCCGGGCCCGGCCCGATCGAGCTGTCCGGTCAGTACGTCTATGTCGCCAACCGCGACGCGGACACCCTCACCGGCTACTCGGTCGACCCGGACACGGGCGACCTCATGCCGATCGGTCCGACGATGCTGCCGCCGGGCGCCGAGCCCGTGTACGTCACCGCCGAGCCGCGCGGCCGTTTCCTGTATGCGGCCGAGCACACCACTGGATTCATCCGACGCTTCGCGATCGACAGCCAGACCGGCGTGCTGACGCCGCTGGCCACGGTCGCGGTCACCGAGCCGACCGGCATCTCGATCGACCCGTCCGGGTTCTACGCCTTCGTGACTCTGTCGGCGGGCGTCGTGCGCTCCTACTCGATCCAGCAGACCGACGGCGCACTGACCCAGATCGACGAGGAGCCGACGGGCCTCAACCCCTCGGCCGTCGGAGTCGATCCGACGGGACAGTTCCTGTACGTGACGAACGCCGTGTCCAACACCGTGCGCTCGTTCTCGCTCGACGCGGGCGTGATGACGATGACCGGGGACGCGGCGGCCCCGAGCGTGCCCTCTTCGGTGCGCTTCTCGCCGTCGGGCCGGTTCCTCTACGTCGCGCTGGCGGCCTCCAACCTCGTCGTGCCCTACGCGATCGACCCGGACACGGGCCAGCTGACGATCGCCGCGAACGGCACCGTCGATCCCGGCACGCGTCCGGTGACGATGGTCGTGCACCCCAGCGGCCTCTTCGGCTACACGGCGGTCAACGACGCCGCCGGCAGCGGGCACGTCTCGATCCTCGGCGTCAACCCGGCGAACGGCAGTCTGTCGATCCTCGGCGAGGTCGCGATGGTCGTCAATCCGCGCGACGTCGCGATCGACCCGAGCGGCAACTACCTGTTCGTCGCCGGCGACGGCGGCTCGGACCTCGCGCGCTACGCGATCGACACTGCGACGGGAGCGCTCACCTTCCTGGGCTTCTCGGCCGCCGGCGACGCTCCCTACAGCATCGCGATCACAACGTTCTTCCTGTAGGCCACGGGCTGCTAGGCCCTGGTGCCTATAGACGTAGCGTTTGGGCGCCCACTACATTGGGCGCCCGATGAACGTCGCTAGCCTCCTCGCGCGCGCCAACGAGCGCTGGCCGCGTCGCCTCGCCGTCGTCGACGGCGAGCGACGCATGACCTACAAGGAATGTGCCGCACGCGCCGCGGCGCTCGCGCTGCGCCTCTCGGAGCTGGGGGTCGAGCCCGGCGACCGAGTCGCGCTCGCCGTGCCGAACGGGCACGTGTTCTACGAGACGACGTTCGCCGTCGCTGCGCTCGGCGCGATCCTCGTCCCGATCAACACGCGCCTCGCGCCGGCGGAGCAGGTCGAAGTGCTGAAGCATTCGGGCGCTGACGTCTGGATCGCTTCGGCCGACTACCACGAGACGGTCATCCGCGTCGCCTCCTCGCTGCCGACGTTGGCCAGGCTCATCTGGGTGGGCACGCCGCACAACCGGGGGCTCGCGATCCCCACGAGCGACTACGCGAACCTCGCTGGGAGCGCGCGCCCCACGCTCGAGCCCGTCGAGGTCACCGAAGACGCGGTCGCGCAGCTGTACTACACGAGCGGCACGACGGGGCGCCCCAAGGGCGTGATGCTGACCCACGCCAACCTCGTCGCGCACGCCGAAGCGGCGACGTCCGAGCTCGAGATCGCCGAGGACGACGCGTGGGCCCACATCGCTCCGATGTTCCACCTGGCCGACGCCTGGGCGACGTTCGCGGTGACGCTCGCCGGCGGCCGGCACGTGATGGCGCCCGAGTTCAAGGCGCCGGAGGTGCTCGACCTGATCGAGACGGAGGAGGTGACGATCACGAACCTCGTGCCGACGATGCTCCAGCGGCTGCTCGCCGCACAGCCGCGCGCCCGCGCGGACACGTCGCACCTGCGGTTGCTCCTGACCGGCGGCGCGCCCATCGCGCCCACCGTTGTCGAGCGCGTGCTCGAGGTCTTCCAGTGTGAGTACGCACAGACCTACGGCATGACCGAGACCAGCCCCTACCTGACGCTGAGCCTGTTGCGCTCCCACCACTGGGAGCTCTCGGAAGCGGAGCGCCTGCGCCTGCGTGCGCGCACCGGGCGGCCCTTCGAGACGATCGAGCTCGAAGTCGTCGACGAGAACGGCGAGCCCGTGCCCGCGGACGACCACACGGTCGGCGAGATCCGCGTGCAGGGCACGACGGTCTCACCGGGCTACTGGAACGATCCCGAGCGCACGGCCGAAGCGTTCCGGGACGGCTGGCTGTACACCGGCGACCTGGCGGTCATCGATACCGAGGGCTACGTCGACATCGTCGACCGCAAGAAGGACATGATCCTGTCCGGCGGCGAGACCGTGTACTCGACCGAGGTCGAGAACGCGCTCTACACCCACCCCGCCGTGCTCGAGGCCGCAGCCTACGGAGTGCCTGACGAGGAGTGGGGCGAGAAGGTCTGCGCCGCGGTCGTGCTCGTTCCCGAGGCGCGCGCGACCGAGGACGAGCTCGCCGCCTGCTGCCGCGAGCGCCTAGCTGGCTACAAGATTCCGCGCAGGATCGAGATCCTCGACGAACTGCCCAAGACGGGTTCGGGAAAGATCCGCAAGGGCACGCTGCGCGAAAGGGATCAGGGGGCGCCGCGGTGAAGTTCCAGGACTACTACGAGGTCCTCGGCGTCGCGCGGACGGCCGACGCGGACGCGATCAAGAAGGCCTACCGCAAGCTCGCGCTCAAGTGGCACCCCGACCGCCATGAGGGCGACGCGAAGCCGAAGGCGGAAGAGACGTTCAAGCGCATCAGCGAGGCGTACGAGGTCCTGTCCGACGCCGACAAGCGGGCGAAGTACGACAAGTTCGGCGAGCACTGGGAGCACGGTCAAGAGTTCCGCCCGGGGCCCGGCGAACGCACGATGTCGCCCGAGGAGTTCGAGGCGGCATTCGGCGGCTCGGGCGGTTTCTCGGACTTCTTCCAGGAGATGTTCGGCCGCGACTTCCAGCGCGACTTCGGCGGCGGGCCGCGGCGCCATGCGCGCTACGCGTTCCGCGGCGCGGACGTGAAGGCCGAGCTGCACCTGACCGTCTCCGAGGCGATCGCGGGCGGCAAGCGCTCGTTCGACATCCCCGCCCGCGTCAGCTGTCCGAACTGCGGCGGCACGGGTTTCCTCGGCCAGCACGTGTGCCCGACCTGTGCGGGCGTCGGCCAAGTGCAGAAGCGACAAACGGTCGAGCTCAAGATTCCCGACGCGGTGCGCCACGGAATGAAGCTGCGGCTCGCCGGGCTCGGCGAGCCGGGCGAGGGTGGAGGGCAGGCAGGCGACCTACACCTGATCCTCTCCCTCGACGACGACGAGACCTACACGGTGCGCGGAGCCGACGTCGAGGCGCGCCTGGTGTTGGCGCCATGGGAGGCGCAGGCAGGCTCGCGCGCCGACGTGCGGACCGCGCAGGGCGTCGTGACCGTGACCGTCCCTCCCGAGACCCGCTCCGGCAAACGCCTGCGGCTGCGCGGCCAGGGGCTCACCGACGCGTCGGGCGGACGCGGCGACTGCATCGTCCGGATCGAGATGGACCTGCCCGAACAGCTGACCGAGAGGCAGAAGGAGCTCTTGCGCGAGCTCGGAGGTGGCGTGTGAGCGAACGCACGTTCCTCGTCGAAGGTAAGCTCTATCTGAGCGTCGAAGCGGTAGCCGAGGTCTACGAGGTTCGCGCCGTGTGGCTGCGGGAGGTCTGTGACCGCGGCCTCTTGGGACCGGCGGTGCGCACGCGACCGACGCTGTCGATCGCAGCGGTCGAGCTCGACCGGGTCGCGACGATCGTGCGGCTGCACGAGGTCTTCGGGCTCGACCTGGAAGCGATCGACCTGGCCCTCGAATAGGCCGGATGCGAGAACCGCCGCGCGCGGGTTTTTCGCCGATTGCGGGGGAACGTGGCGCCTCCGCGGCATCTCCCCTCCGACGACGATGAGTGCCTCAAACGACGAGATCCTCGGGCTCTTGGCCCACTGCGTACGAACGGCTGAGTCCCTGATAGGGTGGCTCTTGCAGATCGACGAGCCTCCAATTCAAGGACACGGCCATGCGCCTCAGCCTCGCGCTCCTCGCGACGACCTCGCTCGCGTCAGCCCAAACCGTCACCTTCTCCGCGGTCGACCTTCCGACCGTCACGCGCCCCCGATTCGCGGCGACAGCGGACTTCGATCTCGACGGACTCGCCGACATCGCGATCTTGGGCGAGACCCAGCTGCGCGTACATTTCGGCGATGGGAACACCGGCTTCTCGGAGTCGGTCGACATCCCGGTCCTTCCGTCCCCGTGGGCGATCCACGCGGCGGACCTGAACGCCGATTGCTTCCCCGACCTGATCGTCGCGCACATCCTCCAGAACAACGTGAGCGTCCTGCTCGGGGACGGAGCGGGAGGATTCTCGGCGCTCGGCCCCTTCGCGACGCGGCCGGGACCGCACAAGATCGATGTCGGTGACTTCAACGCGGACGGGCACCTCGACGTCGTCGTCCTGTGCCAGATCCACATGCGGCTGCTCACCGGGGACGGGTCGGGTGCGCTCGCGTTCGCCGGCGACAAGGCCGTCGGGTCCGAGCCGAGCGGCATCGCGGTCGGCGACGTCAACGCGGACGGACACCTCGATGCCGTCGTCACCAAGACGTCAGCCGGGGAGAACGTCGCGGTCCTCGCCGGCGACGGGATGGGCGGCTTCACGCGCACGGCCTGTAGCCCGGGCTACGACGCGCAGGGCGTCGTCATCGGCGACTTCCGTGGGCTCGGACAGGTCAACCACCTGGCCCGCGTCAACGCGCACCTGCGCGTCTACACGGGGACGGGTTGCAGCGCGCTGAACACGGACACGTCCGTCAGCTGGCTCTTGGGTGCCGGCGACGTCGACGGGGACGGGGACCTCGACGCGGTGTCGCACGAGGTGCACCTCAACGACGGTAACGGCTTCTTCCAGCAGACCGCACCGATCCCCGGGCACGGCGGCGGACTGCTGCTCGCGGTCGACGACCTCAATGGCGACGGCCTCGTAGAGATCGTCACGGCCGCGGGCAACACGGACACGGTGTCCGTGATCGTCCACTGGAACCGCTCCCTCGACTGGACGCGCTCCAACGTCAACAACCACTTCTATCACATCGGTTGGCCGGACACCTGGATCGCGGGCGAGCTGCGCGCCGCCAGCCTGGGCGGACACCTCGCGACGATGCGCGACACCGCCGAGAACACGTCCTTCCTCGCGCTCCTGCAAAACCAGGACGTCTTCATCGGCCTGACCGACGCGGCGAGCGAAGGCAGCTTCTTCTGGACGAGCGGGGAGCCGTTCGTGTTCGACAACTGGGCGTTCGGCGAGCCCGACGACGCCGGGAACTCCGATTTCGTCGTCTACGACGGCACGAGCGCGACGTGGCGCGACGAGCCGGCCGCCACCGAGCTGCCCGGGCTGATCGAGGTCATCTCGTCCGACTGCGACGGCAACGGATTCCCCGACGCCACCGAGATCCTCCTCGGCCTCGTGCCCGACCTCGACGGCGACGGTCAGCCGGATCCCTGCACCTCGCCGGTCTACTGCGTCGCGAACGTCAACTCGACCGGAGGCGCCGCGTCGATCGCCGTGAACGGCTCGCCGGATTTTTGGCGCAACGACCTGCGCTTCACGACGACTGGCGTCCCGCCCGGGCAGTTCGGCTACTACCTGATGTCGCAGCAGACGGCGTTCGTGCCGCTGTTCGGCGGCAGCGAGGGCAACCTGTGCCTCGGATTGCCGATCCACCGCCTGCTCGCCGACATCCTCGTCGCCGACGCGGCAGGGAAGTTCCAGCACGACTTCGACGTGCGCAGCGTCCCGCCGCTCGCCGCGTTCGCGCCGGGCCAGGCCTGGAACTTCCAGTGCTGGTACCGCGACGGCGGGACCTCGAACACCTCCGACGGCATCGCGGTCCGCTTCCGCGCGACGCCTGGTCCGCGTCTGGGCTTCGGCCCTGGGGTGACCGTGGAGGAGGAGACGACGCAGGTCGAAGCGCTCGTGCGCCTCGACGCGCGCAGCGTGAACCCGGTGTCGGTCTCCTACACGGTGACCGGTACCGCGACGGACCTCGTCGACTTCCGCGTCGATGCCCCGAACCCGATCGTGATCCCCGTTGGTGATATCTGCGTCCCCTTTCCCATCACGGTGTTCGAAGACAACGACCCTGAGCCCGCCGAGACCGTCATCGTGACCCTCATCGGCCCCTCGAACGCACGCCTCGGGGAGCCGAGCACGTTCACGCTGACGATCGCGAACGACGACTGAGCGCGCAGCTTCCCCTGCCGTGCTGTCCCGCCGTGGACAGCACGGAGAAGGGGATCCACCAAACACGGCGATGAGCACGTAGGTCACCGTTTGGCTGTGTTCCGACTCACGCAGCAGGTACGACGCGACCAGAGGCCGTGGCACAGCTACGACTTCGACCTCACCAGCCTCAACGTGTGCCTGCGCTTCCTCACCGCTCCTGAGAAGGGAGCGCGCTTCGGCATCATGGACGTCGTGCGCAAGCCAGATGGCTCCGTGAGCTTCGCCCACGAGGGCAGCGTGGAGCTGCGCTTCGTGAAAGAGGAGGAGCGCGGCGGCGAGGCGGTGCGGCGCTACACCCTCGACGGTCCCGGACTGGAGGATCGCGGTGGCGACGTCTGGGTCAGCTGCTCGAAGGATCCCGTGATCGTGGACTTCGAGATCGATCTACCCGACGAGCCGGGAATGCAGTCGGGGAAGATGAGGCTGCTCCGACGCGCGGAGGTCACGGAGAAGGAGTGGAAGGCGCACGTGGCGTCGAAGGTGAAGTGAGCTCAATGGGCGGCTCCATCACCTGAGCTCGAGCACAAGCTCGATGGGCGGCTTCACTATCTGAGCTCGAGCGTCAGCTCGAGCTCGTCAAACCGCAGCGGCCGCGCGCTCTCGATGCGGATGACGCGCACGGGCACGCGGTCGCCGAGGACTCGCCCGCGCAGCGCCGCGCGGACGCTCGTCATGCTGTCGACGCGCTTGCCGTCGACACCGACGATCACGTCGCCGCGCGTACCCTCGTCGCCAAAGGCGAGGAGCTCGCTGCCGCCGCCCCCGATCTGCTCGATCACCGCGAGCCCGCTCTTGTAGCCGGTCGACATCGGCAGCGCGACGCGCTCGCCCACGACGCCCAAACCGTCGCCCGGGTCGCGGCCGGCGATCAACGCGGGAACGACGCTGTTGATCGTGTCCGCCGGTACGGCGAAGCCGATGCCCGCGCTCGCGCCCGTCGGGCTGTAGATCGCCGTGTTCATCCCGATCAGGCGTCCCGCGCTGTCGAGCAAGGGTCCACCGGAGTTGCCGGGGTTGATCGCCGCGTCGATCTGGATCACGCCGCGCAACGTGTTCTGGTTCCTGGTCTGGATCGTGCGGTCGAGCGCGCTGATCACGCCCGTCGTCAGCGTCTGGTCGAGCCCGAACGGGTTGCCGATCGCGATCGCGTATTGACCGACCTTGAGGTCGGCCGACGAGCCAACGGGAATCGGACGCAGCTCGCGCGGCACCTGCCGCAGGCGCAGGACCGCGATGTCGTGCTGGCGCGAGCGCTGGATGACGTCCGCATCGAGCACCTCTTCACCGATCGCGACCTTGACCGAGCGTACGCCCTCGACGACGTGCTCGTTCGTCACGATCGTGCCGCTCGCGTCCCACACGAAGCCGCTGCCCGATCCGTCCTGGTAGCGCCGCACACGGCCCCAGAAGTCGCGCATCAACGCCTCGCGCGTGATGTGCACGACCGAGGACGCGTTCGCCTCGAAGACCGCGATCGTCGTCTCCTCGAAGCTCGCGAGCTCCCCGCGCGGCACGACGAGCCGCGGCTCGCCCATCGGTGCCGGCCGGAAGACGCCGAGCCGGTCCAGGACGAGCCAGCCCGTCATCGCAAGCGCCACGAGCGCGAGGAAGAGCGGGGCGAGGCTCGGGCGCGGCGGCGGCCCGAGTGTCGACGCCTGACGGCGTGGCTCCCGGTTGCGCGGATCACCGAACGTCATCGTCGTTGCGCGTCGCCGCCTCCTCGGAAGGTCTTCGAATCAGGCTCCGGCCGGCGCGACGCGCTCCGGCCGCTTCCACGTGCGCATCGCCCCTTCGAGGTACGCGCGCAGGTCCGCGACCTTCACGGTCGTCTGCTCCATCGAGTCGCGCTCGCGTACGGTGACGACGCCGTCGGACAGGGTGTCGCCGTCGACCGTCACGCAGAACGGCGTGCCGACCTCGTCCTGGCGCCGGTAGCGGCGGCCGATCGCGCCCTTCTCGTCGTAGAACGTCGCCATGCGCGCACGGCGCAGCTCGCCCTCGATCTCACGTGCCTTCTCCGGCATGCCGTCCTTCTTGACCAGCGGGAACACGCCGACCGTGATCGGAGCGATCTCGGGGTGGAAGTGGAGCACGACGCGCGTGTCCTTCTCGAGCTGCTCTTCCTCGTACGCGTCGATCAGGAACGTCAGCGCCATGCGGTTGATGCCGCCGGCGGGCTCGATCACGAACGGCGTGTATTTCTCCTTCGTCTGCGGATCGAAGTACACGAGGTCGGTGCCAGACCCCTCGGAATGGTGCTTGAGGTCGTAGTCGGTACGCCCCGCGATGCCCTCCAGCTCCCCCCAGCCGAACGGATACTCGTACTCGACGTCGCCACACCGGTCCGCGTAATGGGCGAGCTCGTCCTCCTCGTGATCACGCAGGCGCAGCTTGGCCGGATCGATGCCGTATTGCTTGTACCACTCGTAGCGCGCGTTCTTCCAGTGGTCGAACCACTGCGCATAGTCCGCCGGCGGCACGAAGAACTCCATCTCCGCCTGCTCGAACTCGCGTGTGCGGAAGACGAAGTTGCCGGGCGTGATCTCGTTGCGGAACGACTTCCCGATCTGGGCGATGCCGAAGGGCGGCTTGAGGCGCCCGGCGTTCATCACGTTGAGGAAGTTCAGGAAGATCCCCTGCGCCGTCTCGGGGCGCAGGTAGGCGACCGAGCCCGAGCCTTCGACCGGCCCGACGTTCGTCTTGAACATCAGGTTGAACGAGCGCGGCTCGGTCAGCTCACCGTCGCACTGTCCGGGCTGCTTCGAAGGCTTCTCGGGACACTTGGCGTCCTCCAGCTTGTCCGCCCGAAAGCGCCCCTTGCACTTCTTGCAGTCGACCATCGGGTCGCTGAAGCCGCCGACGTGACCTGAGACTTCCCAGACCTTGGGGTTCTGGATGATCGCCGAGTCGAGGCCGACGACGTCCGAGCGCTCGACGACGACACCGTTCCACCATGCCTCGCGCACGCGGCGCAGGAGCTCGACGCCCAGCGGGCCGTAGTCGTACGTGTTGCCGATGCCACCGTAGATCTCGGAAGCCTGGAAGACGAACCCCCTGCGCTTGCACAGGGAGACGATCGTGTCCATGAAGCTGGGCTTGGGCTTGGCCATCGGGTGCGCCGGGGAGGCGAAGAAACGGGTGGGGTGGCTCGCGAGCGCGAGGGCGGAAGAAAGGGCGAGGAGTCTACCCGTTCCGGCCGGCCCCGTCACTCGACGCGGATCAAGTCCACGTAGCCGCGCCAGCGCTCGACGAGCGCCTCCTGCGCCTCCGCCTGCGGTCCGCCGTCGTCGCCGCTCGTCGCCCCCAGCGTCAACCCGCCACCCGCCTGCCCACGCGCCAGGCCGTCTTGGCGGAACGGGCCGAGGGAGCGCCGGACGACGCGCGGGTTCACGAGCCCGGTGATGCCGTGGAGCGCGGCGAGCACATGGGCGCGCTGCGCCAGTCCGAGGTCCTCGTCCTCGAGGGCCGCGAACAGTTCGGGCAAGACGCTCCAGCCCATGCGGAACAGCTGCTCCTCCGGGTCGGCGCCGGGCTCACTGGTGCTGCGCCCATCGAACGGACGCGAGCGGACGTGCACGCGCTCGTTCAGGGACATCTCGCCAAGCAGTTGACGCACGCGGGCACGATCCGCCGCGGTCACGCGAACGGTGCGTGGCTTCCAGGTGACACGCAGCTCGCGCGAGCGATGCACGAGGAGGTGCTCGACACTCTCGAGGTCGGCGATCGGCGCGTGGTCGTGGTAGAGCAGGCTGAAGCGAAACGTGCCGGCGGCCGGCAACGAGGCGTAGTCGCGGAACGCCAGCACGAGCGGCTCGGGGTCGACGAAGCGCTCCTCGGTCTCGCGCTGCCCCCACACCTGGCCCGGCGCCAGGAAGATGCGCTGGAACAGGCCGCCACCGACGCCGAGTGGCCACTCGCGATCCTGCGGCACGCGGGTCCCGTCGGCGCCGCGCACGTCGACACGCCAGCGGGCGAGGCGCCCCGAGCGGTACTCGCCACCGTCGGTCAGTCCGAACGCGTCGCGCCCGGCGTCGACGTTGCGTAGGCGGACGTGCAGGGTCGGCAGCTCCGGAAACTGCAGGACGACCGCGTCCTCGGTCGCGCGCGGACCGAAACCGACCTCGACCTCGAGCGGCGCGCGCTCGCCCCGGATCCGCCGCAGGGCGGTCAGCACCTCTAGGTCGATCGGCGCCGCGCTGTCGACCGCCGCCCGGCGCAGGGACAGGGCGCTCTCGAGGTAGCCCTCCCACACGGCCGGCCCGCGCTCGATCATCTCGAGCAGGCAGCCGTCGTGGACGTCGGCGCCCGAACCGTGGTAGCTCGCCCAGCGCATCGCCCCCTCGAAAGCGGCCCGCAGGGAGCCGTCATCGAGCCCGGAGAGCTCGGCGACCGTGACTGGGGCCGGGTCCTGCGCCAGCGGCAGGAGCAGAGCGGCGAGCGACCATCGAGTACAGCTTCGAGACAGCATGCGGACCCCTTGGGATTCGGCCGGATTCGGACCCTGTGCAAACGGTACGGCCTGGAGTTCTCTTGAGGATCTCCCGGTGGGGAAACCCCGGGCCGGGGATGAAACCTCCGCCGAGGAATGAAACGTCCGTTTCGGGGGATCGGAGGTGCGCCGGGGAGCACCTATAATCCTGCGCCATGATCGCCGAGCCTGCCTCCCCCGCCAGCGCCGATTGGCGCGCCCCGCTCGCCTCCTCCGCCCGCCAGGACGACCGCGTGCGGACCGAGCTCCTGCGCCTCGAGGACCACGTCCTGGCCGGCGGCCGGGTGACCCCCGAACAGGGCCTCTTCCTCCACGAGCACGCCGATCTCCCCACCCTCGGGCGAATTGCGGACGCGGTCCGCCACGCGAAGCATCCGGCGCCGATCGTCACCTACATCGTCGACCGCAACCTCAACCCGACCAACGTCTGCATCACCGACTGCGGTTTCTGCGCGTTCTACCGCCGCCCGGGCGACGCCGAGGCGTACGTCCTGAGCCGCGACGAGATCTACGCGAAGGTCCAAGCCACCGTCGACCTCGCCGGCCAGCAGCTCTTGATGCAGGGTGGGCACCACCCCTACATCCTCTCGGACTGGTGGTGCGAGCTGATCGCCGACATCGGCGAACGCTTCGACATCAATTGCCACGCGCTCTCCGCCCCGGAGATCGATCACTTCGCCAAGGTCGAGAAGCGCCCCGTCGCGGACGTCGTCGCCGACCTCGCCGCGGCCGGGCTCGGCAGCGTGCCGGGCGCGGGCGCGGAGATGCTGGTCGAGCGCGTGCGCAAGATCATCGCGCCGAAGAAGACGACGACCGATCAGTGGCTCGACGTGCACAAGAAGGTGCACGAAGCGGGGCTGCGCTCCTCCGCGACGATGATGTTCGGACACGTCGAGACGGCGGCGGAGCGCATCGAGCACCTCGAGCGCCTGCGCAACCTGCAGGACGAGACCAAGGGCTTCACCGCGTTCGCGTGCTGGACGTGCCAGCCGAAGGGCGTTCCCGAAGAGCACATCTACCCCGCCGCCGCGACGCCGGCGGTGTACCTGCGCGTGCAGGCGCTGGCGCGCATCTACCTCGACAACTTCGAGAACATCCAGACCAGCTTCGTGACGCAGGGCATGAAGATGGCCCAGGTCACGCTGCGCTACGGCTGCAACGACTTCGGTGGAACGATGCTCGAGGAGAACGTCGTCTCCGCGGCGGGCTGCTTCCACCTCGAGTCGATCCAGAAGATCGAGCGTTCGATCGAAGGCGCCGGTTTCCGGCCGCTGCAGCGCAACTCGTGGTACGGCATCGTCGACGAGCGTTTCGAGGGCGAGCGCGGCCCGGTGTGCCGCGAGGAGGCGCGGGCATGACGGACCGATTGATGGCCCAGGCGCAGGCGGCCGGCATCGGCGGCCTCGCCGAGAAGGTGCTCGCGGGCACGCGCCTTTCGCTGGACGACGGCGTGGCGCTGTACGGCGCCGATGCCCCCGCCGTCGGCGCCCTGGCCAATCACGTCCGCGAGCGGATGCACGGCGACCTGGCGTACTTCAACGTCAACCAGCACATCAACTACACGAACGTCTGCAACAAGCTGTGCCGCTTCTGTGCGTTCCAGCGCCTGCCTGGCCAAGAAGGCGCGTACGTGATGAAGCCCGAGGAGGTCGCGGCCAAGATCGAGGAGCACGCCAGCGACCCGGTGACCGAGGTGCACATGGTCGCCGGCGTCTACCCCAAGCTGCCCTACTCCTACTACCTCGACATCGTGCGCGCGGCGAAGACGGTGCGGCCCGAGATCCACGTGAAGGCCTTCACGATGATCGAGCTGATGCAGATCGCGCGGCGCGCGAAGAAGCCCCTGGCCGAGGTGCTGCCCGAGCTCGTGGAAGCCGGGCTCGGCTCGTGCCCCGGCGGCGGCGCCGAGATCTTCGCCGACCGCGTGCACCAGGAGGGCTACCACCTCAAGAACACGGGCGACGAGTGGATCGAGACCGCGCGCACCGTGCACGAGGCGGGCTTGAAGACGAACTGCACGATGCTCCACGGGCACATCGAGACGATCGAGGAGCGCATCGATCACCTCGATCGCCTGCGCCGACTCCAGGACGACACGGGCGGACTCCAGACCTACATCCCGCTCTCCTTCCACCCCGAGAACACCGAGTGGTCGCACCTTCCGGGTCCGACCGCGCTCGACGAGCTGCGCGAGATCGCCGTCGGGCGCCTGATGCTCGACAACGTGCCACACATCAAGGCGTACTGGATCATGCTTTCGATTCCGATCGCCCAGCTCGCCCTGTCCTACGGCGCCGACGACGTCGACGGCACGGTCGTCGAGGAGAAGATCTACCACGAGGCCGGCGCCACGACTCCGCAGGAGGTCGCGCGCGAGGAGCTCGTACGGTGGATCCGGGACGCGGGGCGCATTCCGGTAGAGCGCGACACGATCTACAACGTCGTGTGGTCGGCGGACGAGTCGCTGGCGCCGGTCGGAGCGGCGGCTCCGGTCATGCGGTAGAACGTTCGACTATCGACTCGCCGTCTCCCCCACCCACTCCGCCGTCTCCTCCAACGTCTGGCACGCGTGCCCGATCCGCGTCGTCGCCGCGCCTTGTGGCACGCACACGCGAACTCGGGACAAGACCGCAACTGTCTGCATCACACCACTAGTTGACGACGAGACTCGTCGTGTCGACCTCGGTGACGGTCGAGCGGACGCGAATCGTGCGCGGCCCGGTTTCGTTGGTGACCGTCCAATGCGTGGCCAGTGCCTCGCGCAGGAACTGCTCGTAGTACTCGCGCAGCGTCGCAGCTTGCTCTTCGGAGAGCTCGTCGTTCGAGGTCTCCCGCAAGTCGAACTCGAGTGGATCCAGCACCGCCGCGCGGTAGCGCGACCATTCGACCGAGTCGTCGACGAAGCTCTCCACGGCGCGCTCGTCCTCCTGGCGCTCGAGCCGCTCGTAGCTCGACGGCGCGACAACCCAGGGTGAGGGACGCGAGAACGGCGATGAGCAGGGCGGGGGGCCGGCTCATTGGGGCGTGTTCGTCGCCGAGAGCCGGGCGTGACCGACGATCGCCCTAAAACGAGAAGCCGATGAAGATCGTGACTCGCTGGTAGTCGCCGTCGAGGTCCACGCCGCTCAGCTCGAACTCGGGGCCGAAGACCGCCCGGTAGGCGAGTCCGGCCCGCAGGCCGTCGCCGATGTAGTAGTACCCGCCCAGCTGGGCGTAGAGGCCCAGATCGCTCTCGCTCTCACCGTCGTCGGCGAGCTCGAAGCCGTCGGGCTCGTCGCGCTCGATGCTCGCCTCGAGCCAGCTCAAGCCCAGGCCAACGTAGGGACGAAAGCGGCTCTGCTTCCCGAAGACGTAGCGGGCCCCGGCGGAGAGCTCCTCGGTCCGTCCGTCGACGTCGACCGTGACGTCCTCCGGCATCATCGTCATCAGATTCGTCGCCGTCTCGACATTGTTCAAGTCGTCGGTGCTGCCGCTGTAGGCGACCTCCCAGCGCAGGCCTGTGGCGTTCGAACCCCAGTCGACCGCAAACGAGCCCGAGCGCTGATTGTCGAGCGACCCCCAATCGCTGTCGTCGAGCTCGAGCTCGCCGAAGTGCAGGTCGATCGCGATGTCGCGTCCGTACTCGAGCTCGGGTTGCGTCGCGCAGCCGGCGAAGAAGAGGAGGAGCGGCAGGAAGGCCCGGGGGCAAACGAAGGGACGGTGTTGCATGAACGCAGTTCTGAAGTTCGAGGGGTACGGATTCTACTCGGGCGGATCAACGACCACTTCAGAACATGTCCGTCGCCCACGGCTCGGGTCCGGCAAAGGCAGTCGCGGCGCGTTCGAGGTCGGCGTCCGCTCCCTCGATCCACCCGAGCCTGGCGAGCGCATGCGGGCCGAGGTGGCCACTGAACAGGGGCGCCAATCCGCGCGCGCCGGTCCGGATCCGGCCCGCCCCCCCCTCTTCGACGACCGCGCGGCCATCCGCGATCTGGAGCCGGTAGCGCCCGGAGTTGGCCACGAGCAGCTCGTCGTCGACCTCGAGCTCGAGCTCCATCTCGACCCCGGCGGGCCATCCGCGGCCCTCGAGCGCCACCTGGACGTCGAGCACGCGGACCATCCACTGGTCGTGCACCACGAGCTCGAATTGACGCTCCGGAAGCGCCGCGAGCAGCGGGTCGCGCGGGCTGGCCGCCCAGTTGATTCGTCCGACGAGCGAGCGCTGGTCGGTGAACAGATCGAGCATCGCGCGAACGGCGGCTGGCGTCAGAGCGACGTAGTCGTTGACGTTGATGTCGAACGCGCCGCGGCCCTGGGCCTCCGATTGAACCCAGCGCGCGTAGCCCTCCAGCCCGCCCTGCCCCTCGAAGACGACGCCGTGCGCGGACTGGTCGCGAGGCACCTCGCTGCGCCCCCAGAGGTACTCGCCGCGGTCGAACTGGCCCGCATCGTGGCGACACCACGCCGAGCGGCAAGCGCGGACCGCCTCGCGGTCGTCGGCAGTCAGCCCGCGCACCGTTAGCGCGCTGCGGCCGGTGCGTCCCAGCATCAGCTCGGTCGGGCGCACCGTCGCGATCCCGCGCGAACCGGCGCGTTCGTAGCCGACCGCGCGGTACAGCGTGAACGTCGAGGCGTACAGGGACGACAGAGCGAAGCCGCGCTCGCGCGCCTCCGCGAGGAAGCTCGCCATCAGCGTGCGCGCATGCCCACGACCGCGGTGCTCGAGATCGACGCCGACGCCGGCGACGCCCGCGGTGCTCACGCTGCGTCCGCCGAACCACTGCCCCATCGGCAAAAGCGAGAGACAGGCGATCGGCTCACCGTCTTCGCGCAGGGTGCGATGGTCCTCGAGCGGGATCTTGGCGGCCCAGCGCTCGGATTCCTCGACACGCCCCGACTGCCCGAAACAGCGGTTCAGGATCGCCGCGTAGCGCGGCTGCTCGTCTCCGTCGAGTGGGCCGTAGCCCTCGGTTGGCGCGGACATGCGCCGATGGTAGCGCGGGCGCGCGGCCCGCGCTCCAGGTCAATGCAGGACTCGCACGGGGATCCGCTCCATCGTCGGCGCCTCGACCTTGGCGACGACCTGCGCGGCATCGATCGCGGCATACCCTTCGAGCTCAGGGAAGCTCAAGACGTATGAGCCCGGCTGGCTGACCGTCAGGACCGCGCGCGAGAGCTCCATCGAAGTCCCCGCGGTCGCGCCCCCGGGCCCGCTGAGCGTCAGTCCGAGCAGCTGCCCCGGACCGTCGATGACGATCTTCGGCCAATAGTCGGGTGTGATGGCCAGCTCCTTGTCGCTCTCGACGAACGCGAGCGCGAACTGCGCCGCGACGACGGGCTCGAAATCGAGCGTGAGATCGTTCGGCCCGGAGAGCGTCCGGAACGGGACCTTGATGGGAGCGTAGCCGTTCGCCCGCGCCGAGATCTCGACGTCTCCAGAAGGCAGATTGAAGCTCCAGGCGGACCCCACGTCCGAGCTCGTCAAGACGTTCCAGCGCTCGCTGCCTGCGACACGCCAGAAGACGCGGTCGATCGCGACGCAGCTCCCGTCGGACAGGTCGATCCCGTACAGCGTGAGCTGTGCCACCGGCCGCACGTCGATCCGTGCCGACTCGCGCGCGCCGGCCGCGAGCTCGAGCTCCTGCGCGACGCCATCGGGCGTAACGGTGAAACGCCAGCGTCCTGGCGACAGTCCGCGCAGTCGCCAGGCGAACAGGCTGTCCGGGGTGAGCACCTCGAGCTGGTCCAGTGCGATGCGCGCGCCCTCGCCGGGCACCGCACGGCCGTCGCCGTCGAGACGCTCGAGCTCGAGCGATCGCTCTCCTGCCCGGGCAACGAGCTGTTCGAACCGCACGAGGAGATCGACGTCCGCGAAGCGCTCTTCGCCCTGCAGCCCCGTGAGGTCCAAGTCGAGCCGCGTTCGCTCGCCGGCTTCGACCGTGATCTCGCTGCTCGTCAAGGCGCGCCACGGACCGGATGCGATCGACTCCTGCACGGACGCGCGGTAGGCGCCCGGCTGCATCCCCTCGAGCACGCTGCGCGCACCGGGCTCGAGACGTTCGTGCACGACCGCCGCACCCGCCGCGGTCTCGATCGACAGCCGCAGCGACCCCGCGCGCGGCGCCGCGCCGAGGACGCCGGCATCGAGCGAGCCGCCCGGGACGAGCTCGACCACCTCGTCCACCTCCGTTCCGAGGAACGAGAACCGCTGCCAGGCGTAGCCCGCCGCACGGGCCCAGTACGTATTGACCCCTTCGCTGCGCGGCATCGTGATAGGCGAGCCCTCGTCGCGCACCAGTGCGCTCGCACGCAGCGCTTGCGCGGGATAGGCGAACCGCGAGTCACCGAACGATCGCGCCATCGTCACGATCACGGCATCGAGGTCACTGCCGGAGCTCGCGTCTACGACGCGGACCGCTCCCTCGTAGGTCAAGTCGAGCTCGACGAGGAGCTCGCTGCCGTCGAACGTGATGGCGGCGGTGCGGGTCGCGGCGACGAGGCGTCCGACCTGTGCTCCCGAGAGCGTATGCGTCGTGCCGGGCAACGCCTCGGCGTGAAGCACGCCCGCCTGGAACGCAATCCACTCGGTCGGCGGACGTCCAGCGAGCTCGATGAAGCCCGCCGCGTCGTCCGCGATGTTGCCGTGCCGGTCGTGCACACGCACGCGACCGGTGTAGAGGCGCGGCCGCGGAGCGTCGTCCGCGGGCGGGGACAGCGAGCGGCGGCTCGAGGCCTGGGCTCTCTCGACTCCGTCGGACACGCTCTCGATGGCCGAGCGATTGTCGGGCGCGAGACCGCTCCGCTCCCGGTCGCGCTCCGCGAGGCTCTGACCCGCGATAGAAACGACAAGCAGGAGCGCGGCGGAAGCGAAGGTGTACGTGCAGAACGAGCGCATCGTGTTCTCCCGAAGTACGGGGATCAGGGACACGGGAGACACAGCACGCGGTGCGTTCCGGAGAAACACGCCGTACAGGTCCAACACTGGTTGATCGGATCGTACATCGGTGGCGACGTCGAGACGGGACCGCTGAGTGCGGTCGCCTCTCGGTCGCAGCGGCTGGCCCCCTCGCACAACCCGCAGAGCACGTGCGAAGCAGACGCCATGCCGCGCAAGAGGCCCGCGGTCGCGACGTCGCAGATGTCGAGCGCTCCACCGCAAGCGGTGAAGCAGCCGCTGTAGAGGAACGCCAACGCCGTCGTCTGCCCGCACGGCAGGCCCAGGTCGCCGGGCGTGTCGGCGCTCGTGACGTGTTGCTGTGGCGCGGCGTGGCCGACGCAGAAGAGGACCGTGGCGAGGGTGACAGTGGTGAGGATCAGGCCGGCCGAAGCGCGGCGCCCGTTGGTCTCCAGCATTCGTTGCTCTCTCTAGGGTTGGGGGCGCTGACCGCGGGGAAGAAGCCGACGGGCTTCGGGAAGGGACCGCATGTCAGGGCTTACCCCTACGGCGATAAGCATGCATCCCCGGCCCATCTTGCGAAACACCCAGTTCGAGTGCACTTCGGGCCCAGGAGACCCCAATCCGGGCAACCAACTTGCTTATCGGGCCGATCGTGGACTTGCGGGAGCTTCCGAATCGAGCAGAGCGGCGAGGCCGACCGGCAGGAGAAGCAGGCTCGCGCCGAGCAACCAGCCGTCGGCGAAGAACGCCTGTGCATCGCCGCGCAGGCGAAACGAAATGGCGCTCGAGCAGACGATCGAGGCGATCACCGCGGCGCGCCCCACGCGCCCCGACGAGCGCGAGAACGAGAGCAGCTGGCAGGCGGGCAGGTAGGCGAAGTAGTGCGGCCACGACGGACTCACGATCAACGGCACCGCCAACGAGAGCGCGACGAAGCCCCGCGCCGCCACGTCCGCGCCCCGCTGACCCGGCCTCGCGACGAGCCACAGGACGACGCCCGCCAGGGCGAACCCCAGCGCCTGGAGCGCACCGTACGCCGCCGCGTGCGACCCGCTGCCCACGAGCCGGGCGAGCACGGCCGGGAACACCTGTCGATTCGTCGCGGCAGCGAACGCCCCGCCGCTCGCTTCCGCTCCCCCGACCGTTCCCATCACGTTCCGGTAGAACGCGATCGTCGCTTCCGGCCCGAGCACGAGGCCGGGAAGGCCGAACAGCAGAAACACGGTCCAGAGCGCTCCGGCGCACGCCGTTCGCCAATCCTCGCGAACGACGAAGTACACGAGGAAGAACGCTGGGTAGAACTTGATCGACGCGGCGAGCGCGATCAGCAGCGAGGCGAGTCCGCGCGCGCCCCGTCCGTAGGCGACGAACCCGCCGAGCACGAGCGCCGTCAGGAGCACGCTGACCTGTCCCCAATGGTAGTTGTGCAGGATCGGCACGCTCGTCGTCGCGACGAAGACGTACGCCCCGAGGACGACCGGCGTGGGCCGCACCCAAGCGAGCGGCAGGGCGACGAGAGCGAGCGTCGCGACGACCTGCACCGCGAACCAGACCCAGGAGGAGACGAGGGGCGACACGCCTTCGAACGCGCCGAGCGCGATCGCGAAGAACGGCGAGTACAGGAACCCGGGCACCGGCCGCCCGCTCCCGAAGACCTCCTGGCCCATCCCCCAGTAGGGTCCGGCGAAATCCTCGAACGGCGCGCTGTTGAAGTCGAGGGAGCTGTGGAAACCCGCGACGCTGCCCCACGCGAGGGCGTGGAACGCCGCCGCGACGAGCAGCCCGACGGCCACGGCGAGGGAGTGCGCTCGAGCGTTCATGGTCCCCCAGGAGCCCCCGGGGGCTGCATCCTGGCAAAGCATGCGCGCGCTGCGCGCCTTTTTTTTCGGGAGGACCTGCGTCCCCCGCGGCGGTGCTCCGTCTGATGCGGCGGAGGTGAGGTCGCGGTGTGGCTGAGCGGGTTCCTCTCGGAGCTGGACGAGGGCGATCGCACGGTGCTCGAACGCGCCGACCTCGAGGGCTGGCCGCACGCCGAAGTCGTCGAGGGGCTCGGCATCGGGCTGAAGGCGATGCGCTCCCGCCTGCATCGCGCGCGCCACCGGCTGCGCGCGCCTCTTGGCGTGCTGCGAGATCCAGCTGGACGCGCGCGGCGGAATCGCGGGTCACCGCCGGCGCGGCGACGCGTGCGATTGCTGACTCAATCCGCTTCCTCGTGCACTTGAAGCCCGCCGGCGCGGGCGGTGCGGCACGCCGGAAAGTCCCACACGCGCGCCTTCGGCGGCGGCACGGCGAAGCATAGCGTCGCGCCCCGCGTCGGGTGCGGCAAGGACAGGTGCAAGGCGTGCAGCGCGACGCTGCGATCCGGCAGGGGCGCGTCCGCGCCGTAGCGCAAGTCGCCGCGGAGCGGCAGCCGGTCGCTAGCCATCGCGACGCGCAGCTGATGGGGCCTGCCCGTCTCGGGCCGGAGCTCCCAGAGGACGCGCCCGCCCACCTGGTCGATTGCGCGCCGCTTCGTGATCGCCTGACGCGCGCCGTCGGACCCGGGCTCGACGGCGCGCACGCGGTTGCGCGCCGCGTCCTTGACGAGCCACTGCTCGATCTCGACGGGCTCGAGCAGCTCGGGCTGCGCCGGCTCGCCGCTCACGGCCCAGTAGAGCTTGCGCGCAGCGTGCTCTCGAAAGCTGCGCGTCAGCCTGGCGGCCGCCTTGCTCGTGCGGGCAAACGCGACGACGCCCGACACGGGGCGATCGAGCCGATGCACGACGCCCAGGAAGACGGCCCCGGGCTTGTTGTACTCGACGGCGATCCAGGCCTTGGCGCGCTCGAGCAGGCTCTCGTCCCCGCTGGCATCGGGCACGCTGGGCAGGCCCGCCGGCTTGGCGACGACGAGAAGGTGGTTGTCGACGTGGACGACCTCGAGCGAGCGCGTCACTCGCCGATCCCTCGCGTCCAGCGCGCGCAGAACCCGGCGGGCAAGAGGCGCTGCGCCCGAGCAGAGCCCTGCTCCGCGAGCACGAGCTCCCCCGCCTCGACGATTCCGTCGCCGAGCTCGCCCAGGAGATTCGCGAGCGCCAGCGGCGAGTAGCCGATCGCGTACGTCGACAGCACGACGAAAGCACGCGGCGCGAGCAGCTGCTGGACGGCTTCGAGCAGCGGCGTGATGCCCTCCTCGAACTGCCACTTCTCGCCCTTCGGCCCGCGCCCGTAGTGCGGCGGGTCGAGCAGGATTCCCTCGTACTGCGAGCCGCGCCGGACCTCGCGCCGCGCGAAGGCGAGCGCGTCGTCACAGATCAAGCGCAGGCCCCGGTGCCCGAGCCCGGACGCATCCGCATTCTCGCGCGCCCAGGTGATCGAGGTCTTCGAAGCGTCGACGTGCGTGACGTCGCAGCCGGCACGAACGGCAAAGACGCTCGCCGCGCCGGTGTACGCGAACAGGTTGAGGACGCGCGGTCGGCGCTCGTCGCCCAGCAGCAGAGCTCGGTCCCGAACGAAGCGCCAGTTCGGCTCCTGCTCAGGGAAGATCCCGACGTGCTTGAAGGGCGTCGGGCGCACGATCAGGGTCGCTCCGTCGTGGACGCAGGGCCAGGAAGCGTCCTTACCCCGCGCGAGCGGATGCGCGTCGCGCCGCTGCTGCCAGCGGCCGCCGCGATCCGATTCGCGAACGAAGGTCAGGTCGGCTTGCTCCCACTCGCTCGCGGGAAGCTCAGGCCGCCAGAGAGCCTGCGGGTCGGGCCGCCGCAAGACGACTTCACCGAAGCGCTCGAGCTTCTCGCCGCCGCCCGAGTCGAGCAGGCGGTAGCTCGGCAATTTCGGCGCGGGGAACGTGGTGGGCTGCACGCGGGCATCCTAAGCGTCCTTCCTGGCGACAAGAAGACGGGGAGCCGGTCCTGCGACCGGCTCCCCGTGAATCGTGGTGAACCTGCGGTTCAGTTCTTGGCCTTCGAGCAGCTCTTCTCGGCGGGCTTGGAGACCGTCTTGGCCTTCGCGCCGCTCTGGGAGCACTCACTCGGCTTGGTCGAGACGACCTCGGCCTTCGGAGCCGACGAGCACTCGCTCTTCTGGCTCGAGCACTCGGACTTCTTGGTCGCGACCGGCGCGGCCTTCGCCTTGCCGTCGGCGCAGCACTCGGTGGTGGCGCCTTCGCAGCAGCCCGACTTCTTCGAGGAGACGACCTGCGCCTTGGCGGCGGTCAGCGGGCAATCGCCCTTCTTGGTCGAGACGACCTTCGCCTTCGTGGAAGAGCACTCGCTCTTCTGGCTCGAGCATTCCGACTGCGTCGCGACTGTCTTGGCCTTCGTCGCGCTGCACTCACCCTGCTTCGGGGCCGAGACGACCTGCGCCTTCGTCGAGGAGCATTCGCTCTTCTGGCTCGAGCATTCCGACTGCGTCGAGACCGTCTTGGCCTTCGTCGCACTGCACTCGCTCTGCTTCGGGCTCGAGACGACCTGCGCCTTGGCGGCGGTCAGCGGGCAATCGCCCTTCTTGGTCGAGACGACCTTCGCCTT
>JAAELL010000193.1 GCA_024226735.1 bacterium | reverse complement strand
GGCGGGCGAGTGAGCTGCGGCTGGGGGCCGGAGGGGTGGGCGTCTGGGGTGCATTTTCTGCTCCTCCGGCAGGAGGGGGGGGGGCGGGGGGGGGGGCGGGGGGGGGGGGGTTGTGGGGGGGGGGGGGGCAACGGCAAGGGTACGACGATTTCCCTCCCTACCTTCACTTCAAGTCCCGGTTGCGGGTCGAGACGGACGAGGACGGCAACACGTCCTGGGCCGTGCGCTTCGGCGCCTGACCGGCGCTACCGCCAGGTCAGCGTCAATCCCGGCGTCGTATTGCTCGTGGGCGTCGTCTACCGAGATCGCCACCTCACTCGAACGCCACGGACACCGCCGAGCTGAAGTTGCTCGTCTGCGCCGGGTTCTGGTCGCGGAACCAGCACTGGAAGTTCCACACCTCGCCCTGCGCGACCGCGACCGGCGGCGTCAGGGGCAGCGCGGACGTGTCGACCGCGAGCGTCAACGTGCCCGCGGGGCCGGAGCTGGCCACGTCCTGCGCGTAGCGTCCGATCGACCCCGCTAGGCACAGGTTGCCTTGGCTTCCCGGCGGCTGGACCATTCCCGTCGTCTGACTGACGAGGAAGTAGCCGAACGTGTTCGGCGGGAGCTCTCGCGACTCGAGTCGCAGCGGCTGCTCGCCCGCGAGGAAGGTGCCGTACGCGCGCAGCGTCGCCGCTTGCCCCGTCGAGTTGGGAACGGCGGGCGTGCAGTAGGGCGTGCTGTCGCCTCCGAAGCGGATCAGGTCGAGGGCGTCGGCGGCGCCCGGCAGGGTCAGGACGGCGAGACCGACGTCTCCCGCGATGGCGAGATCGGAGGGCGTGTCGCTCGGTGCAATCGACTCGACGATTGCCGCTTGCGGCCCGGCCATGTCGACGCGGACCACGTCGCCTCCCGCGAGCGCTACGACGAGCTGATCGCCGAGGCGGCCGGCGAGGTGTGGCGGGACGAAGACCGAAGACGTGCTCGGGAGCGGCAACGTGGCGACGGTCTGCAGGTTCGTCGTGTCGACGACGACGAGCTCGAGTGCGAAGCTCGGCGAAGCTCCCGTGCGTGCGACGAGGTACAGGTAGCGATCGCTTGCGTCGAGCGTCATCGTGTGCGCCCAACCGACCGGGAGGGTCGTGACGACCGACGACGCCGCACCTTGCACGTCGATGACCGAGACGGTCGAGTCGAAGATGTTCGCGACGTACAGGCGGCTGCTGTCGGACGAGAACACGGAACGGACGGGCTGCGCGCCGACGGGGAGCGTCGCCGCGATCGCCTGTGTTGCGACGTCGATGATCAGGACCTCGCGGGCCTGGGGCGACAGGACGGCGAGCGTCGCACCGTCGGGCGCGAGCTCGAGGCCCTGAAAGACCGTGCCCGCCCCTATGCCGAACTGTGCGATCACGGAGCTCGCCGCGCCCGCGAGGTCGACGTAGGAGATGCGATTGAAGGGGCCTTCGTGGGACAGCACGTACGCAGTCTGACCGTCGGGAGCGATCCGCAGGCCGTTCGGAAAGTGCCCGATCGCGACCTCGGTGAGCGTCTGCGCGCTGGCGATGTCGATGATCGAGACCGTGTCCCCGTCGTTAGTGGCCACGACGGCGAGGTCGCCCTGGGGGCGGACGGCGATCGGTCCCGGGCTCGGGCCCGTCACGGCGTACCCGAGGACGGACTCGGTCGTGAGGTCCACGACGGCCGCATGGCCCGAGATCGCGCCTGTCACGACGGCGATCGAGTCCGACGTCACGGCGACCGTGCTCGGCGCGTCGAACTCGAGCGGGCGCCCGACGGTGCGCGTCCACAGGGCTGCGGCACTCGCGCCGTCCGTCGCGAAGGCCGTGACCCTCTCGTGATAGAGGTTGTGTGCCGCGACGACGACGTGGTCGATTGGGCTTGCGGCTGCATCGAGGTAGGACATCTCGAACAGGTTGGCGACCAGCGTCTGGGTCGGAATGTCGATGACGTGTCCGTTGACCCCGTACGCGATGGCGTAGCGGCCGTCGAAGCTGAGCTGAATCGTCGCAATGGACTCCCCGAACGGTGATCCGCTCACCGCCCCGGTCGTGAGGTCGACGAACTCGATGCCCGCCTGCGTGTTGAGGATGGCGAAGCGCTTGTCGGGCGTGATGCGCACGTCGGGGAGGAACGTCGAGCTCCCCGAGTCGAACAGTGTCAGCGTCAGCGAACCCAGATCGATCTTGCCGACGGTGTCGGGTGGCCCGCCGAGCCCGTTGCGGTAGGCGACGACGGCGGTCGTGCCGTCCGCGGAAACGTCGACGTTGGTGGGCCCGCCGCCGCCCATCAAGAGTGCGAGGGCCGCGCCGGTCGCCACGTCATAGACCGCGACGCGCGAGCCGAAGTAGTCGGGGACGACGACCCGCGTGTCGTCGGGCGTCAGGGCCAAGTCGGCTAGGTGAGCGCGCACGATGCCGCGTGCGGGGTCTCCGGCCCCGCCGCGCGGCGACTGCGAGACCGTCGGGAACGAGGCCTGCTCGGTCAGGCTCGCGAGGTCGATCACCGAGATGCGGCTGTCGATGCCTCCGTCGACGACGCCCACGATGGCGCGCTGGCTGTCGGAAGTGATCTCGACGCGATAGGGCTCGGACCCGGTCACCGCGACCGAGCCGAGGACGGTGCGCGTGGAGAGGTCGATCACCGTCACCGAGTCGTCCCGGCTGCAAGGCACGACGGCGGTGGTTCCGTCGGGCGCCACCGCGACGTCGAGTGGGCCGGCGCCGACGTCGACGGACGCGAGCCACGTGCCGCTCGCGAGGTCGTAGAACTCGACGTTGTCCGTGTCCCGACACGCGACCAGGACGGTCGCTCCGTCGGGCGTGATCGCGACGTCGCGCGGCATGTCGGCCTCGATGCCGACGTTGAGCGGCAGCGTCGAGAGGCTCACCGCTTCGGCGCTGACCGGTGCCGCGGGCGCCATCCTGGCGAGTGCTCTCGCGATGGTCGTCGGCGCGTCGAACAGCTCGGTCGGGATCGGGTACGGAGCCTCTTGGAGCGGAGGGGTCAGGAGCGCGAGGCTCGCGAGCATCTGGAGTGCGGCCATTGTCAGACTGAGACCGGGTGGTGCGAATCGAGGCGACGATTGGGCACTCGTGCGATGCCGAACCTCGATCCACGACAGTAGCACGCACGTCGACCTCGCGGCGCAACCGCCGTAAGTCCTTGCGCGGCACGATCCTTACCGGGGTCTGGACGTTAGCTGTTGGTATTCCAACAGATGATGCTTGCCGTCTCGGGGGAACTGTTGAAATATCAACACATGTCCCGCGCCCCGAAACCCGATCCGTTGTCCCGTCGTGAGCGACAGGTCATGGACGTTCTCTTTCGCCTGGGTGAGGCGACCGCGGACGAGGTCCTGACCGAGCTCCCCGATCCACCCACGAATTCCGCCATTCGCTTCACGTTGCGCACGCTCATCGAGAAGGGACGCATCACGCACCGGCGAGATGGCCGTCGGTTTGTCTACAAGCCGACCGGATCGCCACGTCGGGCACGACGTTCCGCGCTGCGCCGCGTCGTCGACACGTTCTTCGCGGGATCGACCAGCCGTGCCGTCGCGTCGTTGCTCGAGGAGTCCAAGGGGCTGAGCGGCGAGGAGCTCGACGAGCTGGAACGCCTCGTGTCTCGCGCGCGCAAGGAGGGGCGTTGATGCTCTTGGCGGTTGTAGCAGTTCGTGTCGCGGAGGTCGCGCTCCTGGCCACGCCGATCTTGATCGCGCTCTTCGTGCTCTGTCGTCACTCGACTGGGCATTCAGCCGTGAGCGCGCACGGCCTTGTGCTGACCGGATTGATCGTCACTTCCGGGTTGCTCATCGCGCCGCGCGGTGCGACGCCGCTGCGGCCGTCGCCGTTGAGTTCACCGGCTGCATAGACGCCCCAAGAGAGCGAGATTGGGCGGGACGACGAGAGCTGCCACGGTTGACCAGGGCCGGGGTTGAGGTAGATCCGCATCCCGGCCCAGTTGCCGAGGAAGAGGTCGACGAGCCCGTCCTGGTTGAAGTCCTCGATCAAGAGTTGGTCGATCAGGTACGGCGTGTCGATGCTGCCCATGTAATGGATCGAGCCGTCGGGTCCGAAGTCGAACATCTGGATCAGCGAGTTCAGCGCGATCACGACCTCGTCGTCCCCGTCGCCGTCGAGGTCTCCGACCTCGGTGTCGTAGGTGCTCGGGTTGTTGCCGGGGACGGAGCCGTTCGTCATGTCGACCTCGACCGGGTTGCCCGCGCCGTCCCCCAGAAAGCTTCGGATGCGGATGCCCTGGTGCCAGCTGTTGCGCCATCACCAGCTGATGGCGTCCTAGCCGTCGACGTGGAAGGCTCGGTGCTCGCCGTCGGGGCACCCGACGCGGGCCTCGTCGTCGGACCTCGTGGTGTGATGCAGACATTCGCAGTCGTATCCCGGCCCGCATGCACGCGCCACGGCGTTGCGGCTCCTCCGACCAATCCCAGTATCACTGTAGTGGCAGCGAAGTTGCGTCGTCGCCGCGCCTTGTGGCACGCACACGCGAACTCGGGACAAGACCGCAACCGTCTGCATCACACCACTAGACTCGAGATCCGGTTGCTCTCGCCTCCATGGCTTGCGAGCAACCGGGCCCCTGGCGACCTCTTTGGACCCGTCTAGAACACCCGTCCGACGAACGCCCCCGGCAGCACGCCCAGGCACAGCACCATCACGACGCAAAACGCCGTCGCGAAGATCGCGGTGCCGCGCTGCGACATCGGCGGCAGCAGCCCGTCGGGCGCCGGCATCATGTACATCGTGACGATCACGCGCAGGTAGTAGCCCAGCGCCACGACCGAGAGCAGGATGCCGATGACCGCGATGGAGTAGAGCTCCGCCTTCACCGCGACCGAGAACACGAACCACTTGCCGAGGAAGCCACCGGTCGCCGGGATGCCGCCGAGGCTGAGCATGAATAGCGACAGCGCCGCGGCGACGCCGGGCCGGCGCTCGCCGAGACCGGCGAGGTTCTCGAGCTTGGTGAACTTCTCGCCATCGGCTTCGAGCCACGAGATCAGGCCGAAGGCGCCGCCCGCGGTGAACACGTAGGCGGCCATGTAGTAGAGCGCGGCCTGTTGGGCGTCGGCGCCCAGGCCACCGGCGAGCGCGCCGGCGACGACGATCAGGAGGGTTCCGGCGTGCGCGATGCCCGACCACGCCAGCATGCGCTTCAGGTCGGTCTGCACGAGCGCACCGAGGTTGCCCGCCGCCATCGTCATGAGGGCGATGATGCCGATGATTGTCGCGCTGTCCGCCGGCAGGAGGAACGTCATGTTGAGCAGGAACGCGAACGCCGCCGCCTTCGTGCCCGTCGCCATCAGCGTCGTCACGGGCGTCGGCGCGCCCTGGTAGACGTCCGGTACCCAGAGGTGGAAGGGGAAGATCGACAGCTTGAAGAACAGGCTCGCGACGATCAGGCCGACGCCGGCCACCGCGAGCGGTCCGGTCGCGCCGATCGTGCGCAGCTCGATCAAGGACAGGGAGCCCGTCCCCACGTACAGGAGCGCGGCGCCGTAGAGGAACATCGCGACGCCGAACGCCCCCAGGACGAAGTACTTGAGGCCCGCTTCGACCGAGTCGTTGCGCGTGCGCCGGAAGGCGGCGAGGCAATAGAGCGGAATCGACAGGAGCTCGAGCCCGATGAAGAAAACGATCAGGTCCTGCGCGCCGGCCATCATCGTCATGCCGATGGTGGTCGTCAGCAGCAGCACGTCGTGCTCGCCGAGGAAGCTCTTGCTGCGGCCGTAGTACTGGCGGCCGTAGACCCAGCCGAGGAACGTCGCGAAGATGAACAAGAGGCCCCAGCCCGCGCTCCCGTGGTCGGCGACGTACGTCTCGCCGAGGACGAGCTTGGGCTCGGTCGCGCGCAAGATCCGGACCTGGCAGACGAAGGCTCCTATCAGCGCGGCGACGAACAGGACCGGCCGCGCCTTCTGCGCGCCGGGCAGGATCTCCGCGAGCAGCAGGCAGAGCACGCCGAGCGTCAGGACGATCAGCGGGGAGGTCGCGAAGAGAGCTTCGCCGTTGAAGAACTCTTTGAGGGTCTCGGCATTCATCGCGACTGCTCCTCCTGGACGGGGGCAAGCTGTCCGACGCGCAGCTCCGCGCGCGCGTGGTCAATGCGTTCGAGGACGAGGTCGATCGAACCGGTGGTCTTGTCGAGGAAGCCGTTCGGCGCCACACCGATCCACACGCAGAGCGCGAGGAGCGGCGCGACGATCGCCAGCTCGCCGCCCTTCAGGTCGACGAGCACGCGGTTCTCGTCGTGGACGATCGGTCCGAACAGCATCCGGCGCGTCGCGACGAGCAGGTACACCGCGCCGAAGATCACGCCCGTGACCGCGAAGCCCGCGATCCAGGCGTTCGCCTGGAACGAGCCCAACAGGATCATCCACTCGCCGACGAACCCGTTGAGGCCCGGGAGGCCGACGCTCGAGAGCATCGCCAGGACGAAGCACAGCGCGAACGCCGGCATCACCGCCGCGACGCCGCCGTACTGGTCGAGCTGTCGGGTGTGCCGTCGCTCGTAGATCATCCCGATCAACAGGAAGAGCAGGCCGGTCGACAAGCCGTGGTTGACCATCTGCAGGACGCTGCCGCGCACACCCGCTTGGGTCAGCGCGAACATGCCGAGCACGACGTACCCGAGGTGGCTGACGGACGAGCACGCGATCAGGCGCTTGATGTCGGTCTGGGCCAGCGCGAGGAACGCGCCGTACACGATGCCGAGCGCGCCGAGGCCCATGAAGAGCGGCGCCGCCTCGACCGCCGCCGCCGGGAACATCGCGATCCCGAAGCGCAGCAGGCCGTACGTGCCCATCTTGAGCAGGACGCCGGCGAGGATCACCGAGCCCGACGTCGGCGCTTCGGTGTGCGCGTCCGCGAGCCAGGTGTGGAACGGCATCACCGGCACCTTGATCGCGAAGGCCAGTGCGAAGCCGGCGAACAGCCAGCCCTGCGTCACCAGCGGAGCCTGGCTGGCCCAAGCGGTGAGCTGCGCGACGTCGGTCGTCTGCGCACGGTAGACGAGCGCGATCGCCGCGATCAGCATCACCAGGCTGCCGGCGAGCGTGTAGAGGAAGAACTTGACCGTCGCGTACAGGCGCCGCTCGCCACCCCAGATGCCGACGATGAAGTACAGCGGGACGAGGCTCACTTCCCAGAAGAAGTAGAACAGCACGACGTCCGTGGCGAGGAACACGCCCATCATGCCCGTCTCCATGACGAGCAGCCAGACCAT
The DNA here is from genome assembly GCA_024226735.1 of bacterium. GTDB lineage: Bacteria > Planctomycetota > UBA1135 > UBA1135 > JAAELL01. The sequence continues at coordinate 25,852 of JAAELL010000193.1, read as the reverse complement.
CAACTCCTTGACGCGCTTCTTGACGTGGCCACCGGTCGAGGCGACGACGAAGGGCATCAGGATCGCGGTCAGGGCAACCATCAGGATCGAGATCCCGTCGACGCCCATCGAGTAGTGAACCTGCGTGCCGTCCGGTAGCTGGAACCATGGCAAGCGGTGCACGAACTGCGCCGCGGCCTTGCCGCCATCGAACTTGGAGAACAGCGCGATGCCGACGGCCGCGACGATGAGCGTGAACCCGAAGGTCGCCATCCGCAGCAGCTTGTCCGACAGCCCCGGCGTCAGCGCCAGTGCGACCGCGCCGACGAGCGGCAGGAACGTGAGGAAGGTCAAGAGCATCAGGCGCCCACCCACATCCAGATCAAGAGGAGCGTGGCGGCAGCGCCGCCCATCCAGAGTCCATAGCTCGCGATCGAGCCGTTGGCCATGCGCCGCAAGGAGTTGCCGGCGCTCACCGCCATCCGCCCGCACGCGTTGACGGCACCGTCGATCGCGAACTGGTCGATGACGACGGCGATGAAGAACGCGCACAGCTTCACCGGCTGCACGATCGCCAGGTCGAACGCGCGGTCGATGCCCCAGGCGTTCCCGAGGAACTCGGTGGCATCAGGCATCTTCGTGGCGAGCTTCTCGTCAGTGGCCACACCGTTCTTGTAGGCGTGGAAGCCGAGGTGCGCGAACCCGAGCGCGATCGCCGCACCGAGTCCGAGCAGGACCCACTCGGTCGAGTGCGAGAGGTGCGGGGCGTGCAGCATGCTGTCGCCGACCGCGGTCACGGGCTCGATCCACGCCTTCAGCATGTGCGTCATGTGAAAGACGGGGGGCAGACCGAGCACGCCACCCAGGACCGCGAGCACCGCGAGGACGCCCAGGGGGGCCGTCATCGACATCGGCGACTCGTGCGGATGGACGTGATTCGGATCGAAGCGCTCGTCACCGAAGAACGTCAGCGCGACCATGCGCCAGGTGTAGAACGCGGTCATCGCGGCCGTCGCGATCCCCACGATCCAGAGCAGGACGTATGGCCCGCCGTGGGCGAACGTATGCGCGAGGATCTCGTCCTTCGAGAAGAAGCCCGAGAGCAGCGGCAGTCCGCTCAAGGCCGCGGCACCGGCGACGAAGGTGAAGAACGTCTTGGGCATGTGCCTCTTCAGGCCGCCCATGCGGTGCATGTCCTGCTCCTCGTGCATCCCGTGGATGACGGAGCCGGCACCGAGGAACAAGAGCGCCTTGAAGAACGCGTGCGTCACCAGGTGGAAGAGCGCCGCCGCCCAGGCTCCCGTGCCGAGACCGAGGAACATGTAGCCGAGTTGGCTGACGGTCGAGTAGGCGAGGACCTTCTTGATGTCCCGCTGGCAGATCGCGGTCGAGCCGGCGATCAGGGCCGTGACCGCACCGATCACTCCGATGAAGAGCAGCACGCCCTCGGAGATCGCGAAGACCGGGTTGAGGCGAATCACCATGTAGATGCCGCTGGTGACCATCGTCGCCGCGTGGATCAGCGCGGACACCGGAGTCGGCCCCGCCATCGCGTCCGGTAGCCAGACGAACAATGGCAGCTGGGCCGACTTGCCGCAGGCGCCGCCGAACAGGAACAGCGCCGCGAGGGTCAGGCGCCCGGCGACGTTCGCGTCGTCGGCGGCGGCCGGGAAGTGCGAGTTGATGACGCTGAAGTCGAGCGAGCCCAGCGTCGTCAGGACGAGGAACATCCCGATCAGGAAGAACGCGTCGCCGATGCGGTTGACGACGAACGCCTTCTGCGCTGCTGCGGCCGGCCAGCCCTTCTCGTACCAGAAGCCGATCAAGAGGTACGAGCAGAGCCCGACGCCCTCCCAGCCGACGAACATGCCGACCATGTTGCTCGACAAGACCAGCACGAGCATCAGCGCGACGAACAGGTTCAGGTACGAGAAGAACTTCGCGAACCCCGCGTCGCCCTTCATGTAGCCCGCGGCGAAGACGTGGATCAGGAAGCCGACGCCGGTGATCACGAGCGTCATCACGCTCGACAGCCGGTCGAGCTGCATCGCGACCGAGATCGGCACGGCCTCGGACGACCAGCGGATCCACTGCCAGGAGCCGCTCTCGATCGACGTCACGCTGCCCGTGATCTTCAACAAGCCGGCGACACCGATCACGAACGATGCGCCGACGGCGCCCGCCGCGACCAGGCTGGCTAGGCCGCTCGGGCCCGCCGCGTTCGGATCGTCACGCCGCGCCTTCAGCGTCAGGAAATGCAGGACCCCGCAGACTAAGCTCCCCGCTAGGGGGAGAGCCGGGATCAGCCACAGCCACCAGTATTGGTCCAAGGCTTCAGTCCTTCAGCTCGTTGACTTGGTCGAGTGAGACCGTTTGCTTGCGCCTGTAGAAGGCGATGACGAGCGCCAGCCCGACCGCGGCTTCGACCGCGGCGACGGCGATCACGAAGATCGTGAACAGCGTGCCGTCGAGGTTCAGGGCGCCCTCCGAGGAGTGCATTCGCGCGCCCGCCACGAACGTCAGGTTCGCCGCGTTGAGCATCAGCTCGATGCTCATCAAGACGACGATGACGTTGCGGCGCGTGAAGAATCCGGCCACGCCGATCCCGAACAGGATCGCCGCGAGGGCCAGGATGTGTTCGGTGGGGACGGTCATTGTCCGGTACCTCCGTCCCTGGCGGCGACGCGCGCGCGGGCGGAGCCGGCGGCACGTGCCTGCTCCTCGCCCTGGCTTCCCGACTGGATGCCGGGACGTTGGCGTTTGGCGATCACCATCACGCCGACGGCAGTCGCGAGCAAGAGCACCGAGGCCGCTTCGAACGGCAGCGAGTAGCGCGTGAACATCTGCTCCGCGATGCCGAGGACCGGGTCGAAGCCCGTTTCGGGGGTTGGCATCGGGGTGGCTGCGAGCAGGGCGGGCTCACCCGCCAGGGAGGCGCGCAGCACCGCACCGAGCCCGCCCGCGCACAGCGCGACCGCGACTCCGATTCCGATCATCGCGCGCTTGTCACGGTGGAACAGCGGCTCCTCGTGGCTCTCGGCCTCGGCCGGATCGCCGAGGTTGAGCAGCATGACGACGAACAGGAACAGCACCATGACTGCTCCGCCGTACACCAGGATCTGGATCGCGGCCAGGAACTGGAACCCGGCCAAGAGGTAGATCACGGAGAGGCAGAAGAAACTCCCGAGCAGCGCGATCACGCTGCGCACGGGGTTTCGCGCGAGGACTACGCCGAGAGCCGCGCAAACGGTTCCCGCGGCCATCAGGTAGAAGAAGAGGTTTACCACCGGTCGTTGATCTTCTTGACGTAGTCCATGCGCTCACGCATGGCGGAGGCCGGTCGTTTGAGCTTTTCCATGTCGTACGCGAGCGCTTCGCGCGTGTAGTCCGCGAGCTCGAGCTCGTTCGACATGTAGATCGCGTCCTTGGGGCAGGCCTCCTCGCAGAAGCCGCACAGGATGCAGCGCAACATGTCGATGTCGAAGCGTTCTGGCTCGCGCTCGATGAACCGATCTGTCTCCTGACCGTCGATCGTGATCGCGTACGCGGGGCAGGCCGCCTCGCAGAGTCCGCACGACACGCAGGCGATGTTGCCGTCGTCCTTGACGACGAGCCGCGGCTGGCCGCGGGTCACCCCGTCCGTCGGCAGACCCTCCTCGGGGTACTGGCGCGTGACTCGGGGCTCGAACATCTTCCTGAAGGTGATCGAGAGTCCGCGCAGGACCTCTGGGAGATAGAGCCGCTCCCAGAGCGAGAGGATCTTGCGTTTGACGATGACCATGGTCGGCTCTGTGTCTCCCTAGCCTGCTAGAGCGAGATGACGGCGCCCGTGACGAACAGGTTGAACAGCGAGAGCGGCAAGAAGACCTTCCAGCCGAGGTGCATCAACTGATCGAAGCGGAAGCGCGGAAGCGTCCAGCGCACCCAGATGAACAGGAACAGGAAGAAGCCCGCCTTCGCCGAGAAGGCGCCGGCCTCGATCCACCACGGTGCATCCGCCCAGTAGGGGACGGCGTGTCCGCCGAGGAACAGCGTCACGGTCAGGCAGGCCATGACGATCATCGCGCAGTACTCGCCCAGGAAGAACAGGGCGAACTTCATCGACGAGTACTCGGTGTGGAAGCCGCCGACGAGCTCGGGCTCGCACTCGGCGAAGTCGAACGGGTGCCGGTTGGTCTCGGCGAACGTCGCGACGACGAACAGGACGAACGCGAGTGGCTGCTTGAACAGGTTCCAGTCCGGCAGGAAGCCCAAGAACGTGCCCTTCTGCCCTTCGACGATCTGCAGGAGGTCGAGCGACCCCGAGATCGCGACGATCGACAGGATGCCGAGGATCAGCGCCAGCTCGTAGCTGATCATCTGCGCCGAGGCGCGCAAGCCTCCGAGCAGCGAGTACTTCGAGTTCGACGCCCAACCGCCGAGGATCACGCCGTAGACGCCGAGTCCGCCGATGGCGAGCACGTACAGAGCGCCGATGTCGAGATTGGTGATCGACAGCTGCGTCGTGACGCCGAACAGCTGGAACTCGCCGCCGATCGGCACGACCGCGACTGTCAGCATCGCGGGCACCGCCGCCATCAGTGGCGCCAGGCGGAAGATCCACGGGCTCGCTCCGTCGGGCGTGACCTCTTCCTTGAAGATGAACTTCACCCCGTCGGCGAGCGGCTGCAAGAGACCCCACGGTCCGACGCGGTTCGGGCCGATGCGGTATTGCATCCAGGCCGAGAACTTGCGCTCGGCCAGGGTCATCAGTGCCGCGCAGCCCAACAGGCCGCCGTAGATCGCGGCGGCCTTGATGAACATGACCAGGAGTTGTGCTTGGGCGTCGCTCATCCGAGTGTGGCTTCCGCGCCGGGCGTCGAGGGGATTGCCCCCGGAGTCGCTGACCCCGGTGCATCCGCTCCCGGAGCTGACATGGTCAAGAGCTCGTGCAGGGTGTCGATCGTGCGCGTCGCCATCCATACGCCTTCCGGCGTGGGGCGGGCGATCGCGATGCGGCCGGCGTGGCCGTCGACGTTGACCCAGGTGCCTTCACGCTCGACGTGATTGGGGATGCCGACCGCGACATCGATCGAGGGCGAGTCGACGTAGTGGCACTCGAGGAGCACGACGCGCAGCGCGGTCGGGAGCGTCGCGAGGTTCTTCGCGCCCAGCATGTCGATCAGCCGCTCACCGACGAGCAGCGCCGACTCGTAGCTCGGAAGCGTCTCGAGCACCTCCTCGACCGGCAGGGCGTCGAAGCCGAGCTCGGACAGGCCGCGCCGGTTGGGGCACGGATCGCCGGTGTGGAGCAAGTCGTCGGTGAGGTCGTTCGGCTCGGGTGAGAGGAAGACGGGGCGCGCACCGAGCGTCTTGCCGAGCGCGAGCAGCTCGCGGCCTTCTTCGACCGTCAGGAACGGGGACGCGACGATCAGCGCTTCGCCGTGCACGATCAGCATGTCGCGCGCGACCTCGAGGGCGGTCCGCGTGTCGACCGGCTGCGCCTGGCCACTCCCGCCGCGCAAGATGCCGCCGCAGAGGCGGTGTTCACGGTTGGGCGCCTCCAGCGCGAAGCGCCCGGTGTCGCACATCCAGTAGCCGTTGACCGCCGGCTCGTGGCGAGGCCGGAAGCGCTTGACCTCGTGCTTGCGCAAAACCTCGGTGGTGACCGCGCAGCCGCGGCTGCACCCGGCGCACGTCGACGCGACCTTGTGCAGGTTCCAGACGCGCGCCTGGAAGCGGAACTCCTTGAGCGTCAGCGCGCCGACCGGGCAGATGTCCGCGAGGTTGCCCTGGTAGTTGCCGGTCAGCGGTCGGTTCATGAACGTCTCGACGACCGAGTGCGACCCGCGCTCACCGATGCAGAGCTGCGGCGTCTCCGGCACTTCCTCGAAGAAACGCACGCAGCGGCTGCACAGGATGCAGCGCTCCTGGTCGAGGACGATCACGTCCCCCAGGCTCTTGCGCTTGTCGAGCTTGCGACGCGGCTCGACCGAGCGCCCCTCGCCCTGGCCTTCGTCGAAGCTGTAGTCCTGCAGCGTGCATTCGCCGGCCTTGTCGCAGATCGGACAGTCGAGCGGGTGGTTCTTCAGCAGGAACTCGAGGCACTCGCGGCGCGCGTCGTGCGCCTTCGGCGCCTCGGTGTCGACGACCATTCCCTCGGCGACCGGCGTGCGGCAAGCGGCCATCACGCGCGGGGGCATCTGACCCTGCTGGACCCCGACCTGGCAGATGCGGCACGAGCCGACCGGCGAGAGGCCCGGGTGGTAGCAGTAGTGGGGGACTTCCTCGCCCTCGGCGTGGCACGCTGCGATGAGGGGCTTGGACGGATCCGCCTCGACCTCACGACCGTTGATCGTGATCGTGACCATGGCAGTGTCCCTTGCTCCGCTGTCCTTTGCTTCGCTCTGGCTCAAACGCCCACCTCCTGGTGGACCGCGGGTTGTTTCCCGCGCAAGTCGGGGTGACCGCCCTCGCGCACGTACTCGACGAGCTCGTCCTTGAAGTTGCGGATCACCGAGTGCGTCGGGATCGCGGCCGCGTCCGACAGCGCGCAGATCGTCTTGCCTGGCGCCATGCCGTTCGCGAGGTCCTCGAGGAGCTGGATGTCCTCCATCCGGCCCTGGCCGTCGTGGATGCGCTGGAAGATCTGCGCGAGCCACTGCGTGCCCTCGCGGCACTGGCTGCACTGGCCGCAGCTCTCGTGCTCGTAGAAGTTCATCAACGTCAGCGCGGAGCGCACGACGCTCGCCGTCTCGTCGAGGATGATCATCGCGCCGGTGCCGAACATCGACTGCGCTTCCTTCAGCGAGTCGTGGTCCATCGACGTGTCGATCGCGTCCGGCTTGAGGAAGCCGGTCGACGAGCCACCGGGGATCCACGCCTTCAGCGCGCGCTTCTTCCAGACGCCGCCGGCGAACTCGTCGAGGATCTGCCGCGCGGGCATGCCGAGCGGGATCTCGTACACGCCGGGCTTCTCGACGTGGCCCGAGATGCCGCACAGGAAGTTGCCCGGGCTCTTCTTGGTGCCCATCGAGCGGAACCATTGCGCGCCGCGCTCCAGGATGAAGGGCGCGTTGTAGATCGTCTCGACGTTGTTGACGGTCGTCGGCTGACCCCAGAGGCCGAAGCCCGCGGGGAACGGCGGCTTGGGCCGCGGGTGACCGCGCTTGCCCTCGAGGCTCTCCATGAGCCCCGTCTCCTCGCCGCAGATGTAGGCGCCAGCGCCCTTGTGCATGTGGATCTCGCACGAGAAGTCGCTGCCGAGAATGCGCGGACCGACCAGGCCGGCGGTACGCGCCTCCTCGATCGCGACGGCGAGGCGCTCGTACGGGACGCGGTACTCGCCGCGCACGTAGATGTAGACGGCGTCGAGGCGCATCGCGAACGCGGCGATGAGGCAACCTTCGATCACGGTGTGCGGGTCCTCGCGCATCAGCACGCGGTCCTTGCACGTGCCGGGCTCCGACTCGTCCGCGTTGAGCGCGAGGTAGCGCTTGCGCGTGTCCTTGTCGGCGTCCGGCATGAAGCTCCACTTCAACCCCGTCGGGAAGCCCGCGCCGCCGCGGCCACGCAGACCCGACTCCTTGAGCTCCTCGATGACGTCTTTCGGCGTCAGCGGGGTGTCGAGGATCTTCTTCAGCGCGCCGTAAGTGCCCAGGCCACGGGCGACCTTGAGCAGGTGCGAGTCCTTCGCCTGCGTGCGCTCCAACAGGTACGTCTCGAAGCCGCTCACGACAGCTCTCCCAAGATTGTGTCGACGTCGTCCGGTTCGAGGTTCTCGTGGTATACGCCGTCGACGACGATCATCGGCGCGTCGGCGCAGGCGCCTTGGCATTCGAGGTGCTCGACGTAGAAGCGCATGTCGGTCGAGTTGCGACCGGGCGCCTGCGCGCCGGTCACCCGGCACACGCGGCTCGTGATGTCGCTCGCGCCGCGCAGCTCGCACGAGACGTTGCGGCACACGCCAACGACGTGCTTGCCGACCGGCTTGAGGTGGAACATGGGGTAGAACGACGCGACGCCGTAGACCTCCACCGGTTCCATGTCGAAGTACTCGGCGCAGTCCTCGAGGATTTCGGGCGACAGCCAGCCGCCGAGCTCCTCCTGACAGCGGTGCAACGCCGGGATCAAGCCCGCGCGCCGGTCGGGGTAGTTCAGGATCAGCTCGTCGAGTTCGGCGAGCAGCTCGTCCGGGAGCGCCATCAGCGGTCTACCTCACCCATTACGAAATCGAGACTGCCGATGATGGCCATCATGTCGGACAACAGGCGTCCCTTGGCCAACAGCGGGATCACCTGGACGTTCATCAGGCCGGGCGCGCGAACGTGGCAGCGCAAGGGTTCGCTCGTGCCGTCGGAGGCGACGAAGAAACCGAGCTCGCCCTTGCTGGATTCGATGCCCGTGTAGGCCTCGCCCTTGGGCAGGCGCATGTCCGTGACGACCTTGAACTGGAAGATCAACTCCTCCATCGACTCGTGCACGCGCTGCTTCGGGGGCAGGACGTAGCGCCGGTCCTCGAGGAGGTAGTCGCCGCCGCGCGACTTTCCGAGGCGGTCGAGCGCCTGGCGGCAGATGTTCACCGATTGGCGCATCTCCTCGATGCGCACGAGGTAGCGGTCGTAGCTGTCGCCGATCGTGCCGACCGGGACGTCGAACTCGTACTCTTCGTAGCCCGAGTAGGGCAGCGCCTTGCGCTGGTCCCACTCCGACCCCGACGCGCGCAGGATCGGACCGGTCAGCGACCACGCCTGGCACTCCTCGGTCGTCAAGATGCCGACGTCCTTGTTGCGGTCGTACCAGATGCGGTTGCCGGTCAGCATCTGCTCGAACTCGTCGATCTTCGCCGGGAACGTGTCGATCCAGGCGCGGATCTCGCGCGCAACGTCCTCGTCGACGTCCGCGTACACCCCGCCCAGACGGACGTAGGTGTTGTTCATCCGGTGCCCGGTGTACGCGTCGAGCAGCGTGTAGATCTTCTCGCGCTCGGTGAACGTGAAGAAGAACATCGTCACCGCGCCGAGATCGATCGCGGTCGTGCCGAGGTAGATCAGGTGCGCCATGATGCGGCTGAGCTCCATCAGGAGCACGCGCAGCTCTTGCGCACGGCCGGGCACCTCAACACCGGCGAGGTTCTCGAGCGCCATCGCGTAGGCGCAGTTGTTCATGAGCGGCTGGACGTAGTCCATCCGGTCGGTGTGCGGGAAGAACTTGCGCCAGCCGAGGCTCTCGCAGGTCTTCTCCTTACCGCGGTGCAGGTAGCCGACGTCCGGGTAGCAGTCGCGAATCGTCTCGCCGTCCAGCTCGATCTTCAATCGCAGCACGCCGTGCGTCGCCGGGTGCTGCGGGCCCATGTTGAGCTTGAGGATCTCGCCGTGGAGCGGATCGTCCGCGTCGAGCTCGAGCTCGGTCGGTGCACCGGGCGTGTACTCGAAGACCTGAGTCTCGACGGGCCGAGCCTCGGCCGGCTGTGTCTCGGCGGACTGTGTCTCGAAGGGCCGCGTGTCGGTCATGACGGGCTCCCTTCGGTGTCCTTGCCGGGACGGTTCCGCTCCCATTCGCGGTACAGGCGGTCCGGCTCGATGCCGTGGTGGGGGAATTCCTTGCGCAGGGGGAAGTGCTCGTACCCCTCCGGCATCAAGAGCCGTTCGAGGTTCGGGTGTCCATCGAAGATGATGCCGAACATGTCGAAGCACTCGCGCTCGGAGTAGTTCGCGCCGGGCCACAGGCTCGTGATGGTCGGGACGTGCGGCGACTGCTCCGGCACCGACGTGCGGACGCGGACGCGGTCCCCGTGCTGCTGAGAGAGGAACTGGTAGTTGATCTCGAAGCGCGGGTCGGCGGGCGAGCGGTCGATCGCGGTCACGAACGTGTTCGTCTCGAAGCCGCAGCGGCCCTCGAGGCGCTCGAGGAACGCCAGAAGCCCGCTCGGCGACACGTCGAAGCACGGCGTCCCGTCACGGGTGGTGGCCTCGTGGTAGGCGAGCCCCTCGCACGCGGCCTCGATGCGCTCGCGGGTGGGATCGGCCGGGGTGGTCGTCGAGTCGGTCACCGGCTCTCCACTTCTTCTGCCGGTTCCCCGGACGTCTGGGTCGGGACGTACGTGCCGATGCGGCGCGTCTGCACGGCGTCGTTGGGCGCCATGTTGAATTTGCCGGTGCCGTTCTCGCTCAGCTCCGGTCGATTGCCGGACAGCACGCGCGTCGGCGACTCGCGCTCGATCTTCTTCTGGAGCTTGAGGATCGCGTCGATCACCGCGTCCGGGCGCGGGGGGCAGCCCGGCACGTACACGTCCACGGGCAGCAACATGTCGACGCCCTGCACGACCGCGTAGCTGTCGTACATTCCGCCCGAGGACGAGCAGACACCCATCGCGAGGACCCACTTGGGGTCAGGCATCTGGTCGTAGATGGTGCGGCACGCCTGGGCCATCTTCCAAGTCAGCGTTCCCGCGACGACCAGCAGGTCGCACTGGCGCGGACTGAAGCGCGCGGCCTCGGCACCGAAGCGCGCGATGTCGAACTTGGGTCCGATCATTGCCATCAGCTCGATGCCGCAGCACGACAGCCCGAGCGGCATGGGCCACAGACTGTTCTTGCGACCCCAGTTGATCAGCTCGTCCGCACGCGTCGCCAGGAAGCCCGCTTCCTGCGAGGCGTTTTCGCTCGCCGGTTTCAACGATCCCAATCGAGACCTCCCTTGCGCCACACGTAGGCGAGAGCGAGTACGAGGAGGCCGACGAAGATCACGACCTCGGTGAAAACGAGCATCCCGACTCCGGCCTCGCTGAACGACTTGGCTCCCACGGCCCACAGCACGAGGAACACCGACTCGACGTCGAACAGGATGAAGAGAACGGAGATCAGGTAGAAGTGGATCGACAGCCGCACGCGCGCGCTGCCGACGGGCGTCATGCCGCACTCGTACGCTTCGCCCTTGCCGAGCACGCGGCGCTTGGCGCCGAGCAGCTCGGAGATGATGATGTTCAGGGCGGCGAAGCCCATCACCAACCCGAGCAGGATGAGGATCGGGGCGTAGGCTTGGAGCATGAAGAGAGGGTGCGGATCGACCTGACGGGGAGGCGCACGGGCCGGGGGAGTGCGCGGGCTGCGGCGCCGCTTCGGCCGCGAAGGCGGGCCGGAAATTTTGGCCAAAAGTCTACTGGGACGCACTGCCGCGGCAACGGAAACCGATCAATCAATCTGCCAATCTGCCGCGGCGCATCAGCGGCCTGTCTGGCCGCGACCGCTATCGATCGACTTCGATGAAGTCTCCGCCGCTCTCCCGCGCCAAGGCTTCCAGGGTGCCATCGCCTTCACGACCGACCTGGACACCGTGAATCACCAGGCGTGCGGTGGGGTTGACCCTGCGCAGAACCGGCACGACCCAGTCCTCTCCGCTGGCGGTCTTGCCGTCGCAGAGCACGATCAGCGTGTCCGCCTCGAGCTGCGCGAGGTCGAGCTCCCCCTCCTCGTCGAGCCCCATGGCCCGTTCGACGCCTTGCCGCAGCTGCGTCCCACCACCGGGAGAGTGGCGCAGGAGCCACGCCCGGGCGGTCTTGCGCTGGCTCACCGAGCTCGGGACGAGGCCGTTGCGCCACCTCTGCGTGCCGTCCTCGAAGAGGACCACGTTGAAGTGCGTACGCTCGCCCAGTCCCTCGAGGAAGCCCATCATCTGCTCGACCGACTCGCGGTACCGGGTCCGCTCCTCCTGCTTGGAACCGGTGCGGAACAACTCGTCCATCGAGCCCGACCGGTCGATCACGAAGACGACCCGATCCGTCACGGGGCGTAGCCCGAAAAACGAGGCTTCCGTGACGCGGGCGCCCTCGGGGGACCCGGAGGCGGGGTCGGCGCGGCCGGCGGCGCGGGCTTCCCACCACGTCCTCCAGCGGTCGGGGTGCGCCCCGATCTTGCGCCCCGAGCGCAGCGCGAGCTCCTGGATCAGATCGTGTTCGACCCGGCGCACCGGTCGGCCCGCGTCCACGCGATCGCCCCAGACCTCGAGCGCGTCGATGAGCTGCGGCACGCAGGCGGCGTCCGCGAGAGCGCGGCTGAGGGAGATCGCGAGCGCGGCTGCCCGCCAGTCCTCGGAGATCAGGCGCGGCTCGATCCACGTGCGCAAGGGCGCAGTGCTGCGGTCGTTGTGCTCGAGGCGCATGCCGCGGAAGTGGCGCTCGATCGCTCCGGCCACCCGCGGAGGAAGCCCGTCGGCGTGCCGCGTCAGGTGTTGTAAAAATGACGTATGCACGGACTCGTCCGGCCATCCGGACAGCATCTCGAACGCCGTGTCGGCGACCGGTCCGCCCGGACCGCGGGCGCAGACCGACAGGGCCATCAGGACCTCGCGGTCGCGGCGCGTGCCGAGCAGCCGCGCCGCCGCGCAGCGGCGGCCGACTGAATTGTCCGCCTCGACGACGAGCACCTCGCGGGCGATGAAGCGCGCGGTCTCGGCGTCGAGGAGCTTCTCCCCCTCTTCGAGGGCCCGGCCCTCGAGGAAGTGCCCGTCCGCGGCGCGCGGATCGTCCTTGGCCTCGAACGCGTCCCGTGCCACCGAAGCGAGATCGAGCAGCGCGAGGAGCGCGCGTTGCCGCGCCGGGCCCGCGCTGCGCCGGTAGGGGCGCAGGTCGATCAAGAGGCGCTCGATCGCCTTGCGCTCGCCGCGGTCGAGGGCCGCGCGCGCCCCGCGGAAGCCCTTTGTCCAGTCCGCCACGGCCTCGATCGCGTCCGCCTCGATCGACGGCGCGGTGACGCAGCGGCCCGCGAGGGGTAGGGACCCGAGCAGAGATAGAAACAGCAAGAACATCGAAGCGAGGCGCAACGCGCGGAACGGCGCGGGCGCCTCCTACGATACCCTCGACAGCCGGAAGGACTACGAAGGCGCGCGCAACGCCTCACAATCGAACATGCTCGAAGACAAGAAGCTCGCGATTCTGGGCGCCGGCAAGATCGGAGAGACGCTTCTGCGCGGACTCCTCGACGCGGGGCTCGTCGAACGCTCCAACGTGCTGGTGACCGCTGCGCACCCCGAGCGCACCGCTTTCCTGGCGGACGAGCTCGGAGTCGCGGTGGCGGCCGACAACCGAGCGGCGGTCCAGGCCGCCGACGTCGTGCTCCTGTGCGTCAAGCCGCAGATGGCCGAGGTCGTCGTGCCGGAGATCGCGTCGGCAATGACCCCGGACAAGCTGCTCGTGTCCGTGCTCGCGTCCGTGACGACGGCGGCGCTCGAGCAGCTCGTCTCCGGCGCTGTCCCGGTCGTGCGCGCGATGCCCAACACACCCAGCTTCGTCAAGTGCGGCATGACGGGCCTCGTGCGCGGCGCCCACGCGAGCGACGCCCACCTCGCGCTGACGCGCATGCTCTTCGACGCGGTGGGGCGCACGGTCGTCGTCGACGAGAAGCACATGGACGCCGTCACGGGGCTCTCGGCGAGCGGACCCGCGTTCCTGTACATCGTCATCGAGTCGCTCGCCGAGGGCGGCGTGAAGATGGGGCTCCCGCGCGACGTCGCGACCCAGCTCGCCGCGCAGACCGTGGTCGGTGCGGGCTCGATGGTCATCGAACGCGGGCTGCACCCGGCGGCGCTGAAGGACGAGGTGACGACGCCGGCCGGCTGCACGATGGACGGCATCCTCGAGCTCGAGGACGGCGGTCTGCGCGTCACCCTGATCAAGGCCGTCGTCTGCGCGACCCAGCGCGCGCGTGGGCTCGTGAACGATTGAGGACAGCGATGCGGACACGTAGCCTGCTCATGTCACTGCTCTGCGCCTCCTGCGCGAGCGTTCCGTCGCAACAGCCCGAACGCCCGGCGCCGCGACGCCGGACGGTCGCGCTCGACGCGCGCGAGTTCGAGCGCGTCGATCTCGACGACGTCGGTGGCGAAGTCGCGGTCAGTCGTTACGCCGCCCGCTTCGAACGCAAGTGGATCCTCGGCGAGCGCTCGGGCTGGAAGCTACGCGTGCGCCAGGAGGAGTCGGAGTACGACTTCCGCGGCGATGCCTTCGGCGGCCTCGACGGCCTCGACGACATGTCGGAGACGACCGTCGGCGTGTCGTACTGGTCGGCGGGGCGCAACGGCCGCTCGTACTTCGCGCTCGTCAACGCGAGCTCGGGCGTCGCCGACGGCGCCGATTTCGACGACGGCGTGTTCTTCAAGACGTTCGGCGGCGTTCTGTGGCAGGCGAGCGAGACGGTGCAGTGGGGCATCGGTCTGGTCGGCCGGACGGAGCTGGAGGACGATCCCTCGGTCTTCGCGTTCCCTCTGATCGAGTGGCGCATCGACGAACGCAGCAAGATCGGCTTCGTGCAGTCGAGCGATCCGGGCCTCGGCTTCACGCGCAAGCTGGAGGAGGCGCTCGATCTGTACGTCGGGCTGCAGTTCTCGCAGCGACAGTACCGGCTCGATGACGACGATGTGGACGATGGGGCGTTCGTCGACGAGGAGCAGTCGGTGCGGGTTGGGTTGATCTGGGATGAAGGGGCGGGGCTGAACGCTGATGTCTTCACCGGGTTCGGAAAGCGCGAGCTGTTCTTGGACGTCGACGACGACGAGGTCGCGGACGACGAGACGGAGACGGGGTCTTGTTCGGGTTTTCGGCGGCGTTCTCGTTCTGAGGGTCACTCGGACAGCGAGATCTTGTCTCGGCCCGCGGCGTCGGCTCGCCTGCAGAGCCGGTCGAGCTTCTCGAGGCCGTACTGTGTGGCGACGAGCTCATGCCGCGATCGACGCTCGGCGTTCCTCAGAGAGCCGAGGCAGTACTTGGCCTTCGGGTCGACCTCGATGGCTAGCACGTCCGCGAGCCCCTCGGCCAACTCGGCAGGCAGCGTTCGCCAATGCGAAGCAGCAATGTGCGCTCGCGCCAGCTCGAACGTGATCAGGTAGCGAGCGACTTCGTCGGGGCTGCGCGCGTCGATGGAGATCGAGCCCCGCTCGGCGTCGTATGCGGACAGGGCCTTCGGCCAAGAGTCCAAGTACGCGAGTGAGGCAATGATGTCGACGGGTTCGACGTTCAACTTCGCGGCGACCCACTGGATCGCCTCGATCACGAAGTCGTCGAGTCGAGCCTCGTCCTCCGGCGCCACGACCTTGGTCATCTGCGCTGGAGCTCGTTCCGCGACCCAGCGCTCGAGCCCTCTCGCATGCAACGGCCCCATCGAGCCTTGAAGGAAGAGCTCGGCCTTGGGGACGAGTTGCAGCGCAGCCCACGAGGCGAGGCCCTCGCTCAGCTCGTGGTCGAGATCTACGTAGTCGGGGTGCTGGAGTGCGTGCCAATGGACCAGCTCGTGAACCGCGACGAAGCGCCGGTAGGTCGGCGGCCAACTGCGCAGGACCGAACGGAAAACGACCCTGCCGTCGGCATGGATCGTGCCGACGACGTCCGGACCGCTCAGAGGTTCGTCGACGAGCTGAACTTCGAACGGCAGAACGTTCGGGTGAGGGACTTCGAGCAGCTCGGCGACTCGATCCGAGTACTCGTCCAAGTACGTTTGCATCTCGGCTTCCAAAGGGTCGACCGAGGCGCAGGCGAGCAGTGTGGCGCCGAAGAGCACGAGCCCAAGAGGAACTAGCATTCTTCGGCGCGGGCGCAGGCTTCCATCTGGCGTCGAGTCGCAGCGCTGCGTGACGATTCGGCTGGAGTCCTGCATGGCTTCACTCAGAGAGCACTGACTCGCAAGCTGGCGTCGATGATGCCGTTTCCGGCTTCGTGGCTTGTCTCGAACCCGTTCGTCGCAGTTCCGTCGAACCCCAGATCGAGGGAGTCGATAGCAATGGTGTCGCTGAGGACATGCCAGCCGTTGACTACGCCGTTGTATGCGACCGTGGAGAGAGTCTCGCTGGGGATCCCGTTCCAAGTCAAAGCGAAGCTCTGGATGAGCTTGTCTTCTAGCAGAATCCAGCGCGGCTCTTGCAAGACGGGCGAGCTGCCGGAGGCCATGCCTTCCGCCCAAAAGTAGACGTCGACGTTTGCGGGCAATCCCGCTTGAACACCGAGAGCCAGAACCGAGTCGGCGATTGCATCGGCATCGGGCCTCGAGAGTGCCATCACGGCGAACGCGTAGAGACGGCCTTGGGGCGCGGCATGGGCCGTTGTCGCGACCGGACCACCCATGTACACGAACTTCTCCAGTCTTGCGAACGATGGCCCGGCCGCTGCTTGCGCGCCGTTCGTTTCCCAGCTTCTTTGCCAACTTGCCTTCCACGTTGTCGCTCCGGCGGGCAACGGCCCTTGACCGGACGCGTTTCCATCGCCATCCGACGCGACAGTCTCCGGCGTGCCTACTGGATCGCCTTGGGCGTTGCAGAACCGGATCGACATGCAACTGCCACTCGGCATTTCGGACGCCTCGAGCTCCCAGGCCGAGTGGAACCGACCTTCGAAGTCCCCAACTGGCGTCGAGAGAGCGAACTCAGTCTGAACCTCTCCGGACGAACCGCAAGCGGCGACGAGTCCGAGCGCGATGCTCGATCCAACGAGTACGGGTAACTTGCAAGAACGCATGTGTAGTGACTCCTTCTTAGCTGTCATGGGTCACCGGCCGCCCGCTGACTTGCACAAGCATGTCGCGTTGAGCCACAACAGGTCGGTCCCAAGGGTCAAACGCCCGAAGCCTCTGCGCTCGCCGGTCCTTCTCTGCCTTCTTTCCGACGCGGAGTCGTGCTGGCGGATAGTCGCCGCAGCCAACTCGAGTTAGGTCCCTCGTTACTGGGCGAGCAACAACAAGCTGGGACGGCAACGAATTCACGGCCGCGCAACGCCGTGGGTTGGTATGCAGCTCCGCCGGCGCGCGTCGGTTCCGCTCAATCCGGAGGCAAACCCCGGAACACATCCGCCGCCGGCGCCGGATTCCCCGCGATCCGCCGATACGTATTGATCTGCCCGACATGCGTCAACGCGTCCGCGAGCGGCCCATTGATCATGCTCCAGAACGGCTGCGGACCCTTCGCGCGCGTGCCAGTGATCTCGATCTTGGCAAGCTCGGCGTCTTCGATCTCCACCAGCTGCGCCCGCAGCTGCCCGAGGTACGCCAACGTGCTCTCGCGCACCCCGCCGATCCCATCCGCGATCGGCTCGCGCTCGTCCATCCGATCCGGCTCGCCGTCGAGGGTGCGACGCACCGTGCCTTCGACCCAGCGCGCCAGCTTGTGGACGTGGTCGAGCAGCTCGCTCGTGCTCATCGCGCCGTCGGCCGGTCGGAAAGCGAGCTCGGACTCGGTGAGACCCTCGGTCGCCCAGCGGTAGCGGAACGCGAGTCCGTCGACGAGCCGCGCGAGCACCGTCGCGCCCCGGACTTCGTCTGGCGGCGCGGGGATGTGTCCATCCGTCATGAGTCCGAAGCCTCGGCCTGATCCAGGAGCCGGCGGAGCTTGGCGATGTCGTCGTCCGAGAGCGGCTGCGATTGCACGAGATTCAAGACGAGCGGCGTCGACGCGCCCTCGCAGACCTGATCGGCGAGCTCCTTCAAGCGCCAACCGATCAGCCGATCGCGCGTGACCGCCGCGCGAAACACGTGCGCCATGCCGCTCTCGTCGCGCGCGACGTAGCCTTTCTCGCGCAGACGGTTCAAGAGCGTCTGGACCGTGGTGTACGCCCAGCGCCGGCGACGTTTGCGCAGAAGGTCCCGGATCTCGCGCACCGTTCCCGCGTCTTCGTCCCAGAGGACCTTGAGGACGTGCATCTCGGTCTCGCTGATCGCTGGATGGCGGGGCACGAACGACAGGCTACTACATCGCGTCAGAGCCGGCCAGCTCGGGCGCGGGACCCCAGTGGGCGTGTTACCTCGATCTGACTATCACGGGACTGTTTTTTGCCTCACGAGCGTAGTCGGTCGCTATTGGCCGCCTATCGATCTACGTGGCGTACCGAGAGGCGCGCCGCTGAACTCCGAAGGAAAGTCATGCCGCCCGTCGCTCCCTGGCGTCGGCTGGTGTGATCGGATGCAAGGTCCCCCGCGGGTGAGGAGCACGCTCGACTCGCGGGGGACCGTCGTTCCCCGCGTGCTGACCCGTGCTTCAGGGATTCGGCCGCGCGAGGCGCGCCAGCCGCGCGAGGCTGCGCGAGAGGAGCGTGCGCGAGTGGCTCTCGGTGATGCCGAACTGCTCGGCGATCGCAGCGTGTCCGAGACCGTCGAGGTAGTACAGGATCACGATCGCGCGGCCGCGCTCGTCGAGACCGTCGAGTGCTTCGCCGAAGCGTTCCATGTCCTCGTTCTTCACCGCCGCCGCGCTCGGCGAGAGGATCGAGCGGTAGAGGCTCTCGCGCGCCGGCCCTTCGAGCGCGGAGGCGGCACCGCGCCCCGTCTCGCGATCGGCGTTGCGACGATCCGCGTTGTAGAAGCGCAGGCGGTTCTTCAGCTTGAGCTCCGCCGCGCGGTAGAACCACTGCCTGAACTCGGCCTCGCCGCGGTACTCGAATCGCTCGCGGCCCAGCTGGTAGAGGGCCTCGCGGCACACCGACTGGGCCAGGTCCGACTCGGTCTCGCGCGCGAGCACCTGCCGCGGTGCGTTCTTGCGCAGATAGCGCTTGATCGCCGGTAGGTATTCGGCGAGCAGCGACTCGATCGCGGCAGCATCGCCGCGCGAGGCCTGCTCTGCCAGAGATTGAGTATCCTTGGGCATCCTTCCGCCGGCGGAATTCCGAACCGGAGCGTGCGATCGTAGCACGAGCTTCGTTCGAGAGGAGACCCGGTCACGGGTGGAGCGCATGGCCTCGGACGACCCTCGAGCGGATCCTGTCGAAGAGTTGATGGCGAGCTGCCTCGAGCGGCCGCGGGAGGACTGGTCGCGGGCGATCGAGGCGGCGTGCGCCGACCATCCGGAGCTCGCCGAAGAGCTGCGCGCGCGCATGCGCTTCGTCGCCAGCCTCGAGACGAGCCGCGTGACGCGCTCGCCCGAGTTTCCCGAACGCCTGGGCGATTTCCACCTCCTCGAGCGTTTGGGCGGTGGCGGAATGGGGGTCGTGTTTCGCGCGCGCCAGGTGAGCCTGGGCCGCGAGGTCGCCGTCAAGCTGATCCGGCCCGAACACCTGTTCTTCGAGGGTGCGCGCGAGCGTTTCCAGCGCGAGATCGAGGCGATCGCGCAGCTTCACCATCCGGGCATCGTGGCGATCCACACGGTCGGCGAGCAGGATGGCGTGCCCTACTTCGCGATGGAGCTGCTCGAGGGCCGCTCGCTCGCCGAGGTGCTGCGTGAACTTGCCGGTCGCGCGCCCGAGAGCCTGACGGGGCGCGACCTGTGGGACGTGCTGCGCGCGACGGACGGGGCGGACGAGGTCGCCACCGCGCAGTTGCCCGACGTGTTCCGCGGGAGCTGGGTCGACGCCTGCCTCGGCGTCGTGCAGCAGGTCGGCGTGGCGCTCGCACACGCCCACGAACGCGGCATCCTGCACCGCGACGTCAAGCCCTCGAACATCGTTGTCGGCCCGGATGGACGCGCGATCTTGCTCGACTTCGGGCTGACCTCCTCCGCGGACCCCGACCCACAGCGGCGCGTGACGAAGACCGGTTCGCCCGTTGGCACCTTGGTCTACATGTCGCCCGAACAGGTCGAGGCGCGCGACCTCGACAACGCGACCGACGTGTACTCGCTGGGCGTGACGCTGTACGAGCTACTCACGCTGCAGATCCCGTTCTCGGGCGACAGCACGCTGCAGACGCAGGCCGCGATTCTGCGCGGCGCGATCGACTCGATCCACGCCCGCAACCGTCGCGTGCCGGACGACGTGCAGACGGTTTGCTTGGCGGCGATGGCGCGTCGCGCCCAGGACCGCTACGCGAGCGCGGCGGCGTTCGCGCGCGACCTCGACAACGTGCGGGCGAAGCGCCCGATCGAAGCGCGACCGCCCGGCGCTCTCGTGCGCAGCCTGCGCTGGACGCAGCGCAATCCGGTGCTTGCGACGGCGTTCGCGCTGGGCTTCCTGCTCGTCGCGGGCATACCCACCGGGTTGCTCGTCGTCGAGGCACGCTACTCCGAGCGGCTCGAGACGAGCCTGAAGGCGGAGCAGAAGGCGAAGCAGGAGTCGGTCGACGCCCAGGTCTTTCTCGAGACGATCCTGCTCCAGGAGCAGATGGCGCGGCTCGCTGCCCGGCGCGCCGAGGCCGAGGCGACCGAAGCGCGCGCGGTCGCGGATCGCAGCAACAAGGAGCTGACCGACGTCCTCCAGTTCTTCCTCACCAACTACCACGAGGCGTCGCCGGAGCGCAACAAGGGCAAGATGCCGCTCGCCGACGAACTCTTGCTGCGCGGCGCCGCGACGATCGAGAGCGGGTTGGAGGAGCGACCGGGTTCGCGCGCACGCATCCAGGCGGCCGTCGGCCAGATCCTGGTCGGGTTCCAGAAGTACGACGCCGCCCGACCGCACCTGTCGGCCGCGGTCGACTTTTTGGCGGCGCAAGAGGGAACCGGCTACCGGACCGAGCACGCGAATGCGTTGTTCTTCCTCTCGCGCGCGCTGCGCACGCTCGGCGAGTACGAGCCCGCCGAGGAACACTTGAAGTCGGCGCTGTCGATCGCGGAAGAGGTGCATGGGGGCGACGTCGCGGAGCTCGTCCCGTTCGTCTCGGAGCTCGCCCATCTCTACGACACTCGCCATCAGCGCGAGAAGGCGATGGCGCTGCGGCTTCGGCACATCGAGCTGCTCGAACAGCTCGAGGACGTCGACCCGGTCGAAGTCGCGAAGGCGCGCATCAGCCTCGGCACGACGTACTTGAACGCGGGCCAGCCCGACGAGGCCGCGCCGCACTTCGAGGGCGCGATCGGCGTCCTGCGCGAGCACCTCGACCCGCTCGACCCGAACCTGATCCGGGCGATCTTGAACCTCGGCCTCGTGCACAAGAAGGCGGGTCGGCTCGCTGCTGCCGAGGCGCTCTACGACGAGGCGATCGAGAAGGCGGTCACGGTCTGGGGCCCCAAGAGCGCGCTCGCCCTCGGCGCCCGCGCGAACCTCGCCGGCCTCAACGCCGAGCGCGGCAACTACCGCTCGGCCGCGGAGGAGTACCGCCGGCTGGCCGACGATCTCGAGTCCATCACCTCACCGACGGACAAGAACGTCGTCGTGATGCGCGCCAACGAAGCCGGCTACTGGTACCGGCTCGAGGAGTGGGCGAACGTGATCGACGTCATCGAGGGCAGCGACCTGATCGCCAAGCAGTCGAGCGTGATGGAGGCGAGCAGCCCGTTCGTCGGCACGAGCCACGCGCGCCGCTACCAGAGCCTGCAGGCGATGGGTGAGTACGGCCGCGCGCTCGATGCGCTCGATGGATACGAGGCGTGGTGCTCGCTTGGCGGCCGCGCGGGCAAGCGCCGCGCGCGCATCGCGCTCGCGCGCGCGCAGATCCGCCACGCGCTCGACGACGTCGACTCCGCCGAGTCGGAGCTGCGTGCCGTCCTCGCCTTCGCCGAACCCGAGCCCGAGGAGGAGGAGGTGAGCAAGGCGCTCACCCTCCTGGCCGAGATCTGCGAGGCGACCGGGCGCAAGGAAGAGGCGCGGGAGCTGCGGGCGCGGATTCAGTGACCCTACGTCACGGCGCGTTCGGTGACGCGCGTTCGTATGCGCCGATGTCGCTGACTGATCCGGGCCCGAGCCCGAGGTCGCGGATCAGCGCCATGTCCACGAATCGCGGGCGACCCGTGAGGTCGAGCGGCAAGAGCTCGCTGAAGTCGCCGTCGCCATCGAGATCGGGGACATCTTCGGGCAACGCGGCGTTGCGCCCGGCATCGATGCACGGTGACTCGTAACGCAGGCGCAGGTCGTCGTCGAGCGTGCCGAGCACACCGTCTGGTCCATCCATGTCGACGAACCGCGGATCGTATCCCATGTTGCCCACGCCCCCGAGCGAACCGGTCAGGCCCTGGATCAGGCAGTAGCCGACTTCTCCACTGAGGAAACTGATCTGCGCCGCCTCGTCCTGCACGCCGTTCAGGGAGTTGCGCCAGAGAAGGTTGCTGTAGAAGCGGCTGGCGTGCCCGAGGCCAACACCGCCGGCTCCTTCTGCGGCGGCGTTCCCCACGAAAGTACAACTCGCGATCTCCGTCCCATTGGGAACCGCGCAGCCGCCGAAGCGATCGGCCGTGTTGCCGACGAACTTGCAGCCCGCGACCACGCCGACGCCTTGACCCGAGCGCAGGTAGAGACCGCCACCGATCGCTTCGTCGGGAGCGTAGTTCGTCAAGGCGACGTTCTCCACGAACGCACATCCATACACCGCGACGTCGGCGCTCATCCACGCGCCAGCGCCGTTCCCGGTCGTTCGATTCCCGAGGAAGAGCGTGCTCGCGACGAAGCCCTGCGCGTACGGCGCGCGAATGCCCGCACCCAGCACCGCCTGATTGTCCTCGATTCGGCTGTTCGATACCTCGACACGCGATCCCCCTTCCACGTAGATCGCGCCACCTCCGCCGGAAGCCCCCCCCAGTGTGAAGCCGTCGATGACGACTGCCGCGGGATCGGGGCTCTCGGGCTCGGGCAGTCTCACGATCTCATCGCTGTTGTCGCTGCGGTTTCCGAAGCCCGGCAGGTCGTTCCCGCTGAGATCGCCGCTGAGGATCGTCGGATGGGCGTTCGGATTGCGCTCGTCCCTCGAGGTCTCCACGCCGGCGAAGCCGCCGTAGAGCTGCATGAGCGGCAAGAGCTCGAAGGCGAGCTCGTCGTCCAGCGTGCCACGACTGGGCTTGTACGTGCCTTCGGCGACCCAGAACTCGACCGGACCAGGCAGGCATTGCGCGCGGCTCGCCGTGACCCAATCGACGGCATTCTTGAGGTCGTCGAAGGCGGTGGACCAGCTCGTGCCGTTTCCCCCGGGCGGCGCGTCCGCGTCGACGAAGACGATGGGCAGGCACGCATGACCAGGGAAAGCGTCGACGACGACCAGCTCGGCCGGCGATCCGAGGAACGCGTCGCCGGATGCGTCGACGACCGCGAGTTGAAAAGCTAGCTCCAGCTCCTCGGTCCCGGGCGGAAGATCCGGCGCCGGGACCGTCACTTCGAGCCGCCCTGTCCCGTCGATCGTGCCCAGGTTCGTGGTCGTGACGAGCGCAGGATCGAGGTGCTCCACGCCGAACAGGGCAGATTGGTAGCGAAACGTCCTGACGGATCCCTCGCGCAGGAGAGCGACGTCTCCGGGCTCCCCCTCCACGACCAGCGGCACGGTCGAGCCCTGGACAGCGCCAGTCGGAAGCAAGAGTCGACGACTCGTCGACGTGGGGAAGTGCAGGGTCGCGGGCGGGATCACTACGGTTGGAGCGCCGTCGTCGCCCTCACCAAGACCACAGAAAGCGCCGGCTTCCAACCCGCCTTCGCCACCGATGAAGTCGGTGTCGACCGCGATGATCTCGCTCGCGCCGGTGGCGATGAGCCCGTCCCCGCCGTCGCCGGGTCCGCAGTCACAGTAGGAGATCCACCCAGGTCCGCCACGTAGGACGCAGTCGGAGAGAAACAAGAAACTGTCGTCGGCGAGTGCGCCCGGTCCGGACGGTCCACCGCAGACTTGTCCACCCGTCAGGTGGCACCCGTACATGGCGACGCTCGAGTGCAGGACTTCGATGCCAGGGAATCCCTGACTCGAGGCCGCACTCGTGCCGTAGCAGTCGATCACGACGACGTCGTCGCTGTTCTGCACCAGGAGCGCCCGTCCGCTGGCGGAGTCGAGGCGGCAGTCCTGAAGCACCACGCTGCCGGCATTGTCGATGACCGTGGTCCACCCGATGAACTCCATACCGGCGATCCTGGCGACCGATCCAGGTGGGAGGTGTCGAACGCTGGCCGTTCCCATGATCCTCACGTCGGCGCCGGGTTCTGCGACGACTTGCAAGGTCTTCGAGAGATCGAATGTCGTGTAGACGCCGGTTTGCACGACGATCGTGTCGCCGGCCGTCGCTGCTGCGACAGCGGACGAGATCGTCGTGAAATCAGCCGTACCGTTCTGGTCGACGACGAGCACTTCGGCGGCTACGGGCGCCGCGACAAATGGGAAGAGCAGGACGCAGTGAGCGAGGCGTGACATGGGGCTTCCTCCGATCCGCCGATTGTACGCGACCGGCCCCAGTCATCATGGGCTTCAGAGCTCGAACGTCCGGTCGAGGAACTCCATCGGCCGCTTGAACCCCGGCGCTTCGTGCAGCCCGATGACGACGAGGGACGTTCCTTCGCCCTCGACGCTGATCGCCAGCTCCTCCTCGACGGGCAGGTACGAGCGGTTGTCGATCGTGTGCTCGGCCTCGCCGACGAGCTTGCCGCCCGCGTCGAAGAGCTTGATCTTGAAGACGAGCGCGCGCTTCATGAGACCCGGGACGCGGTGGCCCGTCTCGTTCGAGATCGTGAGCACGGCCTTGCCGTCCGCGCGCTTGGCCTTCATGCGAAAGGCGCTGCGCAGGAACTCGGGATCGCGGGGCGTCATCAATCGGTGACTGCGGCCGCGGCGCACTTCGTACTCCTTCACGCCGTCGGGGTCATTGGCGACTCGATGCTCGAGAGCCGGCATGTGGCAGCCGATGCACGAGAGCCCGAGATCGGGCTGGTCGGTGTCGACGAAGTCCTTGGCGATGCCGATGACCGGGCCGATGCTCGTCGCGTGACACGCGACGCACATCGCGCTGTCGCCCTGGTCGTCGAAGAGCTCCGACTTCTTCGTCGGGTGCGCGTCCGTCCGGTGGCCCCAGGGACCGAGGATCGTCTCGCCGTCCGCGTCCTGATGGCACGCGACGCAGTCGATGCCGAGGTGGCGGTTCTCGGCGCGCGGCTCCGGGCGCTGGGGGAAGCCCTGGGCCGCGAGCGGCTGGGGCACGTGGCAGCCCCAGCACTTCTGTTTCTTGCGGATCCCCTTGAGCTCCTTCTGGTAGTGCTCGTCCTGCCACGCCGAAGCGTGCGTGCCGTGGCGCCACTGTTCGCCGACCTCTTCGTGGCAGCGGATGCAGTCGTTGCCCGACGTGTCCTCGAGGCGAATCAGCCGCCCGTCGGAGTGCGTGCGTGCGAGCCACGCTTCGTGGTCCGTGCCCTTCGGCTCCGCCGGATCCTGGCTCGCGGCGAGACCCAGAACGAACAGTGACGCGGCCGCGAACGCAGCGAGGACGAGGGGGCGCATGGGCAGAGTCTACTTGTCGAAGACGTTCGTCTCGCCAGGGCTGATGCGCTCCTCGACGTGCTCGACCGTCAGGTCGAGTTCCTCGAAATCGAGCTCGGCGCTCCGCGAGGTCTCGGTCTCGGTGGCGTCGTCTTGGGCTTGGGCTTGGGCGTGGGCTTGGACTTGGGCTTCGTGCTTCTTCTCGTCGTTCGGCATGGCGTTGGGGATTGTAGGGGACAGGGACAGGAAGGGGAGGGTCAGACCGGCTGGGTCACGGTCGCCCCGCGCGGGGCCAGGACTCCCAGGCGGTGCAGCTCGGCGGCGAACGCCATCAGCTTCTCGCGGGCACGGTCCGCGTTCGGGCGGCTCGAATCGATCGTCTCGGCGAGCGCGGCGAGGCTGCCGGCGCGGCGCAGGGCCTCGAGCGCGCGCAAGCCGTCCGGGCGCAGCTCGACGAATTCGCAGTTCTCGCCGTCGTACACGAGTACGCGGTCGGCGCCCCGCGCCGCGGGGAGGCGCGCCTCGGCCGTCTCTTGGGCGTCGGCGACGAAGCGCCCCGTCAGGAAATCGGGGCGCGCGGCGCGGGCTAGGGGATGCCCGAGCGTCGCCAGCACGTCGCGGTACGCGTACTCGAGCGGGATGGCCGTGAAGCCCTCGCGTACGCCCAGGTCGGGGTCGGCTCCGCGTGCGGCGCGCGCGGCCGTTCGCTTGGCACAGCGTGCAGCGAAAGCGTCGGGCGTCACGTCACGCGAGAGGTGCAGGAAGTAGTGACCCTTCTGCATGAAGTAGAAGATATTGTCGCCCGAGAAGATCGGCAGCCACTCGCGGAAGCCCGCCATCAT
>JAAELL010000192.1 GCA_024226735.1 bacterium | reverse complement strand
TTGTGCGGCATTTTGGTCGGCCCGTACCCGCCCGCTGCTGCGTTGTGCCTCCTCCGAGACTTGCAGCGAAGTCGCGTCGTCGCTGCGCCTTGCAGCGAACGCGTACGCACCGACCAAAACGCCGCACAAGAGTGAATCACACCACTAGTGGATGGAGTAAGACGCGTACTCGGTGGAGCCCTCGTAGAAGACACGCACCGTGCCGGCTTCCGCGACCGGGAGATCGAATGGCCCTTGGTTGCGACCGGCGACGATCTCCACGTCGCGCAATGCCCCAATCCGCCCGTCCTCGGCCACTCCGACGGCGTGGTAGACGCCCGGAGTCAGACCGCCCACGACAGCTGCCGCCCGATCGGAGCTGCAGCTCCACGTGCTCGGCACCGGCTTCCACCTCGACCGACTCCGAGTTCCGCCACAGGGGGTTGCGGTGGGGTCTGGCCGACAGCTCGAAGCGGCCACGGGGCAGGGGGCCGAGGACAAAGGTCCCGTGCGATCAGCTGAAGGGGCCGGCGCCCATGCGCCGACCCCACCAGGTCCTGCTACTGCTGCGACACTCGAAACACGTTCTGGGGGAGCTCGCTTCCGATCTGCGTGTTGCGGCGCACGATGCGGGAGAGAGTCTGGTTCGCGACGAGATCACGCAGCTTCCGCGGCAGCGCGTGCTCGTACCAGAAGCGGTCGCCGTCGCGGAGGACTTCGAACTGCTCCTTCAGGATGCGGCCGACGGTCTCGCCGACGAGGGCGCCGGGCAAATGGTCCTCCGCGAGCCCTCCGACCCACAGGTCGACGTCCTCGACCGAGCGGTAGGCCGCGGCGAGCCGGGCTTGGACCTCGGGATCGCTCGAGATGCCGGCGAACGAGGTTCGCGCGGGGAGGCCGAGGTCGCGACGGGCGTCGTTGTAGGACGGCAGCCCGTGGTCGCGGCCGCGCTGGATGTTCAGCGACGCGAGATCGAAGCCCCCCGCTCCGGGCGGACCGAACAGGAAGTTGCGCACGCCGTCGGTGATGCGGACGTCGATGTTCTGTGCGCGCTGCGTCGCCAGTCCGCGCAGGAGCGGCTCGATCCCGTGGGCCAGGATCTCATCGGGTGCGAAGAAGGCGTCCGCCAACGCCAGGTTGCCGGCCCCGATCGGGTTCCCGTTCGCGCGGAGGCGCAGGAGTTGGGACGGCAGCATGCTGTGACCGAACCTGTAGGCCGCTCCGGCGAAGGCGTTCGCGATCCCCGGGTCGATGTCCTCGCGGTAACCCGCGTAGGGCGCGATCGCACCGGGACCCAAGAGGGCCGGCAGGAACTCGCGGTACGTGATGACCTGCATCTCCGCACCGACGATGGCGCGCGCCAGCTCGTAGATCTCGTCACCGGTCAGGGGCTGCCTACCTTGTCCTCGGCGGGGACGTGCTCCACCCGGCCCCGCGCCCCCCTGCCCGTTGCCCGGGCCCTCTCGGCCACGCTGTTCGCAGATGCGGTCCGCCCAGAAGTTGTGCTCGCGAACGAACAAGACGTGCATCGCGGTCAGGCCGACCTGTTCGTTGGCGCGGAAGTCACCGGCCAGGAAGAAGCTCGGATCCAAGCTCGTCGGCGCGTTCGGTAGACCCGCCGTGTTGAACGGAAGAAGGCCTCCCGCGCTCGTCTTCAGGCGCCCAGTACCGTCGAGCGTGCGCAGCTCCACCGCGCGCGTCGCGTCCGAGCCGTACACGTTCGAGGCATCGATGAACGCCGTGATCTCGTTGACCTGTTCGCGCACGCCCCCGACCACTTCATAGAACGAGCGCTCCAGGGGCATGACGACCGTTCCCGTTCCGTCCGGATCGAACCAGACGTCGCCGCGGGGGATGCGGATGTCGAAGGACTCGGGTGGATCATGAACCGGCGTCAGGTCGATGTCGTGGTCCAGAAACTGGCCCCACTGCCACACGAAATCGGAAGCGCCCTCCGGGTTGGGAACCTCGCTCTCCTCGGCCGCCACCGCGTTGCTGATCCAGCGCGCGCTGGCCAACCCGCGCGTGCGGGGCGCATCGACGCCGTCTTCGTAGCCGATGCGGAGGACTCGCCGGAAGGGAACGTCGGTGCTGCCCCACAGAGGGTTCGCGTGATTGTTCTGGGTGCCGTCGATCGTACGCGTCTCCTGAAGGGGATCGAGGCGGGGAAGCGGGGGCGGCTGCTGGGCGAGGGTGGCGGGAGCGATGGCGACGGCGAGTGCGTAGGTGCTGCGTCTCACGGCGTGACTTCCTGGTCTGTCGGGCGCTCTTGGCCCGGGGTCCTTGGGAACACCATGGAGAGCCGCGCAGTTCTTACGGCTTGCTGAAGCGTGGTCGGTTTTCTTGTGAGCTTCTCGCTCGCGAGCCCGATGCCGGAACGGTCCCCGAATCGCACACGGCGTTTGCGCAGCACGTTTCTGGTCCACCTGCGCACGTGAAAGTCCACCCCTCGCGAACCGTCTCCGTGTCAGCTAGTCGCCGGTAGCGTCCACCTCGCCGGTGCGCTCCCCACCGCGTCGCGAGCTCGCGTTGCGGATCGACTCGATCATGTCCTCCGCGGGGACCACCGTGTAGTCGGAGCCGTGGAAGAGCTCGGCGTCGAACATCGCCTCCAACGTCGGCGAATGAGAGTGAGGAAGCTCGCGGACGATCGGGATCTCCGGTTCGCCCTTCGAGCCCACGGCGGGCTCCGCATCGGTCCGAACGACAGCGCGGAGCAGGAGGACTCCGCAGAGGGCCAGGGCGGCGAGTGCGGTCAGCGAGATAAGATGCCTTCGAGACACTTGAGCCTCCTTGAGTGAATGCAAGCAACGCGGACCTGGCCATGGGACCCCACTGGCCTGAAGATCGCTACCCCGGCTGCCCCGTGGCTTCCCCGCCCCCTCGAACAACAGACACCATGCAACGAATCACCCAGTGCCGCTTGGCCGCAATCGCCCTCGCCTCGACCGTCGCCGTCGCCGCCGCCCTGCCCCAGGACGTCGGCTCCCGTCGCGGCGGCGCGAATCCGCCTTCGGCCGCCGCGCCCGATCGGGAGGCGGTCGCCGACTTCATCGAGGTCCAGGGGAGCGCGGAAGTGCGCGTGGCTCCGAGCGAAGCGCGGCTCGTGCTCGGCTTCATGGCGGAGGGCAAGGACGCGGCGATCTGTAGGGCAGCCAGCGAAGCCGCGATCGACTCCGTCACGACGGCGCTGAGTGCGATCGGCGTGGCCACCGGGGACATGCAGCGGGACTTCATCTCGATCACTCCGCTCTACACTTGGGAGGGCGAGGAGATCTCCGGCAAGCGGGCGCTGGTCGAACGACGGACCGGCTACCGCCTCGACGAGAACCTGCACGTCCACGTGCGCGACCTCGGCACCCTGGCGGCGGTGCGCACGGCGGCTCTCGAGAGCGGCGCGTCGGACTTGATCGCGTTCGAGTACGGCACGGAAGGGCTCGACGCGGCGCGGAACACGGCACTCGCCGCGGCGCTCGCCGCCGCCAAGGGCAAGGCCGGGCTCCTGCTCGGCGAGGCGTTCGGCGCTTCGCGGCCCACGCCGATCAACGTGCGCGAGACCGTCACCGTACACGCGCCCGCCGACCTGTACGAGACGTACACGGCGACGGGCACGGCCCCGAAGAACTACGGCTATCTGGGCGACCTGCCGCGGATCCCCGCGGCGCGTCCCTTGACGACGTACTACCGCGGGTTCGACCAGGACGTCGACGTGCGCGGGGGGCGGCTGGCGATGCGAACCGAGTTCTCCGTCGTCGCACGGATCTGGCTCTACTACGGCGCGCCGGGGCGCGAAAGCATGGTGCCCGGTACGCGCCGCTAACGAACTCTCATATCCGGTTGGGATCGTTCGAGCTTGCCTCGTCGACGATGAGAGGCCGTGTAGAGACCGAGGTCACGACCCGGAATCCACGCTCGTTCCCTTCCGACCTACAATCTCATGCGGTTCAAGCATGGAGGAACCGCATGACTTCGGATCAGGGAGAGCCGAGTCCGTCCCCCGAGGACATCTTCGCCGACTACATCGTTTGCCACACCGCGGGTGAGCCCGCCGACTTCGAGGAAGTCTGCGCCAGTCACCCGGACGTAGCCGACGAGTTGCGCGAGCTGCAGACGAATTGGATGAACCTGCACGCCGTGCTCGGCAAGCTCGGCGTCTCCGCTTCGCTCGCGCAGTCACTGAGCGCGCACTACGGAGACGAGGTCGATCCGCGGGTCTCGCTCGAGTCGGAGTACCAGTGCGCAGACCTCGTGCCCGGGGCCCTCGATCGTCTCTCGACACGCATTGGCGCATTCGGGCGGTACAGCATCAAGGGCGAGGTCGCCGCCGGTGGACAGGGCGTCGTTCTGCGCGTTTGGGACGACGACATCCGCCGCCACCTGGCGATGAAGGTCATGCTCGGCCAGGGCGAGATCGGCGCGAGCGGAGCGACGCCGCCCGTCGACAGCCGCAGCCTCGGGAGGTTCCTCGAGGAAGCGCAAGTGACCGGACAGCTCGACCACCCCGGCATCGTGCCCGTGCACGAGCTGGGCCTCGACGCCGAGGGCCGCGTCTACTTCACGATGAAGCTCGTGAACGGCCTCGAACTGAATGACGTCTTCGAGCTCGCGCAGGACGGGGAGCAGGGGTGGACTCGCATGCGCGTGCTCGGAGTCATTCTGAAGGTGTGCCAGGCGATGTCCTATGCGCACGCAAAAGGCGTCGTGCATCGCGACCTCAAGCCCCGCAACGTCATGGTCGGGCGATTCGGCGAGGTGTACGTCATGGACTGGGGCCTGGCACACGTGCTCGGGCGCGAGGACGAGAAGGACCTCCGCGTCCAGCCGCCGCCGATGGCGGGCGAGGCTTCCGAGCGCAGCGCAAAGCTGTCGACCGACTCTCCGCTCCTCACCATCGACGGTGAGGTGGTCGGCACGCCGGCGTACATGTCGCCCGAGCAGGCGCTCGGGAACCAGAAGCAGATGGGGCCACACTCCGACGTGTACTCGATCGGGGCGATGCTCTATCACCTGGTCGCAGGACACATGCCGTACGTCGAGCCTGGAGAGAAGCTCGACAACTACGACGTGTGGTACCGGGTGCAGATGGGACCGCCGGCCGCGCTCGAGCAACGCGCCACCGACGTACCGGCCGAGCTCGTCGCGATCTGCGAGAAGGCGATGGCCCGCGACGTCGAACGGCGCTACCGCGACACCGCCGAGCTGGCCGAGGATCTCTCGGCGTACCTCGAGAACCGCGTCGTCTCGGCGTACGAGACCGGAGCGTGGGCCGAGCTGCGCAAGTGGGTGCGACGCAACCGCGCGCTAGCCGGGACGGCGCTCGCCGCGGGCGTGGTGATGCTCGTGAGCCTCGTCGTCATCTCCGCGCTGCTCGCCGACAACCTCCGCGAGATCGCCGCGGTGCAGCGGCTCTCCGCGCTCCAGGACCACGAAGACCTGATCGAGCAGGTGACGAGCCTGTGGCCTCCGCACCCCGAGCACATCGACGCGTACCGTGAGTGGATCGCGGACGCCGAGAAGCTCGTGGCCGATCTCCCGTTGCACCTGGCCAAGCGCGAAGAGCTGCGCCGCCTGGCCCAGCCAGGGACCAGTCCGTCTGGAGAGCCGGAGTGGGGCTTCCCGCCGGATGAGGGTCAGGCGCGCTGGTGGCACACGAATCTCTCGCAACTGGTCGCGGCGCTGGAGGCGCTCCAGGATCCGGCGACTGGACTCTTGTCGATCACGGAGGACGCCGTGTCGCCCCAACACGGATGGAGCGTGCACCGGCGACTCGCCCTGGCGGAACGCCTGCAGGGCGGCTTCGCCGCGGGGGGCGAGTTCCACGCCGCTTGGAACGAGGCGATCGCCGCAATCCAGGCACACGCCACGTACGGCGGTCTCGTGTTGCGTCCACAGACGGGCCTCGTGCCGATCGGACCGGATCCGGACTCGGGCCTGTGGGAGTTCTGGCACGTCGCGAGCGGCAGCGAGCCCGAGCGCGACGAAGAGGGTGGGCTCGAGCTGTCCGAGGAGATGGGCGTGGTGCTGATCCTGATTCCCGAGGGCCCGTTCTGGATGGGCTCGTCACCGGATCTCGACTCGCCGCACAACTACAACAAGCACTTTCGCGCGGATCAGGCACCGGTCCACGAGGTGCAGCTCTCCGCGTATTTCGTCTCGAAGTTCGAGCTGACCCAGGGACAGTGGCTGCGTTTCACCGGCGTGAACCCGAGCTACTACTCACCGGAGGCGGACGAGTCGTTCTCGCTCCTGCACCCGGTGGAGGGAGTCAACTGGACCGACTTCGAACATCAGCTGTTGCGAATGCACTTGGCTCTGCCGAGCGAGGCCCAGTGGGAGAAGGCCTGCCGTGGCGGCCGCGAGACCGAGTGGTGGACGGGGAACGAGCGGGACGCCCTGGCGGACCGGCGCGTCGTCAACCTCGCGGACCAGACGGCCGTGCGCAGCGGCGCACCATGGAAGGCGCCTCGCGATTGGCCCGAGCTCGATGATGGCCACGCCTTGCACGCTCCCGTCGGTACGTACGCGGCAAACCCTTTCGGGCTGCACGAGGTCCACGGCAACGTCTGGGAGTGGTGTCAGGACGCCTTCATGCTGGAGGGCTACAGCCAGCACGAAGGCAGAGATCCCGTCGTCCCCTGGGACGGCGTCACGGGCCGCGTGATCCGAGGTGGAGCCTTCGATACGGTCGCGCTTCAGAGCGGGAGCGGCTACCGCTACCAGAACCGACCGATGAACGCGAATCCGTCCTGCGGAGCTCGTCCCGCGCGGGCGGTCGAGCGGTAGGCGGGCGCTTCAGTTGCAGGTGTTGTTCTGGATGAGCACGTTGGGGCTACACCAGCTCTTGCGCGTGGTCACCGGAGTTCCATACCACTGCGCGCGGGATCGATCGCACCAGCAGCCCCGGTGTGGGCGACCCGAGACGCTGGATTGGGCGAGTGGGTTTTCCCACTTCGGCCGGAGATCGCCCCCCGCCATCCCGAGGTGTGGTGACACGGACGACGGACCATCCGAGCAAGGTCCGTTCCAAAACCACACGATCGAGGATTCTGTCATGCGCATTCGCACCGAGCCTTCCGCGGCACGACTCCCCCTCGCTGGCTCCCCGGAACGAAGGATGAGGCGCTTGTGCGCCGTGGCCATCCTCCTCGCTGCTGCCAGCCCAGCCCAGGCGCAATGCGTCGTCGACGTCTCCGCGGGAGCCGACTTCTCGGTCGCCGTCCACGCCAGCGGGAGGGTGCAAGCCTGGGGCGGTTCGAACGGTCACGGGCAGCTTGGCAACGGGACGTTCGGCGGCAGCAGTGCGAACCCCGCTTACGTGCTGGACGAGAGTGTCGGTACGGCTCCGGTCGAGGGAGCGGCTGCCGCGACGAGCGGCTTCGCCCACAACCTTCTGCTGATGCGGCACGGCACCGTCAAGGCGTTCGGGGACAACACGCACGGTCAGCTCGGGGATGGCTTTGTCGGCGTCGATCGGCCGCGAGCCGTCGACACTTAGGGCCCGTCCGAGAATAAGTGTCACGTTTCGCCGGCCCTCGCCGCCCCTGGCTACGTTGCGCCTTCTCCGAGTATCCAGCGAATACGCGTCGGCGGCGCGCCTTGCCAGGAACGACGATGGCTCGCCGAAACCTG
>JAAELL010000191.1 GCA_024226735.1 bacterium | reverse complement strand
CAGGTTTCGGCGAGCCATCGTCGTTCCTGGCAAGGCGCGCCGCCGACGCGTATTCGCTGGATACTCGGAGAAGGCGCAACGTAGCCAGGGGCGGCGAGGGCCGGCGAAACGTGACACTTATTCTCGGACGGGCCCTTAGGCCGCCTTTTTCCGGAAAAGGCCGGGACAGACCGCCGGGTGGGCACACTGTGGAGCAGACGGCGAGTCCTGCTCCACTAGTAGGCTGTCGGAGTAGGCACGAGCTGGGCGGCCTTTGCGGTTCTCGCGGAAAGACCGGCACGCCCGGCGCCGTACCCTCACCGGAGTCCATGGAATCCAACTCAGGCGACACAGGCTGGTCACCGCTCGACTTCATCCTCGAGCTGCGTCGAGACGTCGAGGGCGAGGGCGTGCGCACCCTGAACCACTACCTGGGGCTCTTTCCCGGCCACGAGACCGACGTTCAGCGCGAGTACACGGAGCTGGTGGGCGAGACGGGCAAGGCCAGTCGCGAGGAGACGCTGGTGCGCGTGAAGCGCGCGCTCGTGCGCGAGCTAATGGGGCTCACCGCCGACGACCCGTCGATGTGGCTCGACAAGATGGCCGAGGCGGGCGAGGTG
Organism: bacterium; assembly: GCA_024226735.1. Lineage (GTDB taxonomy): Bacteria > Planctomycetota > UBA1135 > UBA1135 > JAAELL01. The sequence goes on along the minus strand of JAAELL010000191.1, from coordinate 8,635 downwards.
CCGGAGCTCGCGGGCCCCGATGCGGGCATGGTGATCGGGCACTACCGCCTGATGCAGCTGCTCGGGCGCGGCGGGATGGGGCAGGTCTGGCAGGCGCGCGACTCCAAGCTCGACCGCGACGTCGCCCTCAAGCTGCTGAACTCGCGGACGCCGAACGAGCGCAGCGTCAGCTACTTCGAGCGCGAGGCGCGCGCGGCCGCGCGCCTGAGCCACGCGGGGATCGTCGCCGTGTACGAGGCGGGCGAGGCGGACGGGCAGCACTACATCGCGATGGAGCTCGTCACGGGCGGCAACACGCTCGCGGCCGAGCTCGACGCCTTCGAGCACGAGCCGTCGGCGAACTACGAGCACATCGCGGGCTTCTTCGCCCATGTTTGCGACGCCCTGCAGGTCGCGCACGCGGCCGGCGTGTTGCACCGCGACCTCAAGCCGCAGAACATCCTGATCGACGGGGGTGGCGAGCCGAAGGTCACCGACTTCGGGCTGGCCAAGATCGTTGACGAGGAGAGCCTGAGCCAGATCGGCCAGGGTGCGGGCACGTACGCGTACATGAGCCCCGAGCAGGTGACGCTCAAGCACATCGGAATCGATCACCGCACCGACATCTTCAGCCTCGGGATCGTGTTCTACGAGACGCTGACCGCGACCCGCCCTTTCAAGGGCGACACGACCCAGCAGGTCGCGCAGAACATTCTCTTCGAGGACCCGCCGGACGTGCGCTCGATCGCCTCGCGCGTGCCGAGCGAGCTGGCCGTGATCTGTGCCAAGGCGCTGGAGAAGAAGCCGAGCGATCGGTTCGGTTCGATGGGGGAGTTCGCGGACGAGCTGCGGCGCTACCTCGCCCACGAGCCGATCGTGACGCGGCCGCCGGGGCCGCTGCAGCGCGCGATGCGTTGGGCGCAGCGGCATCCGGTAAAGAGCAGCGCGGGCAGCATCGCAGTGGCGGCGTTCGGGGTCGTGACGTTCCTGTCGGTCCTATTGTGGCAGCGCGGCAAGGACATCGATGCACGCCGGGTCGCGGCGGTCGAGAATGCGCAGAAGCTGTACGCGACGAGTGTGCGCGGCGCCCAGCTCTTGATCGAGAGTGTGCGCGGCGCCCAGCTCTTGATCGAGAACGGCATCGTCGCGCCCGACGTTCTCGAGGACTGTCCACTGGAGCTGCGCGGGTTCGAATGGGGGCACCTGCGGATGCTCGCCGACCCGAGCCTGCACGCCCTCCCCGGACACACGGACTCCATCTCCGCATTGACCTACGACCCGCGTGGGATGCGGATCGCTTCTGCGTCGCACGATGGCACCGTTCTGCTCTGGGACCACGAAGAGGACGATCTTCCGCACACGTTCGAGCAACACACCGGCGCCGTTCTCGATGTCGAATTCAGCCCCGACGGGAAGTGGCTCGTGTCTGCCTCGTCCGACAAGACGTTGTGCATTTGGGACGCGACAACGGGCGAGCTGCTGGAGCAGCTGGGGCAGCATGAAGCCGGCGTGACCGCATTAGCAGTCCACCCGAACGGGACCTACGTCGCCTCCGGAGATGCGGATGGCGGGCTCATCGTCTGGGACACGACGACTTGGGCGCCCAGTAAGCTCGGCGGCCACGGCAAGCGGATTCAGGTCATCGAGTTCTCTTCGGACGGTCTCCTCCTGGGGACCGGCGGGCACGACGAGCTCGTGCGTGTTTGGAACGTGTCGACCGGGGAGCCCGAGCACGAGTTCAAGGAGAAGGGGGAGGTGATCGAGCTCGACTTCCACCCGACGGCCGCGCGCGTCTTGTCCGGTTCGATGTTGGGTCATCTGAGCGTCTGGGACCTGCAGGCCGGTGCCATGGTCGCGGAGAAGCAACGCAAGATGTTCCCGGTGTCGGTCGCACGTTTCAGCCCCGACGGGACCGCGATTTCGTCGGCCACCTGGAACACGAGGTACGGCAAGAAGTCATGGGAGCGTCGGTTCGGTCGCCCTCTGTCGACGGCGATGGGGTCGACCCCTCCCAACCTGTGGTGGTCGGGCGCCGCGCTCGAGAACGATCAACTCATCGCGGGACAAGTGGACTTCGTCACCGCCGCCGCGATCCGCCACGACGGCGGACGCGTCGTGACGGCCGCCCTCGATCGGCGGGTGCGACTCTTCGACCCGCTCGCCGGAGCGCTCACGGGCGAGTGGGCGGGGCACCGCGCGGAGGTGACCGCGATAGCGTACCGACCCGATGGCGCGCGCGTCGTCTCGGGCGGCGCGGATGGTCAAGTGCTCGTCTGGGACGCGACGACGAAGGGCCCGATGCGCCAGCTCGAGGGGCACGCGGGCCGCATCGCCGGCGTCGCGTTCAGCTCGGACGGCACCCTCGCGTTCACGGCCTCGCGTGGCGGCAGCCTTCGGGTTTGGAACGGCCTGACCGGTCGGTCGCTGGCGGCGCGCGAGGTCGAGGGGGACCTCACGGCGCTGGCCTGCACGAGAGGTGGGGAGCAGGTCGTGTTCGCCGTCGATGGCAACGTGCAGTCGTGGGCGTGGCGACAGGACGTTCCTCCGACCACGCTCGGCCGGCACGACACTCCCGTGCACAGCCTGACGTTCGATGCGGACGAGCGACGATTGATCTCGGTTGCGCAGCTCGGCTGGACCGAGGACTACCACGAGAAGTGGGAGAGCGCCGTCTGGGACGTCGCCGCGGGCTCGGAGCTGGCCCGCCTCGCCGGTCTGGGGGTCTTTCATCCGGACGCTTCGCGCGTCGCCGTCTGGGGCGAAGCCGGGCGGATCGAGCTGCGAGACACCGAGAGCTTCGAGGTCGTGCGATCCCTCGACGGGCTGGGGCAGCCCCGGCACATGGCCTTTACGGTCGACGGTCGCCGACTCGCGTGCGGCTCCTCGGACAAGACCGTGTCGCTGTGGCACGTCGAGAGCGGCGCTCGGATCGCAACGCTCCCGCACCGCAGTACGGTCATGGCCGTCGCATTCAGCGCGGACGGATCGCGCCTGGTCTCCTACGACGTCGGGGACTCGCGCGACTACGCCGTGCGCGTCTGGGACGGCGAGACGGGTGAGCGGGTCGCGGAGCTCCCGCACACCGGCGAGGTGCGCGGAGCGCGTTTCGACGCGTCCGGGGAGCGGCTCGTCACGTGGTCCGTAGGGGAACCGCCGCGCCTGTGGGATGCGAGGAGCGGAGCCACACTGATCCTGCTCGCCGGGCACGCGGACGATGTGACGGACGTCGCGTTCAGCTCCGACTTAAAGCGTATCCTCACGGGGTCGGCCGATGGCGTGGCGCGGCTCTGGTACAGCGACTACGAACAGGCCAGGACTATGTGGAACTCAGGGGAATAAACCATGACGAATCAACGCTTCCATCTCATCGCGCCGCTCGTCTTCTGTTGTCTCGCTCTCCCGGCGCACGCCCAGCTGAGCAATCAAGACGACTGTGTGAGCGCTTCCATAGATACGATCGGACCGGGCTTGTACGTCTGGGACAACAGCGGCGCGACGACCGGCACCGAGGGTCAGGTCGAGGCGATCTGCTACAAGTTCGGCACCTCGGCGGTCCAGAGCGACGTCTGGGTCCGCTATGTCGTGGCGGCGTCGGGGAGCGTCACGATCGACACGTGCGGCGGAGCCGGTACCAACGCTGATACGAAGATCGCGGCCTATCCGGACGCGGACTGCAATACGATCGACGGCACTGCAGTCGCGTGCAACGACGACACCTGCGGCCTGCGCTCCTCGATCACGTTCTCCGTGGATTGCGGCGAGAGCTATCTGCTCCAGCTCGGCTCGTTCCCGGGCAGCGCCGACGGCACCGCGGACCTCTTGGTCCTCGAGGCAGGCGCGCCGTGCGTTCCTTGTCCCACCAACACACTCGTGTGCGTCGACATTCCAGCGGGCGAGAATCCGGAATGCATGGAGATGACGGTCACGGTCAGTCCGGCCGGGCTCATCGCTTGCACGCAGCTGACGATGGATCCCGGGGGCTCGGGCAACCAGGGGGTCGTAACGACCTCGGGCAACGACGTCGCGATCGAATGGCCCAGCTCGCTGTCGGGCGGGACGACGATTTGCTTCGAGCTCTTGGCGCCTCCGGGAGCGGACGTGACGTACATGGCGGGAGACGGACACTGGACCCCGTCGATGAACGAGATCCAACCCCAGAACGTGACGATCTGCCCGTTGGGTGTGGGGCCGCTCGGGGCGAGCTACTGTGGACCGGCGGTGCCGAACTCGACCGGGGCGCCGGGGACCATCTCCGCGAACGGCAACCCCTGGGTTCAGGTCAACGAGCTGTCGGTCTTCGCGCAGGGCTTGCCGCCCGGGCAGTTCGGCTACTTCCTCGCTAGCGAGACGCAGGGCTTCTTCAGCCCTCCGAGCAGCCAGGGCAACCTCTGCCTCGCCGGCAACGTCGGACGCTTCAATCAAGCCCCGGACGTCATCCAAGGACCGTCGGGGAGCATCTTGGTCAACCTGGGATCGATCCCGGTGAACCCGCCTCGGGCGGTGCTACCCGGCGAGACCTGGAACTTCCAGTGCTGGTACCGGGACCTCAACCCGGGCCAGACGAGCAATTTCACCGACGCCGTGACGATTCAGTTCCAGTAGGCGCGGGGATGCCCTCGAGCGTCACGGAGTTCGGCCTCTGAAGTTTTGATTCGCGGATAGAATTGGCGTGGAGCTCCCTATGAAGAACCGCCCGATTTCGTCCGCACTCCGTCTCGCCACGACCGTCCTCGCGGCCTGCGTCCTCGCACCGCTGAGCTCGGCCCAGCTGAGCAACCAGGACTCTTGTGCGGGCTCGGGCCTCGACATCGTCGGGCCCGGCACGCACACGTTCGACCTGTCCGGCGCGACGACCGGCACGCAGGGGCAGAACGAGGCGTCGTGCTATGCGTTCGGCACGTCGCAGATCGCCTCCGACATCTGGGCGACCTACGTCGCCGCCACGACGGGAACTGCGCTCGTGTCCACGTGCAACAGCACGGGGACGTTGGCGGACTCCAAGCTCGCGGTGTACCCCGGCGGCACGGCGTGCCCGGTGGGCGGGACCTCGATCGCGTGCAGTGACGACCAGTGCGGGATGCTGTCCTCGGTGAGCTTCCCCGTCACGGCCGGGCAGAGCTATGTCCTGCAGGTCGGGTTGGGCCCGGGCGCCGCGGCCGGTGACGGGAGCCTCGAGGTCACCGAGCTTCCCGCGGCGCAGACCTTCGCCGAGGACGACTGCGCGAACGCGTCCGCGGACACCGTCGGTCCAGGTACGTACGACTTCGACAACGCCGGGGCGACCACGGGCCCACAGGGGCAGAGCGAGTCGATCTGCTACGCGTTCGGCCTGTCCGGGATCCAGAACGACGTCTGGGCCGTATACGTCGCGGCGGTGGACGGCAGCGTCACGATCGACACCTGCGGTGCCGTCGGGAGCAACCTCGACACCAAGATCGCGGCGTACCCGAACGCCGCGTGCGGCTCGATCGACGGCACGGCCGTCGCGTGCAACGACGACACCTGCAGCCTCCGCTCTTCGATCACGTTCGACGTGAGCAGCGGCGGGAGCTACCTCCTCCAGCTCGGATCGTTCCCCGGGAGCGGTGACGGCACCGCTCAGGTGGCGATCACCGAGACGCCCAATGGTCCGGGCCCCATCGGCTTCGCGCCGGGCGCGTGCAACCCCGCCAACGCGAACTCGACCGGCTCGTCCGCGACGATCCGTGCCGAGGGCGAGGCCGCAGCGTCCGCGATGGACGTCGACGTCATCGCCGAGGGGCTCCCCCCGGGCCAGTTTGGCTACTTCTTCGCCTCCCAGACGCTCGGCTTCATCGCGAATCCCGGAGGAAGCGCCGGCAACATCTGCGTCGTCGGGAACCCGGGCCGGTACAACGACCCGGGCCAGATCGGGCAGGGGCCGACCCTGATGCTCGAAGTCGGCTCGATCAACGTCCCGACCAACCCGGTCCCGGGCCAGATGATCCTGGCCGGCGAAACATGGTATTGGCAGTGCTGGTACCGCGACCTCAGCGGCACCACCAGCAACTTCACGAACGTCGTGGGCGTCGCGTTCCTCTGAACCACGACACTCGTCTCTCCTTCGAACGGCACCGATGAAAACCGCTCTCTCGATTCTCACGGCCGCGGCCTTCACCGCCGGCTCCGCTCAGGCCCAGTTCTCCCTCTGGTCGCAATCGACCGACAACTCGACGATCGTCGTCGGCTCGCCCGCGTGCCTCAACAACCCCGCCGGCATCACCGACAACAGCTTCTGGCGTCTCTACGATCCGATGCAGTTCGGTCAGGCCGGGGTCTTCGACATCGAGTCGGTCCGAATCGGAATCGAGAACGCGAACACGACGTCGGGGATGCAGCTCGTCGAGGTCGTGATTCACGACGGCACGGGCTTTCCGGTCGGCGCCGCGGGTGCGCCGGTCCTGGGCATCGCCTCGATGATGGTCGCCGACACCGACGTGTCGATGCAGACGTTTGAGACGTTCGTCTTCGCGCCACCGGTCACCATGGCTCCCGGTCAGGTCTTCTCGGTCGAGGTGCGGGTCTTCAACGGCCAGCCCCAGGGAGACTTCTTCTTCATCGGCTCGAACGGGGCGGGCGAAACGCCGCTCGATTCGAGCTACATCTCCGCCCCTGACTGCGCGATCGTCGATCCGGTTCCGGTGTCGACGGTCGGCTTTCCGGTGCAGTTCATCATCGACGTCGGCACCCGCGGGCCCTGCCCGCCGGCGAACTGGCGCGCGTGCGTCGACATGCCGGCGGGAGAGGACCCCTCCGACATGCACCTCACGTTCTCGGGACCCGCGGGCTTCAACGTCAGCTGTCCCGAGCTGTCGACCGACCCCGGGGGAGCGCAGAACGAGGGGGTCCCCACGGTCGATCCCGACGACGTCACGATCGACGTCTGCTGGCCGAGCCCCGTGACCGCCAGTGGCCCGGTCTGCGTCGAGTTCGTCGTGCCGCCCGGGATGGACCCGACGTGCGTCTCGGGGACCTGGACGCCGTCCGGTACGCCGATCGACTGCATGAACGTCACGATCACTCCGATCCCGGGCACGATCGGCCAGCCCTACTGCACGGCGAACGCGAACTCGACGGGGGTGCCCGGGAAGCTCGAAGCCTCGGGGAGCAACTCGGCCGCCGCGCAGAATGTCGTGTTGATGTCGAGCTGCCTGCCCCTGAACCAATTCGGCTACTACATCGGCAGCCGCACGCAGGGCTTCATCGCCAACCCCGGCGGCAGCCAGGGCAACCTCTGCGTGCTCGGCAACCAGGGCAGGTACAACGGTCCCGGTCAGGTGCTCAGCTCGGGCGCGACCGGCACCGCGATGCTGCAGGTCGGCAACCTCGACGTTCCGACCAACCCGTTCCCCGGCGAGCCGATTCTGCCCGGGGACACGTGGAACTGGCAGATGTGGTACCGCGACATCGGCAACACGAACAACTTCACGAACGGCCTGTCGATCACCTTCGTGCCCTGAGCGCAGAGCTGCGACCGATTCTCGTCTGGCTAGGCGGCCGCGGCCTCCCGTCCGAGGCCGCGGAACTCCTTCATCGCCTCGAACAAGAGCTCCTTGCACGCCGTGTCGCCCAGCCCGAGCACCTTCATCTCCGCGCTGCGGCTCAGGGCGTGGTAGTCGGTCTCCGCGCCCATCGACAGGTAGAGATCCATCTTGTGCGCGATCGAGACGAGGGCGGCGCTCTCGGCGTACCCCTCGTTGCGCTCGAACTTGTGGTGCTGGCCGGCCACGGCGCAGAGCTCCTCCGACAGCGTCCACGCGCGCGCCATCGCTTCGCCCGCGACCTCGTGGAAGCGCGAGAAGACCGTGCCGACGAGCGCGGCGGAGAGGTCACCGGCCTTGTCGAGCTCCTTCGACAGATCGGACAGGAGCGAGACCTTGCCGACGTCGTGCATCAGGCCCAGGAGGAAGCCGTGCTCGGGATCGATGCCCTTGAACTTCGCGACGATGCGCGCCATGAGCCCGACCGAGTACGACTGGCGCCAGACCTCCTCGGCGTAGTGCAGGAGGGCTCGGTTGTCGAGGATCGCGCCGCGCATCGAGATCGACAGCACGACGCTGCGCAGGGTGCGCCGGCCGAGGCGCACGATGGCATCGTGCAGGGTCTCGGTGGGCACCGAGCCGGCGAAGAGGGCCGAGTTGGCGACGCGCAGGAACTCGCCCGACAAGGTCAGGTCCGAGGAGATCTGATCGACGATCGCGGGCACGTCCATCTCCGGCGCGGCGGCCATCTCCATCACGCGCAGCGTCGTCGACGGCAGCTGCGGCAGGTCGAACTTGCGCGAGACGATGCGCTTGCCGATGCGCAGAAGCAGCTGGCGCTCGCGCTCTTCGAGCTTCGCGCGCGCACGCTCGACCATGTCCAGGTTGCCGATGCCCTCGACGACCGTCGGGAAGTCGTCCGACTCCGTCGTGGGGGTGGCCCCGGGAGCGGTGCCCTCTCCTGACACCGCCCCCGAGGGGCCACGGACCGAGCTCTTCCGTGCGAACTTCTCGGGGCTCGACTTCCGCTTCGAGCCGGCGTTCGGACCGGGGGGGGTGGAGGAGCCGGTCTTGACGAATCGGGCGATCAGGCGCTGGAACCAGCGAGGCATGGGGGGGGCTGCGGCGACTGCCGCAGTGGGGGGGGGGGGGGGCTG
>JAAELL010000190.1 GCA_024226735.1 bacterium | reverse complement strand
CATTTTGGTCGGCCCGTACCCGCCCGCTGCTGCGTTGCGCCTCCTGCGAGACTTGCAGCGAAGTCGCGTCGTCGCTGCGCCTTGCAGCGAACGCGTACGCACCGACCAAAATGCCGCACAAGAGTGAATCACACCACTAGCGGAGAGGCCGCTCCGACGGCAGCCGGCACGCAGGAGCCACCGTTCGAGTACGACGTCGCTTTGTCGTACGCGAGTGAGGACCGCGAGTACGTCGATCGCGTCGCCAAGCTCCTCGAGCGCGAAGGGCTCCGCGTCTTCTACGACCGGTTCGCCGCAGCCGACCTGTGGGGCAAGGACCTCTACGTGCACCTCGACGATGTGTACAGCAGACAGGCTCGCTACTGCATCATCTTCGCCTCGCAGTTCTACGGCACGAAGGTCTGGACCACCCACGAGTTGCAGGGCGCGCAGGCGCGCGCCCTGTTGCAGAACCGTGAGTACATCCTGCCCGCGCGTTTCGACGACACGCCGGTACCGGGGGTACGGGACACGACCGCGTATGTCGATCTGCGCGAGCGCTCGCCCGAGCAGCTGGCCAAGCTGGTGATCGGCAAGCTCCGAGGGCAGCCGGCGCCAGTCGACGATCCCCCCAAAGCAGCCAAGCCCCTGGGACGTTGGACCCTCACCGCTTGGGTGGCCCTGAGCCTCGCGTCGGCACTGCCGCTCTCCGTCGTCCTGGCACGCCACGGAGGCAATCCCCGTCACCTCGTCGCGCTCATCGCCGGCCACCCCCACATCTTTGCCTTCACCTTCATCACGCCGTTCGCCTGCTTCGCGCTGCGCCAGACCGTTCAGCAGGCGTCCCTGCGCCCTTGCACGCTGCGGAAGCTGCTGGCCGTCGCCGTTGTGCTCGCGATTACGTCGAGCGTTGGCCCGTTCTGGAAGGACACGGTGGAAGGCCTGTTCGAGCTTCCGCACACGGACATCGCTCGCGCGATCGAGACAGAGCGGGCCATCATGGCCGGCAGCGCTGAAGCCGCGAACGCAGGCTGGCTTGCGCAAGCCCTGCGCGTCGCGCAGCCCGACACGACCACACGCTTCGCGATGCTCGGTGCGAACCTCTCCGGAACGGGACTGGCGTGGATGACGATCCTGCTCGTCTTCGTCGTCATGAGTCGCGGCAAGCAGTGGCGTGGGCCTCAAGAATCGGCTGGATTGGCCCGCTTGATCTCCGCTTTCACGGCCTGGTTCCCGCTGGTCGCGTTGAGCGACGGGCTCAGCCAGAGGGTCCTCGGTGGTGACTGGGATCCGCAGATCACCAGCGGCGGTGTCTTCGTCGCCGCCATCGCGCTCGTGGCGTGCTCCGTCGCGTTGGCGACACACGCGAGAGGGGCCGTCATCGAGCTGCTGCCTGCAGCCCTGCACTTGGCACTGGCCGCGGCGATCGCCGTGGGCGGCTATGGCGACGGTCTCTACCGCTACGCCGGTCCGGCCATTTCGTTCCACCAAGCGGCGCTCCTCGTGATCCTCTTCCTGGGTTGGAACTGGTTTCTGCTGGTTGGAAAGGTGAGGCCGTGACAGAGAAGGCGCAATCGTTCGGGAGGTACCTCGTACGGACAGGAAAAGACATCAAGCGTCGCGGAGATCGCTACGCCGCGTGGCGTGCGGAACGAGCGACGGGCGGCGACTGGTTCTACGAGTACACGCTCACGGGGCCGGCCGGTCCGTCGGTCTCGCTGCAGGACGCCATGGGCCGGAGCGTCTCTGCACTGAACTTCAACTCACAGGACTACCTGTCGCTGACCAGCCACCCGGACGTGAGAGCGGCTGTCCTACGGGCCGTCCACGACTTCGGGCTCCATTCGGCGGGCGCGCCAATGCTGGCCGGAAACACTCGAGTCAGTCGCGGGCTGGAAGCCGACCTCGCGTCTTGGATGGGGTTGGGCGCAGTCGCGACTTTCCCAACGGGTTGGTCGGCTGGCTTCGGAGCGATCGCGGGGCTCTGCTGCGAGCGCGACGAGATCTTCATCGACGAGCTGGCGCACGACTGCTTGGTCGCGGGCGCACGTGCCTCTGGTGCGAAGCTCACTCCCTTCGCGCACAACGACCTCGCCAATCTGAAGGATTGCCTCGACAGCTCCGCGCCGAGCGGCGGGAGGCTGGTGGTGACAGAGGCGCTGTTCTCCATGAACGGGGACTCACCGGACCTGAAGGGCCTGGTGGACCTTTGTGCCCGCAAGCAGGCGACGCTCGTCCTCGACGTCGCTCATGACCTCGGGGCCATCGGCCCGCGCGGCCTTGGCGAAATGGAGCTCCAAGGCGTCCTCGGTCAGGTCGATGTCGTCCTCGGGAGCTTCTCCAAGAGCTTCGCGACCACCGGCGGGTTCGTCGGTTCCACGCACGCGAACCTCATCGACTTCTTGCGCTGCAGCGCTGGCTCGAGTCGAGCCTCGAATGGCGCCTCGCCGCTTCAGTCCGCAGCGGCACGCGCAGCGCTCCACATCATCCGTTCACCGCAAGGCGGTGCGCTGCGCTCACGTCTCGCGGCGAACGGACAGCTGCTGCGATCCGCTCTCGCTGGTTCCAAAGAAACCGCCAGTCCATTCATCATCCATCCACTCGAGGGCCTGGCCCGCGGGAGGGAACTGACCGGGCGACTGTTGGACGAGGGCGTGATCGTGAGTCTGATCGAGTACCCGGCCGTTCCCTTGCAAGAGCCGCGATGGCGGTTCCAACTGATGGCGACGCATACACCGGACGAGATCGGACGAGCAGCCGACACCGTGAACAGGGTGGTCCAGCAACCTCGAGGATCGAGCTCTGACTCGCGCAGACCCGAGCTCGACTACCGCACCGGCCGCCAGTCGTACTCCATGTAGCGCGGGTTCAAGGGCTGGCTCTACCGCATCGCGGCCGGGCGCGTCGTCGAGGTCGCGGACCGCCTCGGTCTCAATGCGAACCAGGTCTACAAGGCGAAGAGCCGCGTGCTGGCGATCGTGAGGGCTGCGGTCGGCGAGCTTGGGACGGAGCCCCTTCCGGTTTCGAGACCCGACGACTCCGTTCGATAGCTCAGTTCCAGGGCATCCCGGCCAGCAGATAGGCGGGCAGGCTCGCCGAGAGAAGCGTCCCGGCGATCGCGACTCCCAGGCGGCGCCCGTCCCGCAGCGCGAGTCCGATGCCGCACACCCCGAGTGTCGTTCCGAGACCGCACACGAGCAGCGCGACCCCGAGCGCGACCCCGTATTTGCCCTCGTTCCCGAAAAAGACCAGGAGCACGGTACAGAGGACACTGACCGCCCCCAGGCGCAGCGCCAGGTGGGGCACGAAGTCGACGGCGGCCGCCGCGGCGTCGTCAGGCATCGGGATCGGCTGGTCCGGCATGGGGCACGAGAATAGTCGATCGCGCCGCCCACGTGCTCCCCATGCCCCGGCTTGGGACGCGCGCGGGTGGCTTTCTTAATGGGACTACGGAATCGCGGATCGAGATGCCGATTTGGGAAATCCCCCATGCTCCCCGGGCCGAGCCTCATCGCTCCGCCCGGCAACTCGCGCACGTCCCACATCATGCCCACGCTGGCACCCCTCGCCGTCCTTCTCTCCCTCGGTTGCTTCGTCGCCGGGGTCTTGTTCGCCGTGATCGTGCTCGATCGCAAGAACCGGCAGGAGCGAGCGACGATTGCGCGTGACCTGACGCGTCAGGTGCGCAACCGGTTCGGCGTCTACGTCGAGCTGAAGAAGCGCGTGCTGAGCCTGATCGAGGACTTCGACAAGAGCGAGCGCGAGCTGGCGGGCCAGCTCGCGGCGCAGAGCCAGAGCATGTCGGAGCTGACGGCCGCGCTCGACCTGCACGAGGGGGTCGCGTCCATCGAACGCTCCAGCCCGATGGCGCAGGAGACGATCGCCGCGCGCGAGACCGACGACACGGACCGTTCGCTCGCCGAGGAGATCGCCCTGTGGGAGGACCGCCTCGGGGAGTTGAAGGCGGAGAAGGAAGCCGAGCTCCAGCACCAGGGCAGCATCATCCACGAGCTGACCGCGCGCGTGCGCGCCCTCGAGCCGCTCGGCAACACGGTCGAGCAGCGCGAGGCGGAGCTCGAGGAGCTGGGGTCGCGTTTCGTCCAGGTGGAATGCGAGCGCGACGTCACCGTTCAGGACCTGCAGAAGCGCATCGACGAGCTCGAGCCCGAGATCGAGCTGCGCGCGACGGCCGAAGCGCGCCTTGCCGAGTTCGAGGTCGCGCTGTCCGAGGAGAGCGCGCTCCGCGAACGCGACAGCTCCGAGATCGTCTCGATCCAGGACAAGCTCGAACACGCGCTCGAAGCCGTCGTGACGGTCGAGGGCGAGCGCGCGCAGCTGGAGGCGTCGTACGAAGAACAGATCGCGGGCACAACCGCGGAGCTCGAACAGCTCGAGGTGGAGCTGCAGGCCGCGCGCCAGGAGCTCGAGGGCCAGGGCGCGGCGCTGCAAGAGCTCGAGCAGAGCCACGCCAACCTCACCGGCGAGGCGGACATCGCCTCCAAGACGGTCGCTGCGCGCAACGCCCAGATGGCTGAGGCCGGGGAGCGCGAAGCGGAGCTCGCAGCCGCGGTCGAAGCCAAGCAGGCCGAGCTCGAGACGGTCGTGGCAGAGCGCGAGGGCCTCCAGGGCCAAATGGCCGAGCTGCAGGAGACCGCGGCCGGTACGGCGGCCGAGCGCGACGAGCTCGAGGGGCTGCTGCGCGAGGTGCGCGGGCGCATGGAAGAGCTCGAGGCCGACCTGGCGACCGCCCAGGCGAGCAGCGCCGAGGAGGCCCAGGGGCTGCGCTCGACGCTCGAAACCCTGCGCAGCGAGCTCGAACAAGAAGCGGCACGTGCGACCGAGCTCGCCGCAGAGGTCGAAACGGCGGGCGCGGAGATCGCGCGCAACGAAACGGCGCTGCAAGCGTCCCAGAACGACCTCGACGCGCGGCAGGTCGAGGTCGATCAGCTCGCGACAACCCTCGCCGAGCGCGAGGTCGAGATCGAGGAGGCGCACGAGACGCATGCGCGCTTCGAGGGCGAAGTCGAAGCGGAGCGTGAAGCGCACGCGCTCGACGCCGAGTCGAGCGAGCGCAAGGTCGCGAGCCTGTCGCAGAGCCTGTCGCAGAGCCTGGCCGAGGAGACCGAGCTGCGGGGGCAGGTCGAGGCCGAACGCACGGCGCTCCGCCAAGAGGTCGAAGCGAAGAACCAAAAGCTCGTCGCGCTCCAGGGCGAGCTGATGGAAACCGGCGAGGAGGCCACTGCACTGCAGGCCGAGCGCGCGGCATCCGAGCGCGAGCTCGCGGAGCAGGTCGAGATGCTGCATGCCGAGCTCGAGCGCCAGCGCGCGAACGTTGGCGACGCGGACGCGTCGGTCCAGAAGCTGACCGTCGAGCTCTCGGAGAGCCAGGCACAGCTGGCGCAGGCCGCCGCCGATCACGAGGTCAGCGCCGCGAAGTCCGCGGAGGAGCTCAGCGCGATCCAGCGTGACGTCGAGGCGCTCGAAGAGGAGATCGCGGAGCGCAACGCGGAGCTCGACGAGGCGCGCGAGGAGCACGAGCGGCTCCAGGCGAGCTGGAGCTGCGATCGCGACGCACTCGAGACGACGCTCTCGGTACGGGACAGCGAGCTCGGTGACGCGCGCGCGGCGCACGAGATGCTCACCGCGACGTCGGGCTCCGAGCGCGACACAATCCAGTCCAAGCTCGAGCAGCAGGCACACGAGCTCGAGTCGCTCGGGTCGGACCTCGCCAAACGCGAGGCCCAGCTAGCCGAGGCCCGCGTCGAGCACGACGAGCAGAGTGCCGCGGCGAGCGCCGACCGCGAGGCCCTGCAGACCGACCTCGAGCTGCGTCGACGCGAGCTCGAGGCGCTCGAGACCACCCTCGCGGTGCGCGACAGCGAGCTCAGCGACGAGCAAGCGGCCCACGAGGAGCTCGGTACGACCTCCGCCGCCGAGCGTACCACGCTCGAAGGCGACCTCGAGCAGCGCCGGCGCGAGCTCGAAGCGCTCGAGACGACCCTCGCCGTGCACCAGAGCGAGCTCGAGCAGGCGCGCGCCGCGCACGACGAGCTCAGCACCACTTCCGCCGCCGAGCGCACCTCGCTGCAGACCGACCTCGAGCAGCGCAGGAGCGAGCTCGAGTCGCTCGAGACCGAGCTCGCCGAGCGCGAGGCCGAGCTCGACGAAGCCCGCACCGCGCACGAGGAGCTGGGTGCCACCTCCGCCGCCGAGCGCGCCACGCTCGAGGGCGACCTCGAGCAGCGCCATCGCGAGCTCGTGGCGCTCGAGACGACCCTCGCCGTGCACCAGAGCGAGCTCGAGCAGGCGCGCGCCGCGCACGACGAGCTCAGCATCAGCTCCGCAGCCGAGCGCACCTCGCTGCAGAGCGATCTCGAGCAGCGCCAGCGCCAGCTCGAGTCGCTCGAGTCGTCGCTCACCGAACGCGAGGCCGAGCTCGCCGCAGCACAAGCCGCTCACGAAGAGCTCGGCGCCACTTCCGCCGCCGAGCGCGCGGCGCTCCAGAAGGATCTCGAGCGACGCCGGCGCGAGCTCGAGACGCTCGAGACCGACCTCGGCGAGCGCGAGGCCGAGATCGCCGAAGCCCACGCCGCACACGAGGAGCTCAGTACGAGCTCCCAGGCCGAGCGCGCGTCGCTCCAAGGCGACCTCGAGCAGCGCCGCCACGAGCTGGCGTCCGTCGAGTCGGAGCTCGCGCGGCGCGAGGCCGAGCTGTCTGCGGCACAGGCCGCGCACGAGGAGCTCAGCGCCACTTCCGACGCCGAACGCGCAGCCCTGAAGAGGGATCTCGGTCGGCGCCGGGACGAGCTCGAGGCCCTCGAGACCGACCTCGCCGAGCGCGAAGCCGAGCTCACCGAGGCCCACGCGGCCCACGAGGAGCTCAGCGTGAAGGCGCGGACCGAGCGCGCGTCGCTCCAGGGTGACCTCGATGCGCGTCGAGTCGAGCTCGGGGCCCTCGAGACGAACCTCGCCGAGCGCGAGACCGAGCTCACCGAGGCGCGCACCGCGCACGAGGAGCTCAGCGCCAAGGCGGCGGCCGAGCGCGATACCCTGCAGAGCAGCCTCGAGCGCCGCCGTGGCGAGCTCGAAGCGCTCGCGACCGACCTCGCCGAGCGCGAGGCCGAGCTCGCGCACGCGCACGCCGCGCACGCCGAGCTCAGCACGAGCTCCCAGGCCGAGCGGGACGTCTTGCTGGGCGACCTCGAGTCGCGCCGGCACGAGCTCGAGACGCTCGAGACGACGCTCGTCGCGCGAGTGACCGAGCTGACGCAAGCACGCGCCGAGCACGAGGAGCTGGTCGCGACGTCCGGCACGGAGCGGGACACGCTCAAGGGCGACCTCGATGCGCGCCGCCGCGAGCTCGACGAGCTCGCCGGCCGCTTCGACGAGCGCGAGGCCGAGCTCGCCCATGCGCACGCCGCCCACGATGAGCTGAGCATGACCTACAAGGGTGAACGCGCATCGCTCGTCGCGGACCTCGAGACACGACGCGGCGAGCTCGAGTCGATCGAGGCGACGTTGGCCGAGCGCGTCGCCGAGCTGGCACAGGCCCACGGCGAGCACAAGAAGCTCGTGGCGAACTCGCGCGCAGCGCGCGAGGCCCTCGAGTTCGAGGTCGCGACGCGCAACCGCAAGGCCGAGGAGCTGAACAACGCCATCGCCGAGCGGGACCTCGAGCTCGCCGAAGCGCAGACCGAACAAGCGGAATCAACAGCCTCGTTTGAAGCGGAGCGCGCCGAGCTCGGCAAGGACATCGCCAAGCGCCGGCGCGAGCTCGAACGACTCGAGGCGAAGCTCGCCACGAGCACCGCGGAGCTGGATGCTGCCCGCGAGCAGCATGAGGCTCTCGCCCGAGAGTCCGTCAAGGAGCGCGAGACGCTGACCGCGCAGGTCGTCGAGCGCGACCGCAAGATCGACGAGCGCATCTTCGAGCTCAGCGAGCTGCGGTCGGAGCAGGAACAGCGCGACGACGAGACGCGCAAGGAGCTGCAAGCGCTACGCCAGGAGCTGACCGCGCGCGGGCAGGAGCTCCGCGAGCTGCAAGAGAGGCACAAGGCCCTCGCGTCCGATCGGGACACCCTCGCCGAGGACCTCGCCGGCGTGCAGAGCGAGCTGTTGGAGCGCAAAGAGCACATCCGCCACCTCGACGCCAAGATCGCGGAGGCCGAATGCCAGCTCGACGTCGCTCACAAGAAGATCGGCGATCACAAGTCCAAGGCCGACAACCTGCTGGGCGCGCTCGAGAACGCCAACTCCGACCTGATGGACAAGGCCGGCGCGCTCGCCCAGAAGCAGTCGACGGTCCAAGCCGCACAGTCGATGCTGGCCAACATGAAGCCGATCATGGAGGCGCTGGAGAGCCAGCTGACCAAGGAGCAGGACTAGACTCGCCTCGGCTTCGCGATCGAGCAAGGAGCGGGGCCCACGCTCCGCGCTCAGGCATCTAAAACTCGACCTCGGCGGTCTCGCTGCCCTGAACCACCACCTCGATCGGATCCCCCGCCACCCGTGCGCACTGCGTGCGGGCGAGCACGCGACCCATCGGAAGACCGCCGACGACCGCGCCCGACCGTCCGCCCCACTGCCACGACGTGCCGCCGTCGATCGAGACCTGGATGGTGCAGGCGTCCAGGCCGGTGCTGACGAAGAGGATGCGGAACGAGCCGCCGCGCTCCAGCTCGAAGTCGATGCCTTCGACCGCGTCGCCCGCGCTCAGCTCGAGGCTGCGGTGCGCCGGAGCGTAGCCCGTGTTGCCATTGCCGTAGACGACCGTGACGCCGCCCGCGGTGAGCTCGTAGCTCCCCGGCTCGAGGAACTCGAACGTGAACTCGCCGTCGGAGCGCGTACGCACGCGCCGGTGGCGGAGGAGCTCCTTGCCGTCCTTCTCGACCGAATAGGCGAGGACGACGCTCGTGCGTACGCTCTTACCGTTCGGGCCACGGACCGTGCCGCGCACGCTGGCCGCGGGCAGCACGAAGTCGTGCTCGAAGTCCGCACCGGCAGGAATCTCGACGACCTCCTCGACACGTGATCCGCGGCCGCGCTCGATCGTGAACCTGTACTTCCCGGCCCCATCGACGAGGAAGTCGAACCGCCCGGCGTCGTCGGTCGATGCGCCATAGGGATCGTCGGAGTTGTCGGCGCGGCGTGCGCCGACCTTCACGCCGGCGACCGGCTCGCCGGCCCTGCTGACGATGCCGGTCACCCGGACCGGGTCCTGGGGGCCTTGCCCGAGGGTGACGCGGGCCGTCTGTCCAGCAAAGACCTCGACCGTCTCCGGTCTGCGCGTCGTCGCGGGATCCGCGGAAACCGCTGCGATGAGGCCTTGGCTCGAGGGTGCGCTCCGGCCATCGACCTTGACGCGGTAGTTGTCCGCGGGGAGACCGGCGATCTCGAACTTGCCCTCGTTGTCGGTCGTCGTCTGCTTCCATTTGGAGACGCCATAGCCGGCGGCCGACACCTGGAGTCCCTCGACTTTGCCGTCCGCGGAGATGACCTCGCCGACGATCCGGCCACCGACTTGCATCGACAGCCTGATCCCCTCGAGCTCGCTCGCGGGCGCGACGTCGACTGGCAGCGGCTCCGCGTCAGCGAACTGATCGTGCTCCGCGTGCAGCTCGAGCTTGCCCGGCTCTATGCGCGACAGGACGAACGCGCCGTCGCTGTCGGTCGTCACCGAACCGTGCACCCGGTTTTTGGAAGTGTGCACTTCGACCTCCACACCGGGCAACGGATCTCCGGCCGGGTCGAGCACGACGCCAGTGATCGTGGCGGGGCGCTGGAGCGTGACGACGAGGTCCTCGTCCTGTGGCACGCGCACCATGCGCAAGTCGTCGTGCCCGTAGTAAACGCGACGGATCCCACGTTTTTTGTCGGGATCCAGGATCTCCGCCTGGATCGACCATTCGCCGGGTGCGATCCCCACGAACTCGAACGCGCCCTCGTCGTCCTTGAAGACCTTGTTGTAGCTCGGGCCCGACCCCGTGCCCTCGATCTGCTGACGAAGCTTGATGCGGAAGTGCGGGACCGGCTCGCCACGGTCGTCGATGACGCGTCCGACGAGGCCACGCCCCTCCTCCAACACGAGCGCGATCCGGCCCGTGTCCGGCAACACGCCCTCGCGCACGGCGCGCCAAGTGACGCGCTTGCCGCCCGAGATCGACTTCGGCGCGCGCGCGTGCGCCTGGATCGTGCACGCTCCGGTGCCGAGCCCGGAGTAGCGGAACGTGCCGCCCTCGTCCGTGCGCTGCGTCGCGTCGTTCGATGAGCGCCAGCGCCAGTCCTCGCCCTCGTTCGACTGATCGACGCGCACCGTTGCCTTCGCCACCGGCGTGCCGTCCGGCCACTGCACGATGCCCTCGATGACGCCGCCGCCCTCGAAGACGGCGCGCACGCCCTCACGGTGGTCGCCCTCGGCCAGCGCGTCGATGGCCACTTCCGTTTCGAGGAAGTCCTTGTGCTGCACCTCGAGCGTGACCTCACCGGGCGTCGTACCCTTGAGCACGAACTGGCCGGACTCGTCGGAGCGCGTCTCCTTCGAGCGGTAGCTGCCCGGCGCCTCGGCGCGCACGCGCGCGCCCTCGACCGGCTCGCCGCGGCCGTCGACCACGACGCCGCTGACGGTCGCGCCGCGCGTGACGTCGAAGTCGACGCGCAACGTCTCGCCGGCGGTGATCGTCAAGTCCTCACGCGAACCGCGCGTGAAGGCGACGCTCGTGGCGTCGGCCTCGTAGCTCGCGCCCGGCGGCAGCCCGTTCACTTCCCAAGCTCCGTCGGCCGCGGGAGTGGCGGTGCGCATCACGTTGTCGTTCCCGCGCCAGCTGTCGACCTGGATGATGATGTCGCGGTCGTCCAGGTCCTCGCCCTCGACGAGCGACGGGATGCCCAGGGTGCCCTCGATGCGTCCGCCCAAGAGCGGCTCGAGCGTGAGGCCGCCCTCGCCCACCTCGTCGATCTTGAAGCGCACGCTCTTCGGCAGATAGCTGTAGCGCGCCCGCATCGTCAGGCGCGCGCGCTTGGTCTTCGGCATGAACGCGACGCGGAAGGACCCGCTCGTTTCGACCTCGGCCTCGTACACGCCCTTGGCCTTCTCCTTGCCGGGGAAGCTCTTGCCGTGGGCGAGCACGGTGATGCGCTCGTCCTCCGGTGTGTCCGGGGCGAACGTGACGCGCCCTTCGACCCACACGACGCTCGACGGCGGGCTCCACCGCGCGACCTCCTCCGGCACCTCGGCGCGCGCCGCCTGCTGCGGAGCCGGCAGAGGAACGTCGAGCGGGGCTTGCGGAGTCTGGAGATCCTCGGCCTCCTCGACCACCGGCACCGGGGGCGTGTCGTCGGCCGACATGCCCTCGATCGAGGGCTCGCCCGAGCTCGGCGGCTCACGCGTCAACAAGAACACACCGGCGCCAGCGGCGCCGAGCAGGAGCAGGAGTGCGAACAGCTGACGGGTGGCCATGGGATACCTCTCAGGGAGCGTGCCTCTTCCCTAGCCTAAGGGCCCGTCCGAGAATAAGTGTCACGTTTCGCCGGCCCTCGCCGCCCCTGGCTACGTTGCGCCTTCTCCGAGTATCCAGCGAATACGCGTCGGCGGCGCGCCTTGCCAGGAACGACGATGGCTCGCCGAAACCTG
>JAAELL010000189.1 GCA_024226735.1 bacterium | reverse complement strand
GGAAAAGGGGCGCCCCCGGGGTGGGGGGACCGGGGGGTGGGGGGAGGGGGGGGGTGGCGGGCCCGGGGGGGGGGGGGGAGGGGGGGGGGGGGCGGGGGGAGGGCCCCCCCCTCCCCCAGCGGGGAGCCGCGCGAAGCCAGCCTTCGAGCTGGCTGAAGCGTAGCGCGGCGTTCCGGGGCAGAGCCCCGGGAGGAGAGGGGGTGCGGCGGTGAGCCGGTAGCTCCCTCCGTGACCTTAACGTAGAAATACCTCCGGCCCTTCACATCGGTGCCCACCTTCTGCTTCGCGTAGTTCCCGGTGAGCTGTTTGAGTACACACCGCGGACCGAGGTCGCCAAGATCACGGCGACGGGGGCGGGCCCGGCGGTGACGCAGACGTTCGCGTACAACGCGGTGGGGGGCGTCCGGTCCGCCCAGGACATGGTCGCAGGTCGCCAGGCGGTCACGGTGTCGCGCGCCCAGTCCAGCGAAGGATGGCTCGCGGAGGAGACGGTGGTCGGGGTCGGCCCGAGCTCCACCCTGACCATCGACGCGAACGGTGCCGGCGAAGCGAGTGAGCTGACCTATCCCTCGTCGTACGGCGTCGAGATCGACCGGGACTCGATCGGCCGTGTCGAGGCACTGCGGGACGCGGGGACGAGTGCGGTCATCGCGGCGTTCGACGATCCCTATGGCGCCGGCGAGTACCGCAAGGTGACATGGGGGACGGGCGAAGTGCAGACCGTCGAGTTCGACGGCGCGGGTTTCGTGACGCGGCAGTTGATCGAGTCGTCGACGGGGCTTCCGCTCGTCGACCGCAGCTACGTGTACTCGGCCGTCGGGGAGATGGAGTCCCGGTCGGAGGGGGGCGTGACCGAGACGTTTGGGTACGACAAGTCGTCTCGACTCACGAGCTGGAGCTACGACTCGGGCTCCGGCGTCACGCGGACCGTCTCGTGGGAGCTGGACGACGCGGACAACTTCGAGGAGCTCGACGACAGCCTACTCGGCGTCGTAACGCCGGATCGGTCGGACGCGAACCAGTACACGACGTTTGCGCCGCACTATCCCTCGATCGACTACGACGACCAAGGGAACGAGACGGACCGCGCTCTCGCACCGGGAAGCAGCGATCTCGATTGGGATTCGCTAGGCCGGCCCTTTTCGCGCTCGGGCCCTTTGGGGACGACCGACTACAGGTACGGGCCGTTCGGCAGGCTCTTGGAGCGGTCTTCGCCTTCGGCGGGTCTCGAACGGTACCGGTACTTGGGGAGCACTCCGATCGAAGCGGAGGGAGCGTGGGGCCTGCGTTGCTTCGTCGTCGACCCGCGTGGTCCGTACGCGCTCTCGTCCTACGACGGACTGAGCACGAGCTACTACAACGTCGATCCGAGCGGCAACGTGGTCGGCGTGTACGATGGGACCGGCACGCCGAGGACGGTGCACTACGATCCATACGGGATCGCGCGCGCTGGGGGAGCGGGTGCCGAGGCGTCCGCTGTGGACTGGGGCGGCGAGCCCATGTTTGCAGGTCGCCTGTACGACTTCGAGCACGAGACGTACGCCTTCGGGCGGCGCATCTATGATCCTGCGCTCGGTCGCTTCGTGTCGAAGGACCCGCTCGGCGAACGCGGCGGAACGAACTTGTACGCCTATGCCGCGGCGAACCCACTCGGGTTCACTGATCGGCTGGGGTTGAGCCCGGACCGTGAGGGTGGCCATCGGGAACCGGCGGCCTCGAGCGAGCGGGCGTTCAGCTTCATCGCCGGTCGGCTCGAGCGGATCAACGGCCGGTTCGAGACGTGGGGCGGTGAGTTGGCGGAGGCCATGGATCGGTTCGCCGAAGAGCTCGAGGTCGTGGGGCCCGTGTGGGAGGATCGGTCGCGGGCGGACCAGATCGCACTTCTCGAGTCGGCGCTGGAGACGCAGCGGGATGCGATCGCGGAGTCGACGGGAGTTACGCAGCAGGACCTCCAGGAGGGGCTCGGGCAGCGGCGCGGGGCACTGTCCACGATCGAGGCTCAGGGGCGGTTGGAGCAGCTCGCGATGGTCCTGGACTTGCCGGGAACGGCTGCTGAGTTTGTCGCCAGGCGAGCAGGCGCATCTCCAGAACTTGCCTTCACGATCGGCTTCGTTGCAGGCTCGTTGTCAGGTGGCGGCGCGGGTCGAGCAATTAGAGCGGCCCAACAGGTGGAGCGGGCGCGCCGAGCCGCTCACGCCGCGAGGCACCTTGACGATCTGTCG
>JAAELL010000188.1 GCA_024226735.1 bacterium | reverse complement strand
CTCGAGGTAGGAGCAGCTGCCCACTGTGCCGCCGTCCAGGATGGCGGCGAAGTTCTTCGTGGCCAGCATCCGGCACAGCCCCGGGGGGCGACTCGCGAGGTGCAGGGCGCCGATCCGGATCAGGGGGCCCGGTAGCTCACTCTCGTACTCCGTCGGTTCCTTGAGGGCGTGGGCCACGTCGAGGCTGTCGAGGGAAGCGAGCTCGTCGAGCGCCACCAGCTCGGCTCCCACCGCCTGGTACTGCTCGTCGGCGAACACCTCCCCCGCCCCGTTCGCCGCTCGCTCCCCGGCGCCGCGGACGACGGAGACTCGGCAGTCGAGCCCCAATGAGTCGAGGTCGCGCCGCAGGCGCGAGATGTGACAGGGAGTCATCGCAACCCTACGCTCGCGCGGGATGAGCTCGTCGGTGCCGATCAGGAAGGAAACACTCCGGCGGCGGAAGTCGAGCTGGGATAGCGCCTCACGCACCCAGGCCCGCAGCGCCGCCGCCGACCTGGAGGCGTGCGCTCTCGAGGTCTCGAGCGTCACGACGACGCCCGCTCCAGGCTGACCAGGTGGTAGTGCTTCTGCCCCTTGCGCAGCACCAGGAGCGTGCCTTCGAGGAAATCGCCCGCGGTGAGCGATGCTCGTCCG
>JAAELL010000187.1 GCA_024226735.1 bacterium | reverse complement strand
CGCAACGCACCGGCATGAAACTTGTAGTTGTCCCGCTAGCCGGTTGTCGCGGCTCGAGGTCCCACAGCTCGCGTCTCAGGCGACCGGGGCGTTTCACGCTGTGGGCCAGCGTTTCGAATCGCAATGTCGCAGGAAAGGGGGAGGGCGGTGTCGGTCATCGGAATCATCCAAGCTCGGATGGGATCGCAGCGACTTGCGGGCAAGATCCTCGCGCCGGTCGCGGGACGGGCGATGCTCGAGCTCATCGCTCACCGCCTGCGCGCCTCGCGCGTCGAGCAGTGGTGGCTCGCGACCAGCCAGCATGCGACGGACGACGTCACCGAGGCGTGGGGACATGCCCTCGGCCTGCAAGTCTTTCGCGGCGAGGTCGAAAACGTCCTGTCGCGCTTCACGGCGATCATCGCCGAGCACAAGCCCGAGTGGATCGTGCGCGTCACCGCCGACAACCCCTTCGTGTCCGGCGAGGCCGTCGATCTGCTGCTCGACGCGCGCGACTCGGTGGGCAAGGACCTGCCCTTGATCGAGTTCGCCGGCGACGAGCACGGCGCACGCCAGCTGCCGCTGGGCTTCGGCATCCAGGTCGCAAACGCCCAGGCGGTCCTCGAGAGCGAACGCAACATCCCCGACACCCAGCCCCACCACCGCGCTCACGTGCTCTCGTGGCTTTCGGACCGCTGCGAGCCGAAGCTCTGCCCGCTGCCTGGCGATTGGCCGGCGCGACCCGACTGGCGTTGGACCGTCGACACGTTCGAGGACCTCACGATGGCGCGTAGCGCGTTTTCGCTGTTCGCCGACCGCGCGGTGGCCATCCGTTACCCGGAGATGGTTGCGCTGCTCGATGCCCACCCCGAGATCACGGCGCTCAATGCGGGCGTCGTGCAGAAACCGATCCGCGAGGGATGAGCATGCAGTCTCGACAACTCGTCGACCTCAGCGGACAGGGGATCGGGGTTACGGGCGGCGGTAGTGCGCTCGGGCGCGCGATCGCACTCGGGCTCGCGCGGGCGGG
>JAAELL010000186.1 GCA_024226735.1 bacterium | reverse complement strand
GACGCGGTACGCCCTGACGTCTCTATTGCGGAGCCCGTGAGGGAAACGGAGCCTACCCCCGCGAAGAAGGTTCGTACCGTCAGCGGCCACTCCCTTCCGGCCAGGACGCTCGTGCTCACCTTCGACGATGGCCCGCACCCGCGCTACACCGGGGAGATTCTCGAGATCCTGAATCGCTTCCAGGTCAAGTCGATCTTCTTCCGGGTCGGCGAGAACGTCGCGCGGCTCTCCTGCGGTAGTACGACCGAGTCCTGGGAGCGTTGCCGCACCAGCACGCGCGTCGCGTTGGACCTCGGCCACATGGTGGCCCATCACAGCTACACGCACGCCTTTCTACCGAAGCTCGATGCGGACGCGCTCGCGGGCGAGTTGGACGAGACGACGCGCGTCCTGCAGCAGAGCGTCGATGTGCGGCCGGCCATCTTCCGACCGCCCTACGGGGCGCTGAGCGACACCGTGCGCGCGCTCGTCGCGGAACGCGGCATGCTCATCATGTTGTGGAACATCGACTCGCGCG
>JAAELL010000185.1 GCA_024226735.1 bacterium | reverse complement strand
GACGCGGTACGCCCTGACGTCTCTATTGCGGAGCCCGTGAGGGAAACGGAGCCTACCCCCGCGAAGAAGGTTCGTACCGTCAGCGGCCACTCCCTTCCGGCCAGGACGCTCGTGCTCACCTTCGACGATGGCCCGCACCCGGCGCTACACCGGAGAGATTCTCGAGATCCTGAATCGCTTCCAGGTCAAGTCGATCTTCTTCCGGGTCGGCGAGAACGTCGCGCGGCTCGATGGCGAGGATCGCGTGGAGATCGCCTCCGCCTCCGCGCCATCCCCGGAGGCCGAGGCCGATCACCAACGCCGGGCGTGGCTCTCCTGCCGTAGTACGACCGAGTCCTGGGAGCGTTGCCGCACCAGCACGCGCGTCGCGTTGGACCTCGGCCACCTGGTGGCCCATCACAGCTACACGCACGCCTTTCTACCGAAGCTCGATGCGGACGCGCTCGCGGGCGAGTTGGACAAGACGACGCGCGTCCTGCAGCAGAGCGTCGATGTGCGGCCGGCCATCTTCCGACCGCCCTACGGGGCGCTGAGCGACACCGTGCGCGCGCTCGTCGCGGAACGCGGCATGCTCATCATGTTGTGGAACATCGACTCGCGCG
>JAAELL010000184.1 GCA_024226735.1 bacterium | reverse complement strand
TTGCGCTGCATGCGGATGCCGCCCAAGGCCAGGAGGTCGCCGGCGAAGGCGGCGACGCGGTCGGCCGGCCAGCGGTGGACGGTGGAGAGGGCCCGGACGGCGTCGCAGAGCGCGGTCTCGGGCAGGAAGACGGTCTCGTCGCCGTTGCGCACCCGCTCGAAGAGGTCGCGGCAGCAGGGGGAGTGCTGAGGGTGGTCGGCGGTGACGAAGTGGAGGAGGATGCCGGCGTCAATCGTCTTGCGGCTCATGGTCCACCTCCTCGTGGCCTCGGGCCATTCTCGGGTCGTCTCGCAGCGCTGCCCAGTCCTGGGGCTCGTCGACGGGGAAGGCCCCGTACCAGCGCAGGATGTCGCCGCCGTAGGCTTCGAGCTCGAAGCGTCCGCGGCGTTCGACGAGCACGATCTTGTCGCCCGGGACGGCACCGAGGCGGTCGCGGGCGGCCTTGGGCAGGGTGATCTGGCCGTTGGGAGAGAGGGTCATTGTCCAAGTCATGGTCTTTTCCACTTCGCAATCAGAGCTTGAAAATTCAGTTTTGGTTTGAGCTTTGGCCTAGCGCTTGAAACCTCGTCCGAGATTTTAGTCTGCGCGAACGCGCAGCGTCTACCTCAGGGTGATGTAGCCCTTGCGCGAACGCGCAGAGCGTCCCTCAGGGTGAGGTCGTCGACGCGCGAACGCGCGGGGCTTTCCTCAGACTGATGTCGGCGTTGCGCGAACGCGCAGAGCTTCCCTCAGAGTGAGGTCGCCG
>JAAELL010000183.1 GCA_024226735.1 bacterium | reverse complement strand
GGCCCGTACCCGCCCGCTGCTGCGTTGCGCCTCCTCCGAGACTTGCAGCGAAGTCGCGTCGTCGCTGCGCCTTGCAGCGAACGCGTACGCACCGACCAAAATGCCGCACAAGAGTGAATCACACCACTAGGGTAGTACCGAGCCCGCGCAATCCCCAGGCGCTACTTGATCATCGCATCGCCGAGGATCTTGTCGGCGAAGGCGCGCGCGAGGACCTCGCAGCCGCGGTCGGTCAGGTGCACCTCGTTGGTGAAGATCACGTCGCGCCCCTCCTTGGCGGCTGTGCTCTCCAGGGCTTCGCGCCCATCGACGAAGGGCTGTTTCCGCTCGCCCGCGACCGAGCGCAGGATGCGCTCCATCTCATCCATGGCAGCCCACTGCGTGTCTCGCGATTCCGCACCGATGTCGGAACGGTCGCAACCCTGCGTGGCGAACATGGTCTGCGCCCCGTGTGCGCTGGCCAGCGCCTGGATCGACACGAGGTTGCGCTGGAAGTTGCGGAACCCGACGGGCGACCGCTGGTCCACGGCGTACATGTCCTCGGCGTCGGGGTCGTAGCCGACGATGCCCCACACGCCCTGGTCACCCATGTCGCTGATGTAGCTGGTGAAGTAGCGGCGGAAGATCAGGTACGTCATGCTCTTCTCGAGCGCGCGTTCGACGGGCGTCGGGTTGTAGATGGGCCAGACCGCGCGCCAGTGCGTGTTGTCGCCCTTCGGTTCGCCGTACAGCGCGCAACGCATGTCGTTGATCGTGTGGTAGACGATCACGAGGTCCGGCGCGTAGTCGATCATCCGGAACGCGAGGTTCGGCAGGCTCTCGTGGGTCGAGTAGCCCGAGAAACCGCCGTTGATCACTTCGACGCGCTTGCCCGACTGCTCCGCGTTCAGGTAGTTCTGCAGCTGCGCGGGCCACGTCGTCTCGTCGGAGCTCGGCGTGTGCCCGTACGTGCTCGAGCCTCCCAGGCACACGATGCGGTAGACGTCCGCGGGCTTCTCCTTGGCGACGAGGGGGCCACGATACCCGTGGACGTTGTGCGTGCGGACGTGGGGCTTTCCGGGAGCGCTCTTCCAGCCGGGGGTCGGGGTGAAAGCCTGGTAGGGATGGCCCGTGGCGTTGAAGCTCGACTGCGTCGACAGGAACGCGGGCTGCAGCTCCGAACGTTCGAAGGCCGGGATCGGCAGCACTCGCAGGAGCACCTCGAAGACGAGGAGCCACAGGAAGAACATGCTGCCGAGGATCGCCAGCACCCTCCGCCCGCCGCGCAGTCCACCGGGCTGTCCACCGGGCATCGCGTCTACTTCAGCTTCTCGATGTCGCCGAGCGCGCGCCAGCGCACGACTTCGGCGGAGGGGAACTTGAGATCACGCTGCTTGACGTCGACGCCGTACGTGGCCGTCTCGCGGATCCAGTGGTCGGCGTCCTCGTCTTCCTTCGGCTCCCAGATGCCGCAGTCGTGCATCAGGACCTCGAAGCCGTTGGACTCGTCGAAGCGACCGATGTAGACGATTCCGCCCCTGGTCTCCACGACCAGATTCATGCCGTGGGGGGCGTTCATGATGTTCTCGCTCATGGGCGGAACATCTTACCTCAGGGGAGCAAGTTCTCCGACAGGACGAAGTCCGCGATCAAAGTCGCGAGGAAGTTCGCCCCCGGATCGCGCAGGTGCACGCCGTTGGTGAACACGTTCTGCTTGTCCCGTTCGGCCATCTGGCTGCGGGCCCGCTCCTCGAGCTGGGGCTTGGCGTCGAGCAGGGCGACGTCGAGCTCCGCGGCGAGCGCCTTGGTGATCTCGGTCATCTCACCGATCGCGCGGTGGCGGTTCTTGCCCGTGATGAAGTTGTCGTCGTCCGTCGCCCAGTTCGCCTGCGTGATCAGGAGGACCCGTGCGCCGTGGGCACGCGCGGTGGCGACGATGCTGCGCAAGTTGCGCTCGAAGCCCTCGAAGCCAGTGCGCGGGAACGGGCCGTCGCCGAACGGATCGGTGTAGTCGGCGCGGTAGTCGCGGATCCCGTAGAAGCCCAGGTCCGCGCGCTCGGTCAGGTAGCTCGTGCCGTACTTGCGCCAGATCAGGTAGATCATGCTGCGCTCGAGGTAGGGCTCGACCGGCGAAGGCCGCACCGTCGGCCACGTCCTGCGGAAGTGCAGGTTGTCGAAGCGCGCCCCGGGCCACAGTGCGGGCGTGACGTCGTTGGTCGCGTGGTAGACGAGGACGAGGTCCGGCTCGAACGCGACCATGCGCGTGCCGAGGTTGATCAGGCTCTCGAACGTCGACCAGGAGGGCGCGCCGGCGTTGATGACCTGGACGGGCACGCCGCTGCGGAGGTGGTTCAGCTTGCTCTCGAGGCGTGCGGGCCAGGTCGCCTCGTCCTTCGTCGGGCCGTTTCCGTACGTGCTCGATCCGCCGAGGCAGACGATGCGCCGGGTACCCGCGGGTTTCTCGAGCGTGACTTCCGCGCCACGCAGGCCGAAGCTGTTGTGCGACGCCTGCTTCTGCTTGGCGGTCGAGGTCCAGTGCGGCTTGGGGGCTCCGACCAGATAGGGGTGAGGCTCGAGCCGGCGGTTCCGTTCAGAATCGATGAAGGCCGGTTTGAGATCCGCGCTCCGCAGCCCCGGCACGGGGATGACACGTGGGACCAGCTCCACCAAGGCGACCAGGATCAGGAGCTGCCAGAGGAGAATGCGCAGGACGCGGCGGAGTCCGCGAGGTCCTGCCGCGCCGCTTTGCGAATCGTCGCTCATCCCGGGGGAGCATAGCTCGGCGCCTGGGGACCGGCTATCCTCTGCGCGCCCATGCAAGAATCGAAGTCTATCTGGTTCAACGGTGAGCTCGTGCCCTGGCACGAGGCCAAGGTCCACGTCCTGACCCACGCCCTGCACTACGGCTCGGGCGTCTTCGAGGGCATCCGCGCCTACCCCACGGCGCGCGGGCCGGCGATCCTCGCCCTCGAGGAGCACGTCGATCGGCTCTTCCTCTCGTGCAAGGTGATCGAGCTGCAGATCGCCTGGGACAAGGCCGAGATCCGCGACGCGATCGTCGAGACCGTGCGCGCCAACGGCCACGACTCGTGCTACATCCGCCCGCTGGCGTTCCGCGGCTACGGCGAGCTGGGCGTCATGCCCAACAACAACCCGACCGAGCTGATCATCGCCAGCTTCCCGTGGGGCTCCCTCCACGGCAACGAAGCGATCGAGAACGGCATCGACGTCGGGGTCAGCTCCTGGCGCCGCATGGCGCCGAACACACACCCGGCGATGGCGAAGGTGACCGGCAACTACGTCAACTCGTCGCTCGTCGTCGCCGAGGCGCTTGCGAACGGCTACCAGGAAGGCATCGTCCTCGACATCGACGGCTTCGTCAGCGAAGGCAGCGGCGAGAACATCTTCCTCACCTACCAGGGTGACGTGTACACGACCCCGGTCAGCGCCTCGATCCTGCCGGGCATCACGCGCGGGATCGCGATGCAGCTTCTGACCGACCGCGGCGTCGTCGTGAAGGAGCAGCGCTTCGCACGCGAGATGCTGTACTACGCCGACGAGATCTTCCTGACGGGTACCGCCGCGGAGATCACCCCGGTCAAGAGCGTCGACAAGCGCATCGTCGGCGATGGCAAGGTCGGTGAGCTGACGCGCTCGCTGCAGAACGAGTTCTTCGGGATCGTGCGCGGCGAGGCGGAGGACCGGCACGGGTGGCTGACGATCGTGTAGCGCCGGTAGGACGGACGGTATTCGGTCGCGACTGGTAGTGTGTCGAGGCAACCAAGCTGCCACCGGGTCAGCCGGGCTACTTTCTGGCGAGTCAGTCGATCGGCTTCTTGCAACCGCCCGGCAGCGCGGGCTTCGTCTGCGTCTCGGGCAACATCGGTCGGTTCGATCGGCCTGCCGACATCATTCGTGGCCCGTTCGACGGCATCGAGATCGACGTCAGTGCCGTCCCGGTCAACCCGCCGGCGACGATCCTTCCCGGCGACACCTGGCACTTTCAATGCTGGTATCGCGACGTCGGTGGCACGAACAACTTCACCGACGCCGTCAGCGTCATGTTCTGATCACTCGGGCAGCTCGCCCCAGATCTCCTGCAGCAAGGCGTAGGTCTTGGGGTCCACACGCTCGAGCTCCGCGCGTACGAACGGATGGAAGTCGTTCGTTCCGAAGTAGGCCTCGGTCATCTCGGCGAAGAACTCCTTGTGGTCGGTCAGAGCGTAGTGTTCGCGCTCTTTCCCGCGGATGTGAAGGACCGAGTCGTACTGCTTCGATTCGGCGGCGCGCCGGTGCGCGGCGCGGATGCGCTCGTCGTCGAATCCGAGCACCTGGTCGTGGTAGGCGTGCGCCAGCTCGTGCAGCATCACGTACGGCTGCCAGTTGCTCTCGATCAACTCGAGAAAGCGCGTGACGTTCGGCATGTGCACCGTCTTCACGAGCTTCGGGTCGTGACCGTGGTTGACGAGCCAGTCCTCGTCGGGGTGGTACTGCAGGCCGCCGAGGGGATGGTCGCGGTCGACGCGCACACGCAGTTTGCGCAGTGCGGCGACCTTGTCGGCGGGCAGGACGGTCGCGATCTCGAACAGCTCCGCGGCGAGGACCTTCAGCGCTCGCGCACCGAGCTCCGAGTGTTCGCCCTCGAGCAGGCTCGTGTCGACCTCGACCGTCCAGCCCTCGATCGAGCGCGTGGCGTGTTCGGACGGGGCGCGGCCGGCGGCGAGGCACAGCGCGGTGAGCAGCGAGGCGAGGATCGTTGAGAAGCGCATAGCGTGACTCTACCCCAAGCCCGGCTTCGTCTACGATGGCCGCCGTTCCCGAAGACCCCGACCCCCCCTGCCATGTCCCTGCCATGCCCCTCACACGCGACGAAGCCTGGTCCCATCTGTGCGAATGGACCGAGACCGATTCCCTGCGCAAGCACGCGCGTGCGGTCGAGATCGTCATGCGCGCCGCTGCGCACGAGTACGGGCGCGGCGCCGAGGACGAGGACGCCTGGGGCATCGCCGGGATGCTGCACGACGCCGACTACGAGAAATGGCCGGAGGAGCACCCGAACAAGATCGTCGCCTGGCTGCGCGAGCGCAGCGAGGACGAGATCGCGCACGCGGTGTCGGCCCACTACACCAAGTGGGGCGTATCGTACGACACGCCGCTCGACAAGGCGCTGCTCGCGTGCGACGAGCTGACGGGCTTCATCGGCGCGTGCTGTCTCGTGCGTCCCGAGGGCGTGTCGACGCTGACTCCCAAGAGCGTCAAGAAGAAGCTGAAGGACAAGGCCTTCGCCGCCAAGGTCGAGCGCACGGAAGTGACCGCGGGCGCCGAGCTGCTCGCGACCGAGCTCGGCCAGCACATCACGTTCATCATCGAGGCGCTCAAGCCCCACGCCGCCGAGCTCGGGATCGAGGGACGCGGCGCGTGAGTGGGGAGCTGCCCGGGCGCTGCGCGCCGTGCACGCGAGACACGCCGCCCCTCGCCGAGGCGGCGATCACCGGATACCTCGCGGGCCTCGACGGGTGGGAGCGCGACGGTGACCCGATCGTGCGCCGCTACGTTCTCGGCGACTTCCGAGCAGCCCTCAAGTGGGTCAACCGCGTCGGAATGCTGGCCGAGGAGCAGGGCCACCATCCCGACATCCTGATCAGCGGCTACCGCAACGTGCAGCTGACCCTGACGACGCACGCGATCGGTGGACTCTCGGTCAACGACTTCGTGCTCGCGCGCAAGGTCGACGCACTCGCTTCCCGCGCCTGAGGCGACGAACGGCCTCAGCGTGACGTTCGCCGACTGAGCTTGTTGCGTTCGTAGCTTGTACGCATCGCGTCGCCGGCGCGTAACAAATGGCCAGTCGCCACTTGTCTGGGAATCGCGGCGAATGGCTCCGAAACTTGATCGTCTCTGGGTGTTAGGCGGGAGCCGAATCCATCCGATGAGGGGATGCTCGGCAATCTGCCGACCGACGCCTCGATTCGACGAGAGAGAACCCATGTCCACGTCATGCACGTGCGAGAGACTTGTCGCCACCGGTACGCGCGGCCTCGCGACCCTGCTGCTGCTCGCCGCACCCGTCGTCGCGACCGGCTTGGACGATGAGCCCGACTACGGCGCGCTGGCCGACGATTTCGTCCGCTCCCATCTCTCCGACGCCCAGCTCGCGGGGCGCGAGCCGTCTGCTGTAACGCTGGAGGAGTTCCTCGAGCTCGCCTACGTCCACGTCGACGTAGGGGTCTTCCGCATCCACTATCCCAAGCGCGGCTTCGTCGACATGGCGGGGCGCAAGAAGAAGACCAAGACCTACCGCGGCAAGCCCAACGCCGATGACGCGGCGCACGAATTGTCCAAGGTCGGTCTCGCGTTGCTCGACCTGCAGCTGCGCTGGGTCGAGCTGGTCGGGCAGGCGGAACCGGGCAAGGTGATCGACCCGGCCGCGGCCGACGCCGTGCTGCCCGGGTTCGAGGGGATGCGCGAGTGGGTCGGAGTCGGCTGGGAGGCCAAGGCCTCGCAGAAGGCGATCAAGGAAGCTCTCTCGGACGAGAAGCGCGCGTGGAAGGCCAAGGCCAAGAAAGAGGTCGTGCCGCAGTCCTCGATCGATCTGTTCTCGCTCATCACCGCCGAGGGCGACGCGGCCCGCACCGCCGCGGAGACGTTCCACAAGGCCATGCGTTCGGGATCGTACTGGGAAGGCGTCACGGTCCACGAGCGCGACCCGATGTCGATCGTCTTGTGCCCGACCCGCGGCGACATCGTCGGCTTCGCCCTGTACGCGGCCCGCGCGCGTGAGGTGCCCGACGACTCGTGGCACCCGGGCATCTGGCAGTACACGCAGTTCCACCTGAACGGCATCCAGGCGATCTCGTTCCGCTACGCCGAGGAGGGCGCCGAGAAGGACCTGTACGGCGGCAAGTACATGTCCGACATCGACACCGAGGACGGGGTCGTCCTGCAGCACGCGGTGCAGTACGCCGCGACGATGCTGCTCGAGTACTACTACGGGCCAACCTACGTCAGCAACGATGCACAGACCTCGCCGGAGCTGAAGCGCGCGCAGCGCGTGATGGGCGCGCTCTTCGCCGGGACCCGCAAGTTCTTCGTGACCTATATGTACGGCAAGAACGAGGTGCGCGACGAGGGGGACGTCGCCAACCGCACGAACGCGCGTTCGCAGTTCATCGCCGGTGGCAACTCGAACGGCGGTTCACTCGGCAAGGTCGGCGCCGAGACCAGCCGCTGGCGCAAGCGCGCGAACAAGGACCGCGACTTCCTCGTCGACCTGCTCGACAACGTCGACTTCGACGAGGGGAAGAAGGGCAGCGGGCTGGTCGCCAAGCTCGAGCTCAAGACCGAGGGCAGCAAGCGCGGCAAGGGTCACGTCGTCTCGAACCCGTTCCTCGCCCGCGACGGCTCGCGCGTGTTGCCCCAGGAGACAGGGCCGACGCGCGAGAAGCCGCGCGACAAGGAGAAGCGGCTCAAGCTGCGCGACGGCTTCCGGCGCGACTACGTCGGCTTCCTGCGCGCCTACGAGATCGCCTTCTACCGCTGGCTGCTATCCGACTACGAGCCGAGCGCTGGCCTCGTGGCGGAGAAGACGGCGCTCGAGGCGCACGCGACGCTCTTCCGCGAGCTCGCCGAGGTCGTGGCCGAGTACCAGAAGCCCGGCGCACCGGCCTACGACTTGAGCGCGCAGATGAACGAGGCCTTCGAGCGCGTGTACGGAGTGCCGCTTTCGTGGTCGCCGGACGCCGGCGTCCCCGTCGCGGAGACGCTCGAGCGGCAGTTCCTCCAGTGGATCGTGTCGAGCGGGAGGCATTAGATCTTTGGCCGGGGATCCTGCGGATCCCCGGCCAAAGATCTACGACACCTTCGGTGTCGGGGTGTTTATGGCGCCACGGCTGACGCCGTGCCAGCGTGGTCGTGGGGACTTGTGGGGACTTGTGTGGGGACTTGTGGGGACTTGTGGGGACTCGTGGGGACTCGTGGGGACTTCGTGGGGGCTCCGGGGGGCTCCGGGGGGCTCCGGGGGGCTCGTGGGGGCTCCGGGGGGCTCCGGGGGGGGAGCTATCCGACGTATGAGGAGGCCCAGGCCTCGAACAGGGGGGCTTCCTCCCACGGCGTCGCTGCCGTCGGAGGGACCTCCGCGTGGTAGCGCTTGAACGCGCCCGCGAAGTCCTTCGGGTCGCGCTCGAACCACTCGCCGCCGAGCTGCGAGCCGTTGAGCACGCGCTCGAAGCGCAGGCGCACGACGAGCAGCGCCGCGATGCGAACGCCCTCGGGCGAGGCTGCCGCGAGCCGCGCGCGCAGGTCGGCGCCCAGGCGCTCGTCCGCGGCGGCTGCTTCGAGCGCGGCCTGGGTGTCCGGCTCGAGGAAGATTCGCGCGAGGACGGACTCGAACGTCGCCAGTTCGTCGCGGTCAGACACGCGCCGCCTCCACCGCGCGCCGGGCGCGCCGCAGCTCGTCGCGCAGGACGGCGACATCGTTCTCTTCGACGGTGCCCTCCATCCGCTCCAGCGTGACGCCGCACGCGTTCGGGCAGCGCGGTAGCACCCAGTCGAGCAGTCGCCAGACCTCTTCGGGAACCGCCGCGTCGTGGCTGTCGAGGCGCAGGACGCGCCCGCTCGGGAGCCACGCGGGGTCGCTCTCGGAGCCACCGGAGACGTGGATCTCGATGACGCGCTCGAACGGCAGTCGCTCGAGGTAGCGCTCGGGCTCGAAGCCGGCGTTGACCGCCGTCGTGTGCACGTTGTGCAGGTCGAGCAAGAGGTGCATCCGCGGGGCGTCGAGGATCGAGCCCAGGAACGCCGGCTCGTCGAGCGGGTCGCCGAGGTGGAAGTAGAAGACCGAGTTCTCGAGCCCGACCCGCGGCACGATGCGCTGCAGGTCCTCGAGGCTCGCGCGCACGACGCGCACCATCGCGGGGGTCATCGGCAGGGGCATCGGCAGGGTCAGCTCGAGCCCGGCGAGCTCGGTCGCACCGAGGTGATCGGTGTACCACTCGAAGCCGAACTGCGCGTGGTCCGTGCGGATGCGCTCCAGCCAGCGCGCCGAGCGCTCCGCGTCGCGCTGCACCGTACCTGGCGACCAGCCGACGCCGTGGGCGACCAGAGGCTTCTCGGTCTCTTCCTTCAACCGCGCGAAGTACGCGTGGTATCCGTTCGGGACGAACGTGCCGTCCTCGGCCGTGCGCCATGTCGTCTCCGGCGCGACCTCGAAGTAGTCGACCTCAGTGCGCAGCAGCTCGTCGCACAGCGCGAGGTAGCGCTGCGATCCGACCGGGATGTGCCCCATGCCGCAGGCCATCAGCAGCTTGCCCGGGTCGTGCTCACCCGGCAGTGCGCGCTTGCGCGGTTGCTCGGGGTGACGTTCGTTCGTGCTGGCGAGGTAGACCGCCGCGACGCGGTCGATCGGCTTGTTCATCAGAATGCCGTGCGTGCTCTCGATCTCGCCCAAGGTGCTCCGGGTCGCCTCGTCGCGGAGGGTCCGGACTGCATCCCGCCCGCTCCCAACTCCTCGGGCTCGATCGCGACCCTGTTCGCGGTCGGATCGCCGTTCGCCGACGCCACCGACGTGCGCCTGCGCGCGCGGGGTCTTCCGGTGAACGAGTTCGGCTACTTCCTCGCCTCGCGCACGCCCGGAGTGCCGGGCGCTTTTGGGCTTCACCTCTGCGTCGGCCTGCCCGTCGGTCGTTTCAACGCGCCAGCCCAAATCCAGTTCTCGGGTCTCGAGGGCGGCTTCGAGCTCGACGTCGACCTGTCCAGCATTCCGCTCTCGCCGCCGGTCCGCGCGGAGCGCGGTGATACGTGGCACTTCCAGGCCTGGTTCCGAGACACCCCCTCGGGCGCGGGCTCCGGATTCACCGATTCGATCGTGATCGAGTTTCAATGAGCGGCGAGCGCGTCGCGTATCCTGGGGGCCCGACCTCTATCGCGAGCCGAGCCCTTGATCCGACACACGACGAGACACGCAACCAGACACGTTGCCCTCTGGGCCTTCCTCTGCTCTCCGCTCCTCGCACAGAACGGGGACAAGAAGGGAGAGGAGCAGCCCGACCTTCCCGCTGACCTCGAGATTCCGGCCGCGCCGGTGCTGTCGCCCGAGGAGCAGCTCGCGACGTTCCGACTCGAGGCGGGCTACTCGATCGAGCTCGTTGCCGCGGAGCCGCTCGTCGTCGATCCGGTCGCGATGACGTTCGACGCGGACGGGCGACTTTGGGTCGTCGAGATGCGTGGCTACATGCCGAACATCGAAGGGACGCAGGAGCACGAGCCCAACGGTTGCATCGCCGTCTTGACGGACACCGACGGCGACGAACGCATGGACGAACGCGTCGACTTCATGAGCGGGATCGTACTCCCGCGCGCGGTCTTGCCGACGCGTGGTGGCGCGCTCGTGATCGCTCCGCCCGACCTCTTGTTCTGCCGCGACACCGACGGCGACGGCATCGCGGACGAGCGCGAAGTGATCTCGACGGGGCTCGCTGGCCTCGGCAACCCCGAGCACGCGATCAATGGTCTGCTGCCGACGCTCGACAACTGGGTGCGCGTCGCGAACGACGGTCGGCGCTGGCGCTACCGGGACGGCGAGTGGGTCCTAGGCCGCACGAACGGCGGCGGCCAATGGGGCATCACGAAGGACGATCTCGGCCGGGTGTTCTTCAACACGAACCCCGACCCGTTGCGCGGAGACCTGTTCCCCGCCTTCTACGCGCGCCGCAACCCGAACTACGGCACGGCCCCCGGCGTCAACGTTCGAATCGCCCACGGGGCAAACATGGCGACGTGGCCGGCGCGCATCAATCCGGGCGTCAACCGCGGCTACCGCAAGCAGACGCTGCGCGACGACTTCACGCTCGCCAAGTTCACCGGTGCTTGTGGTCCGCACTTCTACCGTGGATCTGCGCTCGGCAGCGCCCGCGGAAACGCGTTCGTATGCGAGCCGACGGGCAACTTGATCAAGCGCTACGCCGTGCGCGCGAAGGACGGCATCGGCCTCGACGCGACGAGCGTCCACACGCCGCTGGACTTCCTCACGTCGACCGACGAGCGTTTCCGTCCCGTTGCCCTGTGCGACGGACCCGACGGCGCGCTGTACATCGCCGACTTCGCGCGCGGCCTGATCCAGCATCGCATCTTCTTGACGACGTTCCTGCGCAAGCAGATCGAGGCGCGCGAGCTCGAGGGGCCGATGGGCCTCGGGCGCATCTGGCGTGTCGTGCGGCCGGACGTGGTGCCGCGCGAGCCCGAGACGGTCACCGACCTGAGCTGGGCGCAGCTCGTCGCGTACCTCTCACACGTGGACGGCTGGGTGCGCGACGCGGTGCAGCGCACGATCATCGAGGAATGGGAGGATGACGCGGACATCCTTGCCGAGCTGCGTGCGCACGCGATCGACGCAGAGTCGGCCCTGGGGCGCATGCACGCGCTGTGGACACTCGAGGGCATCGACTGGGTGACCGAGCAGATCGTCGCGCGCGCGCTCGAGGACCCGGACCCGCGCGTGCTGCACGCGGCGGTGCGGCTCTCCGAGCCGTTCCTCGCGACCGGCAAGTCCGCGGAGCTGGTGCGGCGCGTCATCGCAATCGGGCTCGAGACGGCCGACGCGCGGCTCGCGCACCAGGTCTTGCTCAGCCTCGGCGAAGCGCGTGTCTCCGAGGCCGATCTCGGCTTGGTCACTCTGATCGCGCGGGATGCGTCCAGCAAGGAGCGCCGCGGGGCCGTCGTCAGCGGCGTCTACGGCCGTGAGCTCGAGTTCCTCGAACGGGTGCTCGACGGAGCCCCGGCTAAGAAGGACAAGGGCCTTGCGAATCTGGTCGAGGCGCTCGCCCGCTGCGTGGCGCGCGAGTCGGTCAACGAGCGCGTCGCGCGCCTCGTCGCGCTCGCCGCCGAGCGCGAGGGTGCCCCGGAGTGGCAGACCCATTATCTGATGGCCGGTATCCTCGCCGGTCAGCCGCGCAGCGGGAAGGGCAAGACCCGTCCGATCCGCCTGACGTCCGAGCCCGCCGCGTTCGGTGCGCTCGCACGATTTGCGGGCACCGACCTCGCGCAGCACGCGCAGTCGGCCGCCGACGCGCTCGCGTGGCCGGGCAAGCCGGGCTACGAGGAGGAGCAGCCGGTGCGCCCCTTGACCACCGACGAGGCGGCGCGGTTCGAGCGCGGCCAGGCGACCTTTCTCGCGATCTGCTCGACGTGTCACCAGGCGACCGGCCTCGGCGATCCCGGAAAGGCGCCCCCCTTGCGCTACCAGAAGTGGGTACTCGGATCGGAGGAGCGCCTCGTCAGCATTCTGCTCGGCGGGCTCGTCGGACCCCTGAAGGTCGAGGGGACCGATTGGAACGGCGACATGCCCGCGCTCGCCGCGAGTCCGGAGGACGTCGCTGCGGTCGCGACCTACGTGCGCCGCGAGTGGGGCCACGGTGCCGATCCCGTCACGCCGGAGACGGTGCTGCGCGTGATCGAGTTGACCAAGGACCGGCGCAAGGCGTGGACGGTGAAGAACCTCGAGGCGCGCTTCCCCGATTGAGTCCTTCGGCATGGCCGAACCCTCACTCCACGATCACGAGCCGGTCGATGTTCTGCAGGAAGTAGTTCCCCGCCGCGCCGTCCTTCCAGGGCAAGAGAATCGCCCAGCGGAAGCTCTCCGGCAGTGGCGCCTCGCGCATCTCGTCGATCAGGTCGCCGTTCAGGATTGCCGCGACCCGGTCGCCGTCCATCGCGACGACGAGCTCGTTCCAGCGCCCGTCCTTGTACGACTTCGACCCAGCCGGGCGGAACACGAGGCCGAGGTCGGTCGGCGTCCACTTGGCTTGCTCCGTCGGCGGACCGTGCGCATCGGCGTGCGTTTGTAGCGACGTGGCGAGCAGGCCGGTGTCCTGCTGGAAGCGCACGCGCAAGGTCGCGTCGCGCATCGAGTCGCGCGTGATCGTGTACGCGCCTTCGGTCGCCGCCCACCGGCCCTCCCACGTGCGGTCGGGGAACGAGATCGCGCCGTTCGCCGGACCCATCTGCTCCAGCGAGCGACCGTCGAACAACGGCGCCCACTCCTGCCGGCCGAGCCTCCACACGCGCGGGTGCCGCCAGCGAATCGTGCCCTTTCTGCCCGAGTGCACCTGCAGGCCGATGAAGCCCTCCAGGTCCTCGGCGTCGAGGTAGTCCGCGGTCTGGATGCCGTTGACCCAGACCTGGATTCGCGCGCCGACGCACTCGATGCGGTAGCGGTTCCAGCCATCGTTGTCGAAGGCCGCCTTCGCGTCGTTGTCGCCGTCGAGGTTGTCGAGCCAGGCGCGGCGGCCCTCGTCGTAGAGACCGCCGGACCAAGCGCGCGGCGAGGAGTCGATCTCGATCTGGTAGCCGTAGACCTGGCCGTTCGGGCGCTGGTGGCTGCGGATCTGAATGCCGGAGTTGCCCAGGACCTCGAACTTGACGTCGGTCTCGAGGATGAAGTCTCCGAAGCTCTCCTCGGTCACGAGGAAGCTCTGACCGCCGCCGCCGACCTCGCCGACGATGCAGTCGTCGTCGACGCTCCAACGGGCGTTGCCGACCTCACGCCAACCGGACAGGCTCGAACCGTCGAAGATCGGCGCCTGGTAAGCGTCGAGTGCCGAGAAGTCGCGCAGCTTGATGCTGCGGAACCAGACCTCGTCACCGTGGTCCTGGAACAGGATGTGCCCGCGCTTCGGCTCCCCGTAGCCGGCGGCGTTCTTGAACTTGCTCTTCGCGACTCGCGCCTTCCAGTCGTCGCTCCCGACTTCGGTGGTGACGATCCGCTTGCCGTTGAGCCAGTGCTCGATGCGGCCGCCGCGCGCGAGGATGCGGCTGTGGTTGAAGGAACCGGTGGGGGCGAGCTCCTTCTTCTCGGCGTCGGGCTCGTGGACGGCGTAGAGCGAGCCCGCGCTCTGCAGTGGTCGGTTGCCCTCGCCGCCGCCGGCGTCGTCGAGGACCTGGTACTCCGGCGCGGTCGGGGAGCCTTGCTTCTCCTCCAGCCTGTACTTGACACCCGAGTTCGCGCCGCGCGCCGTCTTCCACTCGAACTCGAGCTCGAAGTCGCCGTAGAGGGCATCGGTGATGATGTCGCCGCCGCCGCCCTTGGGGGCGTGGTAGAGGCAGCCGCCCTGGACGAACCAACCCTTGTCTGGGAAGCCTTCCTTGTTGTACCCGCGCCAGCCGCGCGTCGTGCGTCCGTCGAACAGGAGCCTCCAGCCAACGCGGCGGTCGTTCTCGGTGAGGCGGTTCGGTCGCCGTGCGCCGTCGTCGACGCGACCCGTCGCGGCCCACTGCACGCCGCGCACGAGCAGCGTGTGGAACTGCGGATCCTGGTGCGATGCGCGCGTCGGCTCTTGGCCCTTCCACACGTGACCGAGGGGCGTGTGGAAGACGCGCCCCTCGCCGTAGTTGGAGACGAAGATCATCGGCTCGTCGGCGCCGGTTCCGCCGCTCTCCGACGACGAGTGCGCGACGGCCAGGACGCGGTGGTCCGCGCCGTGCATCGCCACGAGATCGTGGTACAGCTCGTCGGGATGGACGATGAGGTCGGGCAGCCCGCGCGTGATCGGGTGGCCGTTGTCGGTGATGCGCACGTCGAACGCGTGGAACTTGCCGTGCCCGGTGCCCTTGCGCCACATGTGTCCGACGAGCTTCTCGTACTCGACCCAGCCCTCGAACGCGTTGTTGGCCGCGTGGATGACCGCGACGCCCGTGCCCGACTCGACGGCCGCCAGGAAGCTCGCCTCGGCTTCGTCGCCCCAGCGCGGACCGTTGTAGTCGAGGACGAAGGCCGAGTACTTGGCGAGGTGCTCGGGCTTGGAGAGCGTCTTCTTCGGCTCGTAGGTGACGTCGACCTCGATCCCCGCGTCGCGCAGGATCCGCGCCAGAGAAGGCGTCGTCCACTCCCAGTCGTGGTTGTTCGCGCCGCTGACGAGCAGGACGCGCGTCTTCGTCTGCGCCGCGGCCGAGGTCGAGAGAGCGAGGACGGTGAGGAAGAGGGGGAGGAGCGATCGCATGGCGGCATCAAGCGGGGGTAGGGAACTGGAGAGGATACTCGGAACACGTGGCCGCGTGCGCCCGGGTAGACTCGA
The DNA here is from genome assembly GCA_024226735.1 of bacterium. GTDB lineage: Bacteria > Planctomycetota > UBA1135 > UBA1135 > JAAELL01. The sequence goes on along the minus strand of JAAELL010000183.1, from coordinate 17,892 downwards.
ACTCCATGAAGCTGATCGCCGCCACCCTCGCGCTGCTCGGTGCGGCGCTCGCCCTGGACTCCTCGCGCACAGAGCCCCGCTTCTACAAGGGCAATACCCACACGCACACGCTGTGGAGCGACGGCGACGCAGCGCCGGAGTTCGTGACGGCCTGGTACCGCGAGCGCGGCTATCACTTCCTCGTCCTGTCCGATCACAACGTGCTGCAGGACCGCGAACACTGGTTTCCCGTTTCGGACCGGTTGACCGCGCAGCACGTCGAAGCGCTCGAAGCGCAGTTCGGCGCCGAAGCCGTGCGGACGCGCGAAGCGAACGGCAAGCGCGCGATGCAGCTCGCCACGATCACGGAGCTGCGCGAGCGGTTCGAGAAGCCGGGCGAGTTCCTCTTGATGCCCGGCGAGGAGATCACCGGGACGTACCGCGGAACGAGCGGTGGCGAGCGTGTGCCCGTCCACGTCAATGGCCTGCACCTCGATGCATTCGTCGCGCCGGCCGCCGGCGACTCACCGCGCGCGGTGATGAACGCCGCGTTCGCCCGCGTCGCCGAGCAGGAGGAGCGCACGGGACGTCCGATGCTCGCCCACCTCAACCACCCCAACTTCCAGTGGGCGATGACCTGGGAGGACCTGGCGGCGATCGAGCACTACCCCTTCTTCGAGCTCTTCAACGGCCACCGCGGCGTGGGCAACCACGGGGACGCGACGCGCCCTTCGACCGAGACGATGTGGGATCGCGCGCTGGTCGTGCGGCTCGAGTCCGGGCGCGGCGTGCTCTACGGGGTCGGGACCGACGACGCGCACAACTACCACGGCAAGCCGACGGCACGGCCCGGGCGCGCCTGGATCCAGGTGCGCGCCGAGTCGCTCGAACCGGCGCAGCTGATCGCAGCGATGCGCGCCGGGGACTTCTACGTCTCGACCGGCGTCGAGCTCGAGGACTTCGGTAGGGACGAGCAGCGCTTCTGGGTTGACGTCGACTCCGAAGAGGGGCTGACGTACACCGTGCGCTTCCTCGGCAAGGGAGGGACGGTTCTGGCCGAGACGAGCAGTGACCCGGCCGAGTACTCATTCACCGGTGAAGAGCTCTACGTGCGCGCGGTGGTCGAATCATCGCGAGCACACCCTGATCCGTTCGCCAAGGGGGACCCGCAGATGGCCTGGCTGCAGCCCGTGGTGCCGGGCCGGTAGGTACCCCGCCAGTACCGGGATCGGGTATGAATCACGCGCCGCAAGTTGAAACATGGATATGGGTTACATGTTTTAGGCGGAATGGGACCGGTTCGACGTGCCTCTTGGATCGATAAAGGTGTAGTCTACATACATCTTTCAACCCCAAAGCCACGAAACCCCCATGCAACGGACAAGAAACACCCAGCTCGCGGCGTTCTGGGCCATCCCCACGATCGTCGCAGGCGCGGCCCTGCTGGCGACGAGCCGCTCGGTCGCTGAAGGCCCCGGCTCCGGCGATGACGGTCGCACCAACCGGGAACACTTGAGCCCGATCGCCTGGAGCTCGAAGCAATGGCGAGCGGCCTGCGGAGGGCTGCGCACCTCCTACAACCCAGATCATGATCTCTCCGATACCGAGTTGACGCTCGTTCCGGGCGACGAGCGCTGGGTCGACTTCGTGTACTGGACGCTCAACAACAAGATCGCCGAGCACCAGGTCGAGGAGTACGGCGGGACGGAGTGGGACGGACCCACCGGCGGAGTCGTCTTCCACTGGGCGCCAGGTTCGCACTGGGAGCGGGACACGCTGGCGAGCTTCGGATTCACGATCGGCCACACGATCGGTGAGCACCGCTGGATGGACACGATGTTCCCGGACTTCTTCGAGAAGTACGGCGGTGTGTACGGGATCAACGTGAAGGATCGCATCACCGAGATCGACCCCGATTCGCCCACCGTCTGGGTCGAATTCCTGCAGCACATCGGTGGCGCGACCAGCCCGTACTACCGGTACTTGTTCCACCAGGAGGTCCTCGTCGATCCGACGCTGCAGGAGGTGCACCTGATCGGTGGTCAGGGCGTCGCGTTTACCTATTCCTTCGAGCGCTACTACCACGAGCTGCGCGAAGTGCTGACCGACTGCCGTGCCGCAGACTTCTTCCGGATGTACGACATGTACGGGCACGGATTCGCGGCGGATGGGGACTGGGCGCACCAGGGGCCTGCGGACTACTCGCTCTCCGGCGCTGGCTACCACGACGCACTGGGCGAGCCGCGCGAGCGCTACGACCCGAACCCGCCCCCCGTCGACGTCCCCGCGGATCTCCGCGAGGCAGAAGCCATGCGCCGCGGCAAGGACATCTACTTGGCCCAGTGCGCGGTCTGTCACGGAATCCAGGGCGAAGGCAGCGGCTTCCTCGCCGAGGGTTTCGATGTTCCGCCGCGGGACTTCACGCGTGGGGTTTACGCCTTCCGCTCCACCGTCGATCGCGAGAGGCCGAAGATCGAGGACATCGAGCGAGTCGTGCGGGCGGGAGTTCCCGGGACGACGATGCCGGCGTGGGGGCAGTTCCTGTCCGACGAGCAGATCGCGGACGTCTCGCGCTACCTCGTCGTCTTCTCGGAGAGCTTCACCGAGGATTGGCGCGCCGAGGCGGAGCCCGAGCTGCTCGTGATTCCCGCCCAGCCGGCCGACATGGCCGCGCTGGTGGAGCGCGGCAAGGGGATCGCCGAGAAGCTCAACTGTGCCTCTTGTCACGGCACGTCCGGACGGGGCGATGGCCCGTCGGCACCGACTCTGAAGAACGATTGGGAGCAACACGTCTCGCCGGGCGACTGGACCTACAAGTGGAGCTTCCGCGGAGGCTACGAAGCGGAGAACATCTACCGCTCGGTGTGGGGGACGCTGACGGGCTCGGGCATGCCGGAGTTTGCCGACGCCGTGCCTGACGAGACCGACCGCTGGGCAGTCGTGGCGTACGTGATGTCGTTCTGCACGGGGGAGCGCCCCGCCCTGCGGCTCGTGGACTATCCGGATGAACGTCAGACGCGCATCGGAGCGAACGGCCGTGTCCTACCTCGCGAGCAGTAAAACCAAGGCCGGCTGCGCCCTGGGCGTAGCCGTGATCGCCATCGCGGCATTCTGGACCCTCCTCGCCCCGGTGCCGGACGAGGAGGCAAAGATGGACCGTGTAGGTGGTACGGAGAACGCGTGCCGGTGTAGTCTTCGGATCGAGCCCGAGGACTGACCGCACGACCATGCGCTTGACGAACTACGCCGACTACGCCCTGCGCGTTCTCATCTACCTCGGCGTGCATCGTGAGCGCCTCGTGCAGAAGGCGGAGATCGCCGAGTCGTTCGGGATCTCCGCCAACCACCTGGGCAAGGTCGTCAACCACCTTGCGCGCAAGGGCTTCATCGAGGCCAAGCGCGGACGCGGCGGCGGCCTCGAGCTCGGCGCCGAGCCCGACAAGATCGTCGTCGGGGAAGTCGTCGGTGAGTTCGAGCCCGACTTCCACATCGTCGAGTGCTTCGACGCCGAATCGAACGCGTGCCCGATCGCACCGGTGTGCGGGCTCGGCGGAATCCTCGGCGAAGCCGAGGAGGCGTTCCAGAGTGTCCTGGACGGCTATACGCTCGCTGACATCCTCGGCGCGCCTGGACGGGGTCGGTACAAGAAGCTCCTCAGCCGCGAGTGAGGCGCGCTCAGCGCTCGAACTGATCCCCAGAGCGCAAGACGTCGATCACGACACCGCGCGCGCCGCGGGGTTCGCCGACCTTGCCACCGCTGATCTCGGCCTGCGAGGCGTCGTAGACGACGACCGGTCCCTCGCCGAGGACCTCGAAGCCGTCCGCGTTCGTGATGATCGCCGTTCGCTCGGAGATCCCGACGCCCAGCCTTCGTGGGTGATCGAGCACCGCCGTCAGGAGGCGGCTGTTGCGGCCGCGCTCGATGAAGTGCTGATCGACGATCGCCCACGGCACGAGTCCGAGCCCCTTGTGCGGCCGCATTGCGCCGACGTGGAACGCCGCCGGCTCCGGGGCGCCGGAGATCATGACTTCGCTGATGGCCGCCGCGCCTGCACTCGTGCCGCCGACGACGACGCCGGCCAGGTGGCGCTCGGCGATCAGTGCCGTGAGCTTCGCCTCCTCGAGCGCCGCGCAGAGCCGCACCTGTGACCCGCCGGGGAACCACACGATGCCGGCGGACTCGATCAGCGCGCGTGCGCGCTTGCTCGCGAGGTCGACCTTGCCGTCCAGGTTCGTGACGCGCCGCGCGCCCGCCTTGCGCCAGGCGCCGACCGTCGCTTCGCCGCGGTTCTCGGACAGCGAAGCATGGGGGATCACGACGACCGCGCGATTCGAACCGGCTAGCTCGAGCGCGCGCACGAACACGGCCTCGGGCGTACCACCTCCGCCGACGGCGATCACCGGGCCGGGGGTCGGGTCGCCGCCACGCGCGGCGACGGCCGCGATGCACGAGACGGCGATGACGAGTGCAATGAGACGGGTCATACGGAACTCCTGATGACGGACCCCTCCATCCAGGCTACTTCAGCTCGCGGATCACGACGTCCTTGGCCTCGATGCGCGAGCCTTTGTGGTGTTGCTGTAGCCCGACGTGGCCGCGTGCGTGGCGATTCTCGGTGTCCACGTAGTCGACGAGGGCGAGGCCGTTGACGCGGATCACGATGTGGGTTCCGGCGTCGGTGCCGCGGCACGTGACGTGGTAGTCGAACCACGTGTTCTCCGCGATCGGGTGCACGAGAATCTTCGACAGGTTGTAGAGGCTGCCCGTCTTCTGGGGATCGGGGTAGTTGCTGTTGATCTGCGCCTCGTAGCCGTCCGGCCAGCCGTCGGTCGGAGTCACGCGGAAGTACAGGCCCGAGTTGCCGCCATCGTTGATCTTGAAGCGGCCGCGCAGCTCGAAGTCTTCGTAGTCGGCACGCGGGCTGAAGATGTGGCCCATCTCGCCAGTGCCGATCAACACGCCTTCGTCGGTCAGCTCCCACTCCGCGTTGCCCGTGCTCTTCCACTCCTCGAAGCTCGCTTCGGGGAACACCGGCTCCCAGCCCTCTTCATCCTTGCGCCTCTTGCCGAGCGGCTTGACGCGCAGGTTGCCGTACGCGACCGGTCCGTGGTCCCCCTGCAGCAGGAGCGGTCCGGTCGCCGCCTCGTCCGCGAAAAGGGGACCGAGCGTCGGCTCGGGCACCTCGAGGTCCTTGTGGATCGCGGTGCCGTCCAACAAGACGCGTTCGAAGCTCGCATTGCGCGTCTTCTTGCCGTCCGCGTCGAAGCGCGGCGCCCGGAAGCGGATGTCGAGGTCGTGCCAGGTGCCCGCGCCCTTGAACGCGTTGAAGGCGGGGCCCGCTCCACGCCAGGTCTCGCCCTTGTACACGCCGCCGCAATCGGAGAAGCCGGGATCGCGCACACCCGCGCTGTCGGCGAGTTGGACTTCGTAGCGGCCCATGACGTACACGCCCGAGTTGCCGCCCTGCGGCAAGAGGAACTCGACGTGGAACTCGGCATCGCCGAAGACGGGCTTGGAGACGTAGTGCGAGGGCTTGCCCTCGCCCAGGTTGACCAGCGCGCCGACGCCGTCGCGCGTCGCGAGCTTGGTCGGATCGTCCGGCTCGAGGTCGACGTCGCACAGCTTCCAACCCGAGCTCTCCCAGAGCTGGAACGGGTCGCCGTAGGACAGGCGCACCCAGCCCTCCTCGGTCGAGTCCTTCGAAGGCGGCGGCGGGACGACCTTGGCGACGAAGTCCGACGTCGCCTCGCCCTCGGGCAGCTGGTTGATCGTGTAGTTGAACTCGCCGTGCAGGAGCGGCCGTCCGCCGTTACCGACGACGTCTGAGAGAACACAGCGCGCGACCATCGCCGGCGTCAGACCCGCGGTGCGGATCGTGAGCCGCGTGCGGTCGCCCGAGAGCTCGGTGCCCGTCACCTCGACGCGCGCCGTGTGGCGCTCCGGCGAGCCGTACTCCCACCAGTAGTCGTAGTCGTACTGCTGAAGGTCGACCTCGTCGGTCGTGATCGTGCAGTCGTCTGCGACCGGGTGCGTGAACGTGACCTCGAAACCGTCCTGCAACAGGTGCACGCGCTGCATCTCCATCGGCACGCCGCCCTGCCAGCGCACGCGCGCGATGCCGTCCGCCGGCGTCTTGCCGCCCCAGCCGCGGTTGGTCAACCCGCAGAACAGCGTCCCGTCCGGCGCGAACGCGACGCGCGCGACCGAACCGATGTTGCGCCGAAACATCATCACCGCGCCCTGGTATTCACCGCGCACCTTCTCGAGGTCGGCTCGCACGACCAGGCCGTTGGTGAGCTCGCCGACGAAGAGCTGGTCCGCGAACGGACCGAAGCGGCCGCCGGTCTCGTCACTGGCCAGGTTTCCGGTCGAGCGCGACCACTTGTACGGGATCCAGATCGCCGGCGGCTTGCGCTCGGAGGCGCGCGCGGCGGGGATCTCGCTGGAGGCCTTGGTCTTCGACGCGATGTAGCCGTCGGTCCAATCGAGCGAGGCCGGGTGGCTGTAGAAGGCGCCGTCGGTCAGGTGGTAGATCGGGCTCGACGAGACCCAGTCGCCCTGGTTGTCGGTGACGAAGATGTCGCCCGCCGCGTTGCGGCCCATGCCGCAGGGGCTGCGGAAGCCGCAGGCGACCGGTGTCGCGTCGCCGTCGGGGGAGATGCGCAGGACCCAGCCGCGCCACGGAACGGCGGACTTGCCGTGCCACCACTGGGGCGAGAAGAACGCGAGGTTCAAGCCGACGTACAGGTTGCCGTCGTCGTCGCGCGGCAGGCCGAAGGCGAACTCGTGGTAGTTGCCCGAGAGCCCCCAGGCATCGGTGACGGTCTCGATCCGGTCGCAGACCCCGTCGCCATCGGTGTCGAACAGGCGCGAGAGCTCGCCGCGCTGGACGACGTGGATCACGTCGTTCACGACCGCGAGGCCGAGGCCCTCCCACAGTCCCTCGCAGTACAAGGAGAAGGTGGCGTCGGCGGGGTCGTCGGCCAGCGGATTGGTGATGATCCAGACCTGTCCGCGGCGCGTCGAGACGACGAGGCGGCCGTCGGACAGAAAGTCCATGCCGCCGACTTCGATCACTTCGTCCTGGGGCGTCGGGAGGTAGTCGACGGCGTAGAAGTCGGCTTCGCTCGGGCCGTCTTGGAGCCCGATGAGGGGCCCGACGAGCAGCCCAGCGAGCAGCGGAAGGAACGTCATCGGGACAGCTCCTTCTCCAGCGCGCTCTGGATCTCCGGGTTCCAATCGGTCAGCACGATCGTCGCCACGTCGAACTCCTGGCTCGTTCCCGCAGCCAGCGTCAGCTCGCGTGTGTAGGTGTCTGTTCCGAGCGAACCGGCGGAGACGGTCTGGATGTAGAGCTTGAGTCCGTCTGGTCGCTCGAGTGCCGCTTGCGCCCAGTGCGCCGATTCGCGCCCGGGTGCGCCGCGGGAGCCTCCGCCCGCCTCGATCATCGACGGGCGATTGGTCGTCGACGAGTCGAAGCGCAGCGTGCGTTCCTCGCCGATCGCCTCAATGAGGAACCGGCGCCCGAACCCCGCGCCGACTGACGTTCCGATCGAGCGCACGGCTTCCTCGACGTGCGCGACTTCTTCGGCACCCGCGACCAGCACGTACTCGAGCCCGACGAGGCCCTCGCGCACGAACGTCCCCTTCATCTTCGACGTCAGGGGCACCTCGGCCTCACCGCGCACGAGCCGGAACGTCGGCCCCGGCTCCGCGTCGTTGCACAGGTAGACCAGCTTGCCGAGCGGCTTCAACGCGTTGCCGCCGCGCCCTGTCCAGTCGCGCCGCTCGACGAAGTCCCCTTGCCGCACGCCGAGCAGTCGCACGTCGTCGACGCGGTACTCGAACGTCGCGCCCGAGGTCGTGCCGATCAACAGGCCCCGCGGTTGCTGCTTCGCGCCGGGGACGATGGCGGGCAGCATCCCGCGCACGATCAGGGGCCGGTCCGCGACGACCATCACGGTCCTCTTCGGATCGACGACGCGCCGCTCGGGTCCGAGGGAGATGACGTACTCCGCCATGCGCACGCGCTCGTCCTCGCTCATGGCCGCGTCGAAGGCCGGCATCGGCGTCCCGGGGATGCCGTGGGTGAGCGAGCGGTAGATCGCGGCCTGCGTGTTGCCGTACGAGAACCCGCCGTCGACGAAGCTGCGTGGCTTGCGGTCGAGCTCGGTCGTCCCCTCGCCGTCGCCACGCTCGCCGTGGCAGGCGGCACAGTGCAGGAGGTACTGGGCGGGGACGGCGTCGGGCGGGTCCTGTGCCGCCTGCGGGACGGCGGCGAGGGAGACCAGGAGGGGGATCAGCATGCCGGAGATTAAGGATTGGAGCGCGTCCGGTGGGGGCAAGCTCCCGGAATCGGCGCCGAAGCCCCTGCGCGGGCTTCAGCTCTTTCTGTCTCAGGACGATACCGAACTGTACCGATCCCAGCCGGAGCTCCTATGTCCCAACCCCATCCCCAGCGCCTCCAAAAGGCCGAGCCGCGTACCAGCCCCAAGCTTCTGCGCGATCTGCAGCACGGGATCGAGAGCCTCATGGCGGGCGACCTCGACGCCGCCGAGAAAGGCCTGCGGGCCGTGCTCGCGCGCAAGCGTGACCACCCCGTCGCTCTGCACCAGATCGGCCTGTTGTTCCTGCGCCGCGCCGAGCCGCAGCGCGCCCTCAAGGTGATCGAACGCGCGATCGCGGCGGACCCCGAACAAGACGGCGTGTGGCTCTCGCTCGCCAACGCGCTCGAGGCACTCGGGCAGAAGAACGATGCGATCGAGGCGTGCCGCGAGGCGGTCGCGCGCGACGCGCAGGACGCGGACGGATCGTTCACGCTCGGCCGCATGCTGAGCCAAGCGGGCAAGCTCGAGGAGGCGGAGGCCGTCTTGCGCCAGACCGTGCGCCTCGCGCCGAACGCGCCCGAGGCCCACGACCTGCTGGGGCAGACGCTACGACTCCTCAAGGACCTGGCGGGCGCGCGGCGCGCGTTCGAGCGCGCGTTCCAGCTGCAGCCCGAAGCACCGGAGCTGCGCTATCGACTCGGGCGTGGGCTGCTCGAGGAGAACCGACCGGAGCAGGGGCGCCCGCTGCTCGAGAGCGCGGCGCAGGCGCTGCCCGACAACTTCCGCGTCCACCGCGACCTCGGCCGTGCGCGACTCCTCGGGCACGACGTGGAGGCTGCCTACGCATCCCTCACGCGCGCACTGGAGCTCGAGCCGAACGACGCGGCCGCCCACGTATTCCTGGGTTGGTACTACGAGCTGCGCGGCGACGACGAGGCGATGGAGCGGCACTACCGCAGTGGCATGGAGCTCGATCCGTCGATCACCAGCCCGTGGTACAAGCTCTCCCGAGTCGGCGGCACGCTGACTGCGGGCGAGCTCATGGAGAAGCTCGACGGCTTTGCGGGGGACGGACCCGCGGAGTCGAACCTGCACTTCGCTCTCGGCGAGATCCTGCGCAAGGGCGGCGAGCATGCGCGCGCGTTCGAGCACTTCGCGCACGGCAACCGCTTGTCCGGCGTCCACCACGACCGGCGGGTGCAGAGTGCGCTGGCGCGCGGGGCCATCCAGGTCTGCGACGAGAACTTCTTCGCGTCGCGCACGGACCTGGGCGACGCGAGTGAAGCACCCGTGTTCATCGTCGGGATGCCGCGCTCGGGCACCTCGCTGGTCGAGCAAGTGCTCGCCGCGCACCCCGCGGTGCACGCCCTGGGAGAGAACTCGTGCGTCGGTGACGAGGTGCTGGGACTGCGCGGCCGTTTCGGCGACGAATACCGCTGGCCAGGTGGCCTCGAGCGGCTCGACGCGGAAGCGATTCAGGGAATGGCGCAGCGCTACTGGGCGACGGTGGGGCGCGAGCCGGAGGAGATCGCCCGCTTCACCGACAAAGCTCCGGGCAACTACCAGTTGCTGGGGCTCATCGCTCTGATGTTTCCGGGTGCGCGGGTCGTGCACGTCCGGCGTCATCCGCTCGACACGATCGTGTCGTGCTTCTTCACCAACTTCGGGGCGAACCGCTGCTCGTCGACCTACAGCCTCGATGATCTCACGTCGTGCTACCGCGACTACCTCGACTTGATGCAGCACTGGCGCGAGGCGCTGCCTCTGGCGATACACGAGATCGAGTACGAGGCCCTGGCGCAGGACCTGGAGACGGGCGCGCGCGAGCTGGTCGAGTTCTGCGGGCTCGAGTGGGATCCTGCGTGCCTGTCGTTCCACGACACGGGCCGCGTGTGCTTCACCGCCAGCTCGCACCAGGTGCGACAGCCGGTGTACACGCGCTCGATCGGTCGCTGGAAACACTACGCGGCAGAGCTCGGGGGCGTGATCGAGAGGCTCTCGGCAGCGGGTGTTGCCCTACCGGGCACCGACGGTCCGGATGCGATCGGTGCGTAGCCGATCGCGTTCGTCGAATACGAGCGAGACGGTGGCGACGACGATACCGACGGTGCCGAGTGCGACACCACCGGCGATCGAGAACAGGATGAAGATCTGGTAGCGCGCCGCGCCGGCCGGGTCCTCTCCGCCGAGGATCTGGCCCGTCATCATGCCCGGGATCGCGATGATTCCGACCGCGATCATGCTGTTGAGGATCGGAATCATCCCGGTGCGGACGGCGCGCCGGACGACGGCACGGCTCGCCTCCGCCCGCGTCGCGCCGAGGGTGAGTAGGAGCTCGACCTGGCGCCGGTCCCGGTCGAAGCCCTCGAGTGCCGCGTCCAGGCCCAGCGAGATCCCGTTCAACGTGTTCCCGAGCATCATGCCGAGGATCGGAATCGCATACTGCGGCTCGTACCAGGGGCGCGTGCCGATCACGACCACGAGGCCGTAGAGCGTCACGGCCATCGAGCTCGCGAGCATGATCGTCATGCTGGCGGGGTAGATGCGCGGAACGCGGCGCGTCGTGCGGCGCACGGCCTCGACGCCCGCGACCAGACCCATCGCGACCATGATCGCGACGATGAGCCATGGGTTGCGCGCCTCGAACACCCACGAGAGCACGAAGCCGAGCAAGGAGAGCTGAACCAGCGCGCGGGTGGAGGCGACGAGGAGCCGGCGTCCGAGGTCGAGCCGCAGCGCGACGCTGACCGCCGCGTTGATCAGAATCAGCACCGCGACGAGCGCGATGTCCCAGGTTCCGAGCTCGATGACGGCGATCATGCGCGGGCTCGAGTCATGGGAAACGCGAGGCTGCGCGCGGATAGCCGCTGGGCCAGGGCATCGTCGTGCGACACCCACAGGACCGCGCCGCCCGTCTCGCGCGCCCACGCCTGCACCGCTCGCTCCTCGGCGAGCGCGGCCTTGGCGTCCAGCGCGCTCGTCGCCTCGTCGAGCAGCAGGACGCGCGGGCCGAGAGCGAGCGCCCGGCGCAGGGCGAGCCGCTGCACCTCGCCGCCCGAGATGCGCTCGATCTCAGCGTCCGGGTCGAGCCCGAAGGCTTCGGACGGCGGCCGCTCCGCATGGACTTGGAGTGCGCGGTGGCAGTCGAGGTTGTCGCGGACGCGGCCCGGGACTCGGACCGGGTCCTGGTGGAGGTACATAACGCTCGCTCGCCAGGCGGACGGCGTGAACGCGTCGCGCGATCGGCCGGCGAGCGCGACGGCGCCGGAGTCCAGCGGGTCGAGATCCGCTAGCGCTCGCAGGAGGAGCGTCTTGCCCGAGCCCGAGGGACCGGAGACGACGACGAGCTCCCCCTCGTCGAGGGTGAAGTCGACGTCTTCGAACCAGGGGCGGCGCGCGAGGCCGCGGCACAGCAAGAGCGTCATGGTGGGTACGTTACCGCTCCTCTAACGTACCCACCATGCGCGTCCATCTCGTCGATGCCAGCCCCTACATCTTCCGCGCGTGGTTCGCGCTCCCCGAGATGCTCGACACCGAAGGCCGCCCGGCGAGCGCCGTCTACGGTTTTGCGAGCTTCGTCCTGCGCTACCTGGGCGAGCAGAGCCCGACGCACCTCGGTTTCGCGTTCGACGAGAGCCTGACCACGAGCTTTCGCAACGACATCTATCCCGAGTACAAGGCGCAGCGCGAGCTGCCGCCGCAGGAGCTCGTGGATCAGCTGGCGGCGTGCAAGGAGATGGCGGCCGCGCTCGGTTCGCCCTACTACAGCGATGAGCGCTACGAGGCCGACGATCTGATCGGCACGCTGACGGCCCAGCTCTTGGCCGACGGGCACGAGGTCGTCGTCGTGTCTTCCGACAAGGACCTCGCGCAGCTCGTCGAGGAACGCGTCGAGCTCTTCGACTTCGCCAAGGACAAGCGCTACGGCGCTCTCGAGGTGCGTGAGAAGTTCGGCGTCAGGCCCGATCAGATCGCCGACTACCTGGGCCTCGCGGGCGACAGCGTCGACAACATCCCAGGAGTCGCGGGCGTCGGCGCGAAGACCGCGGTCGCCCTGCTCGCCGAGTTCGGCGGTCTCGAGGAGCTGTACGCGGACCTCGAACGCGTCGAGCAGCTCGAACTGCGCGGCGCGCGCTCGGTAAGACGCAAGTTGGAGGAAGGACGCGAGTCGGCACGGCTCTCCAAGAGCCTCGCCAACCTCGCCTGCGACGCTCCGGCGACGGCACGGATCGGCGAACTGGAGTACAACGGTGCGGACCCCGAGCGGGTCGACGCCCTGTTCGCCAAGTTCGGGTTCGGGACCCTGCGTGCTCGCATCCGGCAGTGGAAGAAGTAATCCAGGCCAGCGTTATGAAGCGCTGCATCGCCCTCGCCGTTTGGTTCGCGACGACTGGCTCGGTCCTCGCCCAAGGACGCAATGGCTCGGGCGGCGAGCTCATCGCCGAGCAAGCCGCCTACGACGTCAAGCACTACGACTTGTCGCTGTCGGTCGACCCCGAGGCCAAGCGCATCGACGGCACGCTCGCGATGCGCGCCGAGATCCTGCACCCGACGACCACCATGGCGCTGGACCTCGACCAGCGCCTGAACGTCGAGCGGATCACGAGCGGCGACCGCGAGCTCGAGTTCACTCACGCGGACGGGCGCATTCAGATCGCCGTGCCCGGTCCGGTGGCGGTTCCGGGTCAGGAGGTCGTGATCGCCGTCGCCTACGGCGGCGTCCCGCGCGAGGCGCCGAATCCTCCCTGGGACGGCGGGTTCACGTGGACGACGACCAAGAGCGGCGAGCCTTGGATCGCGACGTCGTGCCAGGGCGAGGGCGCCGATCTGTGGTGGCCGTGCAAGGACCATCCTTCGGACGAGCCGGACTCGATGGATCTGCGCATCACCGTGCCGCGCGGACTGTTCGTCGCGACCAACGGCAAGCTGATGTCGGAGGAGAAGGGGGGCAGCTTCGACTTCACGTTCTGGTACCTCCCGGAGATGTGACGAACTTCGGGTACACCCCACTAGTCCTTCAAGTAGCTCAGGACGCGGTCGACCTCGGACGCGGTTCCGAGAACGACGCTCGTCCGCTGGTGGATCGCTTCCGGCTCGACCTCCATCGTGCGGATCGTGCCCGAGTACGCCTTGCCGCCGGCCTGCTCGATGATCATCGCCATCGGGTTCGCCTCGTACATCAGGCGCAGCTTGCCAGACGGGGCCTTGTCCGTCGGCGGGTACATGAACACGCCGCCCTTGAGCAAGACGCGGTGCACGTCCGCGACCATCGTCCCGACGTAGCGGGCCGAGTAGCCGTTGTTGTGGGCCCACGCGAGGTAGTTGCGGTAGCCCTCGGGGAACGACGCGGAGTAGGCCTCGTTGACCGAATAGCTCTTGTGTCCGTCGGGGATGCGGACGTCGCTGTCGACCAAGAGGAACGAGCCGATCGACGGATCGAGCACGAACATCTGCACGCCGTTGCCCGTCGTCAGGACGAACACGGTGGCGGGGCCGTAGAGGATGTAGCCAGCGGCGACCTGCTGCGTACCGTGCTGCAGGACCGAGCCCTCGGCGTCCTTGGCGCGGCGGTCGTGCTGGAGGACGCTGAAGATCGTCCCGACGGCGCTCCCCGTGTCGAGGTTCGACGAGCCGTCCAGCGGGTCGAAGAGCACCACGTAGGGCCGCTCGCCGGCCGTCTCGGTGTGCAGGATCGCGGGCTTGTCGTCCTCCTCCGAGGCGACGATGGCGACGCCGTGGCGCGTGCCGAGCGCTCGCAGGAGCGTGTCGTTGGCGATGACGTCGAGCTTTTGCTGCTTCTCGCCCTGAACGTTCTCGTTTCCGACCTCGCCGAGCACGGCCTCGAGGCGGGCCATGCGGCAGCGGGCGGCGATGTACTTCGCTGACAGACTCAGCGCGGAGAGAATCCAGGTGAACTGACCGGTGGCCTCCGGGTGCTTCGCTTCCTCCAGCAGGAGGTGCGACTGCAGGGACATCAGGTGGTCCACGCTGGCCGGGCTCACATCGGCGGGCGAGGTGTCCTTCTTCTTCGTGCTGCTCTTGGTCATCGCTGTTGCGCCGTCGCTGTCCGGGGGCTCATCGCCGCGAGTCGACGGCGCAATTGTAGGACTGTTGTCGAGAAGCGTTGGCTATGGCTTGAGCCCGCACTCCGCACGCTGCTCCGAAGCGAGCCGTTCTGCCCGCAATCACGGGAAAAAGAGCGAGCCCCGCGCATTGGGGCGCGGGGCTCGCGTTAGTGGATCGACTACGCCCTCGGGCGTAGCGTCGAGCTCCGATCAGTCGCAGAAGGTGATCGCCGCCATGTTCGAGAAGTTCGACGGGCCCTGGCCGTCGCGGGTCCAGTACTGGAAGGCCCAGGTCTGGCCAGCCTGCCACACCGTGCCGTTCGGCAGGTTGTTGGCGTCCGGCTGGAAGAACACGAAGCCGATCAGGTCGGAGTTCTGGATGTCGTCCGTGAAGCGGACGATGTTGCCGCCGAGGCAGAGGTTGCCCGCGCTGCCCGGGGGCGTCGGGGTGAATTGCTGCGTCTCGGACATGAGGAAGACGCCGAAGTTGAACGTCGGCAGGTCCGTGACGGTCATCGAGATGTTGTTATCCGCGACGACCGAGCTGCCGGTCGCGGTCAGGCTCGCGGGCTGGCCCGACGAGTTGTTGTTGACCGTGCAGAACGCGGGGTACTCGAAGCCGGGGCTCGACGGAACGATCGCGCTGCCGCTGATCGTGGTGCCGGCGCTCGGGTCGAAGACGCCGATCGTGACGGTGCCTTGGCTCGTCGGCGGGGTGTCCGCGACGAAGCTGAACGAGTGCAGCTCGCCCCAGCGGATCGCACTGGCGTTCTGGTTCGCGCCGAAGGTTTCGGTTTCCCAACGCGCGGACAAGGCCGTCGTGCTGCCGTTCCACCCAGCGTTGCTGTAGGGCGAGCCGGAGTGGTGGCGGACACCGCGGTGCTCGAGACCCGAGAGGCTCGCGCCGGCGCAGAGGAGGTTGACTTCGATCGAACCGACGCCGCCGTCGGAGTTCAGGTTCTGGACGGCGTAGTCGTAGCGCCACTCGGTCGGCGAGATCTGCGTCGCCTTCGAGCCGAGCCACATGAAGCCGTGGATGTTCGTGCCACCCTCGTTGTCGTTGTTGATCTCCGAGAGCATCACGTCGTCATGCGTGTTCTGCCAGGCGAAGATGCCCGGCTCGAACATATGCATGCCGCCGATGTTGTTCATGTTCGTGTTGCCCTGGACGTAGCGCCACGACTGGTTGTTATGGCCGAGGCCGGCCTGTTGGTCGTGGCCCGAGACGTACTGGCCTTCGACGAGGTAGACCGCGTTCGCGTCGTTGAGCTTGGCCATCTCGACCTGCAGGCGGCCGCGGATGGTGTTGTTTTCGTTCGTCGGGCCCGGGGGAATGACGAACCACTCACCGCGGGTCGCTTCGATGCCCCACTTGGCCCAGCCGTTGCGGCCGTCGTTGAGGCCGGCGCCGTAGGTGTCGGCGCAGCCGATGCCCAGCGTGTTGCAGTTGGTCGGCTGGCACGTGCCGCAGGTCGGCTCGGAGACGGCGCAGAAGCTGTCCTTGAGGAAGCTGTAGCCGAGGTGCTCGATGTGCCCGTCCTTGATCATGAACATGTTCTGGGCGATCACCGGCATGTCCCACGGATCGAGCCAGTCGATGACGACGTTGCCGACGTTGCAGGACGTGGTGGAGATGGAGAAGGCACCGATGCCCCCTACCTCTCCGTAGTAAGCGGCGTTGTCGTTGACCCGCGAGACGGCGACGTCAGGCAGGTTCTGCGCAAGCACCGACGAGCTGGTCAGAGCACAAAACCCGACCGCCAGGCTGAGACGTTTCATCATGGTCGTGAAGAAGCTTGAGTCCGGGCCTGCATGGCCCTCCGATCGATAAGTCGAGTCACTGTATGGGAACTCCCCCCTGCCGGATACCCCTCCGACACCTCCATGCAGGCTCGGAACGAAGAAAGCTCCCCGCCCTATTCAAGAGCGAGGGGCCTGGTACCTCATCGAGACACGCCCAAGGAGACCCCCAAGAGGCCAACTGAATCGGCATTCCCGCAGGCCCTCCCACAGGTCGTCCGACCAGCGTGAACGCCGCGCCACGGTCGAGGCCTACTACGCGCCCCCGCCTGCGCCCCGCCGTCCTGCGCCCCCCCGTCCTGCGCCCCCCCGTCCTGCGCCCCCCCGTCCACGTCTCGCCGTCCTGCGCCCCCCCCGTCCTGCGCCCCCCCGTCCACGTCTCGCACCCCCGGCTACCACGCCGTCAGGCGTGGTGCCCAGGGATAACGTGCGACCCCGGAGGGGTCGCTAGTTCTTTTGGGCGGGGCCTCCGCCCCTCCCAAAAGAACTACTGACAGAAGGTGATCGCCGCGGCGTTCGTGAAGTTCGTCGGGCCTTGCCCGTCGCGCGTCCAGTACTGGAACGTCCACGTCTGCCCAGCCGACCACACCGTCGCGTTCGGCAGGTTGTTGGCGTCCGGCTGGAACTGAACGAAGCCGAACGGACCCGAGTCGAGGATGTCCTGCGCGAAGCGGACGATGTTGCCGCCGAGGCAGAGGTTGCCCGCGCTGCCCGGGGGCGTCGGATCGAACTGCTGCGTCTCGGACATCAGGAAGTAGCCGAAGTTGTTGACGGGGATCGTCGTCGCCGTCAGCTCGACGTTGTTGTCGGCCACGACGGGGCTACCCGTCGCGAGCAGTTGCGCCGGGAAACCGGTCGAGTTGTTGGTGACCGTGCAGTACGCCGGGAACTCGAAGCCGCCGCCCGAGGGGACGATGGCGTCGCCGGTGATCGTCGTGCCGGCGCTCGGGTCGAAGACGCCGACCGTGACCGAGCCGCCGTTCGTCGGCGACGCGTTGGCGATGAAGCTGAACGAGTGCAGCTCACCCCAGCGGATCGCGCTGGCGTTCTGGTTCTGGCCGAAGGACTCGGTCGCCCAGCTCACCGCGAGGCTCGAGGTGCTGCCGGTCCACGCGCCGTTGCTGTACGGGGAGCCGGAGTGGTGACGGACACCGCGGTGCTCGAGGCTGGTGATCGTCGCGCCCGAGCAAAGCAGGTTGACGTCGATCGAGCCGACGCCGCCGTCGGAGTTCGAATTCTGGATCGCGTAGTCGTAGCGCCACTCGGTCGGAGAGACCTGGCGTGCGCGCGAGGCGAGCCACATGTAGCCGTGGATACCGGTGCCGCCTTCGTCGACGTTGTTGATCTCGGTGATCACCACGTCGCTGTGGGTGTTCTGCCAGGCGAAGATGCCGGGCTCGAACATGTGCATGCCGCCGATGTTGGTCAGGTTCGTGTTGCCCTGGACGTAGCGCCAGGACTGGTTGTTCTGACCGAGGCCGGCCTGCTGGTCGTGGCCGGAGACGTACTGGCCTTCGGCGACGTAGACGGCGTTCGCGTCGTTGAGCTTGGCGGTCTCGATCTGCAGGCGACCACGGACGGTGCCGGAGTCGTTGGTCGGGCCCGGGGGAATGACAAACCACTCACCGCGGGTCGCTTCGATGCCCCACTTGGCCCAGCCGAACTGGCCGTCGTTGAGGCCGGCGCCGTAGGTGTCCGCGCAGCCGATGCCGAGCGTGTT
>JAAELL010000182.1 GCA_024226735.1 bacterium | reverse complement strand
TGGGCGCCGACAGCACACACCCCAGCAGCGCCTGCTGATCCTCGACACCTGGATCCGCTCGAAGCTGTCGGCGCGCGAGTTCGCCGAGATGGTCGGCGTGTCCCAGCACACGCTCTACAAGTGGAAGCAGCGCTTCGAGGACGACGGCCCCGCGGGCCTCGCCGATCGCAAACGCGGCGCTCCGCGCGGCAGCCGGCTCCCCGAGGCCACCCGCCGCGCGATCCTCCTGCTCAAGCAAGCCCACCCCGACTGGGGCGAGCAGCGCATCCACGACGTCCTGATGCGCAGCGAGGGCTACGGCGCGAGCCCGGGTGCGATCGGCCGTGTGCTCGAAGAGGAAGGCTGGGTGGTCGAGGATACGCCGACGATCCCGCACCCTCCGAAGGTCCAGCGCTTCGAGCGCGCGCGCCCGAACGAGCTGTGGCAGACGGACCTGTTCACCTTCACCCTCAAGCGCGAAGTCAGGCGGCTGTACCTGGTGGCCTTCATGGACGACTACAGCCGCTTCATCGTGGGTTTTGGGCTGCACGCCTCGAGCTCGGGTGCGCTGGTGCGAGAAGTCTTCAGCTCGGCGATCGCGAACTTCGGCGCACCGATCGAGGTCCTGACCGACAACGGCACCCAGTACCACACCTGGCGCGGGGTGAGCGAGTTCACCAAGCTCTGTCGCCGCAAGGGCGTGCGTCAGATCGTCGCCAGGCCGCGCCGGCCGCAGACCTTGGGCAAGATCGAGCGCTTCTGGGGGACCCTTTGGCGTGATTGCGCGCGCGACGCGATCTTCCGCGGGCTGGACGACGCGCGACGCCGGATCGCGCTCTTCATCGACTACTACAACTTCCAACGAACTCACAGAGGGATCGAGGGGCTCGTGCCCGCGGATCGTTACTTCGAGTCGGCCAAGGAAGTGCGCGAGGTGCTGGCCAAACGCGTCGCCGCGAACGCCCTCGACTTGGCGCGCAGCGGCGAGCCGCGCAAGCCCTTCTACCTGACGGGCCGTGTCGGCGACGAGAACATCTCCCTGCACGCCGAAGGCGAACGCGTCGTGCTGGTGAAGGGGGTAACTGTCGTGTGACCCCCACCTGGTCTTGGCGTTCGCGGCCCGGCACTCTGGCGGCATGAAGCAACGCTACCGGCGCCCCGACATCCAGCGGCTGCTCGAGCGACGATCGCGGCACGGCCTAACGTTTCGCGAGATC
>JAAELL010000181.1 GCA_024226735.1 bacterium | reverse complement strand
GGGTGTGTCAGGAGTTCGCGTCATATGTTTGGTGGCCTTGCGTTCGTGGCAAGGCGCAGCGACGACGCGTATTCGTGGATACTCGGAGGAGCTGCAACGCAGCCACGGGCGGAAGGACGCAAAACATATGACGCGAACTCCTGACACACACCACTAGTGCGCGGCCCGTGGGATCCCGCCGAGCTGCGCGCGCGCGTCGCCGACGCGCGCGTGATGCTCGTCTTCACGCCCGAGCTCTGCACCGAACGCGACCCGCTCGACGTGCTCGAAGCCACCCTCGCGGGCGTCGACGTCGTGCAGGTGCGACCCAAGACGGTCGGTGACACGGCCCGCACCGCGGTCACCGAGGCGCGCGCGGCGCTCGACTGGTCGCGACAAGTGCTCGAGGTCGTCGGCGATCGCGAGCTCCCCGTCATCGTCAACGACCGCGTCGACGTCGCGCACGCGCTCACGCGCGAGGGCCTCGCGGGCGTGCACGTTGGCGCGGACGACACACCACCCGCGGTCGCGCGCGAGGTGCTCGGTCCCGATCCCCTCATCGGCCTCTCGACGCACACGGTCGCCGAAGTCGTGCTCGCTGGCGAAGAGTCCGTCGACTACATCGGCTACGGGCCGATCTTCGCGACGGCAACGAAGGGCTACGCGCGCGGACTCGGGCCCGAGGAGGCCTGGGTCGCGAACAGCGCCGCACCGTGTCCGCTGTTCGCGATCGGCGGCATCGACCTGACGAATGCCGACTCCTTGGCAGACGTGGGCCGCGCCGCGGTCAGCTCGGTCATCCTCTGCGCGGACGATCCCGCCGCCGCGGCGACGGCGCTACGCGGTCTGCTCAACGAGGAGGGTTGAGCGCCGCGCTCAGCTCGGCGCAGCGCAGACGCATGCGCGCCAGCGTCCCCGTGTACTCGGGATCGCCGACGAGATTCTTCGCCTGTGCCGGATCGCGCTCCAGGCCGAACAGCTCCTCGTGCACCGGGTCCTGCTCGTAGTAGCGCACGTAGACGAAGCGCTGGCCGCGCACGCCCTCGCTCTTGGGGATGTCGGCGTGGTCGAAGCGGTGCTCGTAGAAGAAGTCTTCGCGCCACGAGGACGGCTCGCCACCGAGCCACGGCACGAGCGAGCGGCCCTGGTAGCTCGCGGGCGCGTCGATCCCGGCCAGCTCGAGCAGGGTCGGAGCGACGTCGACGTTGAGCGCCAGCGCATCGACCTCGACGCCGCGCTGCTCGGCTTCGGCGCGCGGGTCGTAGACGACGAGCGGCACGCGGATCGAGGGCTCGTAGATGAGCCACTTGCCCGCGAAGCCGCGCTCCCCGAGGAAGTAGCCGTTGTCGCTGGTGAAGACGACGATCGTGTTCCGCGCGAACCCGCTCTCCTCGAGCTGCTCGAGAATGCGCCCGACCGCGCCGTCGACCCCGGAGATCATGCGCCAGTAGCCGCGCGTCATGTCGAGACGTTTCTGGGGCTCGTCGAAGCGCCACGCCCACCGCTCGCGGTTCATCCCCTCGCGCAGGAACGCGGGCAGGCTGTCGAAGAACGCGGGCTCGGACAGCACGGGCTCGGCGACCTCGGCTTCCACGTAGAGATCGTCGACGCTGGACGGCCAGAAGTACTGGCGCGGCTCGGAGTCCGCGGCGTGGGGAGCGTTGAACGAAACGGTCAGACAGAAGGGCTCGTCCCGCTCGCAGTCCTTCAGGAACGCGACGGCCTCGTCCGCGGTGCGCTCGCTCGCGTGGCGCGTCGAGCCATCCGGTTGAGCCTTGTGGTAGGGCAGACCGACGGGACGGAAGGCGTCGAACATCCCCTTGCGCCCCTCGCCGGCGACGCGCACGCCCCACTTGCCGGTGAAGCCCGTGCGGTAGCCGGCGCCGCGCAGCTGGCTGGGAAAGCTCGCCTGCGCGTCCTGCGCGCGAATCGGCGGCGCGCGGAACGTGTGGCCGTGCGTGCCCTCGTAGAGGCCCGTCATCAGGCTCGCCCGACTCGCCGCACAGATCGATGTCGTCACGAACGCGTTCGTGAAGCGCACGCCGCTCTCCGCGAGCCGGTCGATGTTCGGCGTCTCGAGCACGGGATGCCCCGCGCACCCGAGCGCGTCGGCGCGCTGGTCGTCAGTCAGCACGAAGAGGAAGTTCGGGCGGGCCTTGGGAAGCGCATCCCACCAGAGGCCCATCGCGAAGCTCAGACCGGATTCCTGATCCGGCGTGACCGTGATGTCGACGCTCTCGTCGGGCGTCTTCTTCAGGTTGTAGAGATCGTGGAACCCGGTCTCCGCGTGCTGGATGAGCTTGTAGTCGCCCTGAACGACGTAGCGCGCCGTCACCCCGCGCGCCGGGTCGTCCAAGGAGACGACGTCGTGCTCGAACGTCGCCCCGAACACGTGCTTGCGCGGCTCGACCTCGCCGCGCGCGACCGCTCCGAGGTCCTGGCCGCTCAGGCCCGCGGGCACTTCGACGCCGCACGCGGCGAGCACGGTCGGAGCTATGTCGATGCTCGACACCGGCACCTGCGAGCCCCCGGCACGGACACGCTCGGGCCAGCGGACGATGATCGGAGTGCGCACGCCGCCCTCGTACGGTGAACGCTTCGAGCGCGCGGCGTAGCCCGGACCGTCTTCCTTCTGGATCCAGCCGTTGTCCGACACGAACACCACGAGCGTGTCCTCGGTCAACCCGCGCTCCTCGAGCCCGTCGAGCAGCGCCCCGCACGTCTCGTCGAACCACTCGATGCACGCGTAGTAGCGCGCGACGTGGATCGAGCGCTCCGGCGTTCGATACTTCGCCAGCAGGCGCTCGGGTGGATTGTGGGGCCGGTGCGGCAGGAACGGCGCGTACCAGACGAAGAACGGTGAGCCTGCTTCACGGCTGCCGTCGACGAAGTCGAAGATCGGCTTCATCGTCTCGCGCCCGATCTTCAGGCCCTCGTCCCCGTGGCGCCCGCCGCGCGCGGGGTCGCCGTGGGTCATGCCGAGGTCGAAGCCGCCGCGCCGGTAGCTGCCCTCCCACCACTTGCCGGTCTGCAGGCTCTTGTAGCCCGCCGGTGCCAAGAGGTCGGGCAAGGTCTCCAACGCGTCGATGTGGACGAGCATCTGCTCGCGGTCGACTCCGCGCGGCGGATCGTTGCCAGTGATCCCGTGCTCGTGTGGGTAGAGTCCCGACACGATCGTCGCCAGGCTCGGCCGGCACAGGCTCGATGGAACGTACCCGCGCTCGAAGACCATTCCCTGCGCCGCCAGTCGGTCGAGGTGCGGCGTGTTCACGACCGGATGGTCCATGAACCCGTAGTCGGTCCACGCCTGATCGTCGGCGATGATGAGAACGACGTTCGGACGCTCCGGCGCCACGGCGAGAGCGGCCGCCAGAAAACCCAGTGTTGCAATCACAGATGGAGGCTACTGGAACTGGATCGAAATGCCGTCGGTGAAGTTGCTAGTCACGGTCGGATTGTTGTCCCGGTACCAGCACTGGAAGTTCCAAGTCTCGCCCGAAGCCACCGCCGTCGGCGGGTTCACGGGGATCGCCGTGAGGTCGATCGTGATGCTCCCCATCGGCCCCTGAATGATGTTCGCCGCCTGGTTGTAGCGGCCGATGTTCCCGGCGAGACAGATGATCCCCTGGCTGCCGGGCGGGTTGAAGAAGCCCTGCGTCTCACCCGCGAGGAAGTAGCCGAACTGACCGGCCGGCAGCGCCTCCGCCGTCAAGGTCACGTTGTTCTGCGAGATCAACGTGCTCCCGCTGGCCGAGATCAAGCCCGGCTGGCCGGAGGAGTTGGGGATCGCCGGCCCGCAGTAGCTCATGCCGATCGCGCCGCCCGTCTCCGCGGTGATGCGGATGTCGTCGAAGTCGTAGCCATTCGGCACCGAGGTCCCCGATGCGATGCGGACGCGGTCCCAGGAGTGGTTGCCGATGATCGTGTCGAGACCGGCGGGTCCCGTCGGGAAGTCGACGCCGGGATCGAGCCAGACGCGCAGGCGGTTCATGTTCGCCTGGTAATCGATGCGCGCGACGATGTGCGTCGGCACGTCGATGTTCGAGCCGGGGATCTGATGCGCGCCCGTGCCGGCGTGATCGTCCGCGCCCCAGACGCCGCTGCCCCAGGGGCTCCCGATGAACAGCCGCTCGGCCGTGACGTCGAAGAGCGAGAAGCCGCCGAACTCCGGCGCCGAGCCCGCCGTGCGCTGCGCACGGAACGAGAACCAGATCGACGTCCCGTCGACACCGAAGCGACCATTGTTCGTCAGCGCGCCCCAGGGCGCTGTGTCGACGACACGGAAGCTGGTCGCCGTACCGTTGTTCGGATCGATGCGCGCCAGATTGCCGACCGCGTCCATCCCCGGCGCCGCAACGAGAGCGTTGCCGCCGCCGTCCCATGGCCCAATCCAACCCACGCCGCCGTTCGATCCGCCCAGGTTCCCCACCGGGTAGTCGAAGGAATCCGAAGCGATCACCTGCCCGAACGCGAGCGAAGACGCGAGGACGAGAGCCAAGGCGGACGCGATGAGAGAGCGCAGCATGAGAACCTCCAGGCAGGACCGAGCGAAACGAAGCATCGAGTGATAGCACGGCTCGCGGAACGCCGCACCCCGAAGGTCTCACGTTCGACGCGGAGGGGGGCGTCCGAGGGACTCAGGGCAGGATCAGGGTCGCGTCGCCGTAGCTGTAAAACCGGTATCCACGCGCGATGGCCTCGCCGTACAGACCGAGCGCACGCTCGCGCCCCGTCAAGGCGCTGACCAGCATCAACAGCGTGCTGCGCGGCAGGTGAAAGTTCGTCAGCAGCCCGTCGACCGCGCGAAAGCGGTAGCCAGGCGTGATGAAGATCGACGTTTCACCCGCGCCCGCGACCAGGCTGCCGTCCTCGCGCGCACAGCTCTCGAGTACGCGCACCGTCGTCGTCCCGACGGCGACGACGCGACCACCGCGCGCACGGCAACGCCCGACCGCGTCGACGGTCTCCGCGTCCAGCGCGAAACGCTCCGAGTGCATCGAGTGCTGGGCGACTTCTTCGGCTGTCACCGGCGAGAAGGTCCCCAGGCCCACGTGCAGCGTCACGGCCGCGCGCTCGACCCCGCACGCTTCGAGGCGCTCGAGCAGCTCTTCGGTCAAGTGCAGCCCCGCGGTCGGCGCGGCAACCGCTCCGGCGCTTCGCGCGTAGACGGTCTGGTAGCGCTCGCGGTCGCGCGCGTCCCGTGCGTCCCCGAGCACGTCGCGACGGATGTACGGCGGCAGCGGCATGCGGCCTTCGCGCTCGAGCAGCTCTTCGACCGTCGCGTCGCCGCCCGATTCACGCCCGGGTTCGCCGTCCTCGAGCTCGAGCACCCACGTCGCCGCGGGGCGTCCGTCCGCATCGAGGTCGCGCTCGACGAGCCGCGCCCGCAGCCGGCCGCCGGCGAGCTCGACGACCTCGCCGGGTTTCAGCTTCTTCGCCGGCCGCGCGAGCGCGCGCCAAGCCCGCCCGTGGCCGGTCGGCCCGACGAGCAGCAGCTCGAGCGCGCCACCGCTCGCGCGCCGGCCGGCCAGGCGCGCCGGCAAGACCTTGGTGTCATTGACGACGAGCAGGTCCCCCGCCTCGAGCTCGGCGGTGATCTCGCTGACCACCCGGTGCCGCGTCGCGCCACTCGCGACGTCGTGCACGAGCATGCGCGCGGCGTCGCGCGGCTCCGCGGGCTCCTGCGCGATCGCGGATTCGGGCAGGTCGAAGTCGAAGTCGGAAGTCTTCACCGTGGCTCGAGCGGGTGCCGTGTGCAGACGAAGTCGTACACGAGAAGGACGAAGAAAGGAATCGCCAGCGCGGGCCAGACCCAGCCGGGTTCGACCCACTCGCCGCGCGCGATCCAGCCCACCAGGGGGGCGTAGAGCACGAACGCTCCCGCCCCGAGCAGGATCCACGCGCAGCGTGGACGCAGGGCGACGAAGGGCAGGATCCAGGTCACGTACCAGGGATGCAGCGTCGGGCTGAACACGAGAAAACCAGCGATCGCGACGCCGACGGCGCGCGCAAGCTCGAGCCGGCGCCAGAAGGCCCACGCGATGCAGGTGAGCCAACCGAGTCCGACGATGCGGCGCCCCGTCAGCTGCGGCTCGAGCCCGAACGGCAACTCGACGCTGCGCACCGCGCGGTCGACGAAGCGGAACACGAGGCTACCTCCTTCCCAACGCCGGCCGTACTGACCCAGCCCGTCGAAGAGCCCGTCGACGCCTCCGCCGAGCAGGATGAATGGCCCATAGAGGAGTGCGGTGAGGAGCGCGACGAGGAGCGCCGCCGTACCCGCGACGCGCAGCCCGCCGCGCCCGCGCAAGACGAACGGCAGCCCCGCGAACGGCAGCAGCTTGACCAGTCCTCCAGCAGCCAGAAGAAGACCCGCGGCGAGGCGCGAAGCCTGCGCGCGCTCGATCGCCAGAACGAGCAGCAGGATCGCGAGGCTGTCGAAGTGACCCGACCCGGCGAACTCCACCGCTACGAGTGGACTCCACGCCCACACGACGAGGAGCCCGAGCGGTCGCCCGCGCCGCGCGAGCAGGCGGGCGAGGAGCGCGAGCACGAGTAGGTCGCACACGCCGTAGAACAGACGCATCGCGCGCACGCCGCGCAGTCCCGGTGCCTCGTGACCCGCGTGTGCGCCGAATGTCACGGCGGCATGCACGAGCTGAGCGAGGGGCGGGTAGGCCGCCGAGATGTTCGGGTTGTTGAGCTCGGCGAACACTTCGGGAATGCGCGCTGCCACCTCCGCCAGCGCCGGATCGAGCGGGGCGTGGACGTAGGGGCTCGCGCCGGAGCCCACGACCTCGCCCTCCCACACGTAGCGGTAGACGTCGTCGGAGAGCTGGGGGTCCGCGGCGAGTGCGACGAGCCGTGCCGCGAGCGCACCGGCCACGATCAGCCACATCCGGGCGGCGTGCCCACGGGCGGCGAGCACGACGGCGAGTCCCCACGCCGCGGCGGCGACGCCGAGCCCGAGGGCCGCCGGCAGGGGGCGCTCGGGCAGGGGGCCGGACGCGGCGAACGTGCCGAGCCCCGCCAGGATCCCCACCAGACAGAGCGGCTGCAGGACCTTGGCCCTACGCGTGCCCCCGACCAAAGACTCCGCCATGGGCAGGGTTCTAACCCGGATCCGTCACCAACATCACGCGAGTCTGCCGCAACAGCCCGCCCCCCCATTCCCGTTCCCGGGAACCGGGCGCGGCAAGAATCGGCGATTGGAGGCCCCCAGGGGGAGTCCGTCTCCCACTCGCGGTCCTGCCTCGAGGAACTAGGAATCGATCGTTGAGAAGATCGCCCTTCCAGCCGTTTAGAGGCCTTGGAGCCGCAAGGCTCTCCGAACCTGATCCGCGCCCGGGGGGGCCACGGAAAAGGATCGGGCCTTCTGGTGAAGGCTAGAAGCCGTCGGCACGCACACTGCCGGCGGCTTCATTTTCTTCTGCCGGACTCGGCTGCCTCACACCCCCGAGCGCGTGGGCGGCACCCCCCACGCCTCCGGCGCGGGCGGCGGGTCGGTGAGTGCGGCGTCCTCCATGCGCGCGACGAGCGTGTCCGGATCCCAGCCGAGGTACGCCGCCGCGCGGCGCTTGTTCAGCCGTCCGGTCGGCTTGATGGTCGTCGCGAGTGCGGCGAGCAGATCGAGACGGCGCGGCCGGCGCGAGGGAAGGCGCTTGGTGAGGGCGACGCCGTAGGGGCCGAGGATGCGCTCGACGTCGGCTGCTTCGAGCAGCTGGCCCTCGTGGTGCAGCACGAGCTTGAAGATCACGTTCTCGAGCGAGGCGAGGTTGCCCCCCCAGGCCTGGCGCCACAGAAGCCCCAGCGCGTCGTCCGCCAGGCGTGGTGCCTCCCGGTTCTCGCGCGCGGCGATCGAGCGGGCGAGAAAGCGCACGAGGCCCGGAAGCTCGAGGCGGCGGTCGGCGAGCGGCGGTACGAAGACCTGCAGCCGCTCGAGGGCCCGGGCGAGATCGGGGTGCAGGACACCCCGCTCGGCGGCTGCAGCGACTGGATCGCGCGTCGCGACGACGAGCCGCGGTCCACGGGCGTCCGACCGCACGCGGTCGAGGATGCGCCGTTGGGCCTCGGCGCCGAGCGTATCGATCCCGCGTAGCACGAGCGTGCCGTCGGGATCCTCGAAGAGCTCGTCGACCTCGCGCGCGTCGAGCGCTCCGTCGCACTCGCGCAGCCGCGCCCCCTCGTCGCCCTCGAAGTGCATCCAGCGCGCGAGCACGCCCTTGCCGACGCACGCCGGACCGCACAACACGAGCGGCACGCGCGAACGTCCGACCGCGATCAGCCGCGCCGCGAAACGCGCGAAGTCGGGCTGGGTCGCGGGCAGCGTCACGTTCGAGCCGAAGCGTCGCGCGTGCCACGATCCGAAACAAGCGACGCGTAGCGCGAGGGCGTGCTCGGCGGCGAGCGCCAGGGCGCGCGAGACGTCGAACGAGCGAAAGTCCCGGCGCCGCTCGGACTCGATCGCGACCAGTCCGAGGACACGCGGACCGAGCGCTATGGGCAGGACGAGGCCCGACGCGGCGGCGGCGTGGACGGAGAGGCCGGGCTCGGGGTCCTCGAAGCGCACGACACCGCCGGTCGCGATGGCGCGCGCAAGCGCCCTGGCGGAACCGGGCGTGTCGGCGCGCAGCCCCTCACCCCCCGACGCGACGGGCCGCGCCGCAGCGTGCACGACGTACCCCCACCAGCGCCGGTGGGAGGTCTTCGGGCCGACCGCGTCGACGAGCGCGCACAGGACCCGGGCCTCCTCGCTCCGTTCGGCGGGCGATGCGACACATGGCCAGCGACCGATCGCCGCGGTCCCCGCGCGCGAGGCGTCCGGTTCGTCGTTCGCCCGACCCGCGTCGAGCACGCGCGCGCGCCAGGCCGCGGCGAGTGCGGCGAGACGGCCGGGCCCCGGCAGCAGATGGTGCTCGAACTCCAGATGAACCCAGCCCGCGACTTCGCGCACGTCGTCGAGCACGGGGACGAGGACGGTCGCCGCGCTCCGCGACCCGAGCGACCCGAGCTCGCGGTCGAGCGTGGCGCGCCGAACGACAACGTCGGCCTCGAGCACGAGCTGGTGCTCGGGCGCGTCCGGGTCGATCCAGGCCCCGTCTCGCTCGGCGCACCAGAGCTCGACGCCGCGCTCGAGACCGGGCGCGACCGAGAGGTGCAGCGCGACGGCGTGCCCGCCGGCGCGCGCGAAGACGGCGAGCACAGCCGCACCGTGCGCCCTGCGATCGCACTCGTCCGCGAGGGGCGCCGTCCGGCCCGACCAGGTCGACGGCGTGCCGGCGAGGACGGATGCGCGGGAGGGCCAGAGCTCGCGCATACGCACGAGCGGGGCGGGAACCGGCCCACTCGCCGCGCCGAGGGCCGGCACCGTCCTCGCCGTGTCCGAGTCGAGCAGAAATCGCGACCAGAGGGCGAGGCGCGCCGCGCGGTCCTCCCCCTCCGACCCGATGCCGGCCTCCTCCAGGACCGCGCGCGCGCCACGCACGTCGCCGCGGTCGAGGCGCGCCGCGGCCCGGTCAGCGACTGCCTCGCGCGACTGCGCGCCGTCGGTTGCGGAGACGACGCGGTCCAGGCTCGCGATCGCGGCGTACGGTCCTTCCTCGACCCACACGAGTCGCGCGCGCCACGCGCTGAGCCGCGCGGCCTCGAGGCCGTAGCGCTCGGCGCAGTCGATCAGCCGCCGCGTGACCGCGACGCTCGATTCGCCCGGACGCGGCACGCTCGCCGGCCGCGGCGTCTCTCCGCGGTGCTCCTCCAAGACGGACCACGCGGCCTGGTGATCGAGCTCGCTCGCACCGAACCACGCGAACGAATCCGCCGGCAGGAGAGCGTGTAGGTAGGCGCGCAAGAGATCCTGGAGCGCGCGCAGGACACGCCGGCGCGCGTGGCGCTCGAGCTCGACGGCCGCGCGCTCGGCGTCGACCCCTTCCGCCGGAGGCACGCTCGCCCGCGCCCCTTCGACGAGTGCCCGCGCGAAGCACGTGATGCGCCTGGCGCGCTCGAGCCCGGCGGCGTCGGCCTCGGGCAGCAACAGCTTCAGCAACTCATCGGTCGCTCGCATCAGCGCCCCTCACCCGAGGGCCCGCCCACGTCCGCCGACACCGTCCGGCCGCGGCGCCAGGCCGCGAGCAGCGCACGAACGCGCCGCGGGCCGCGCGAGTGCAGGACGCGCTCGAGCAGCTCAGCCGCCCGTGCCAGCTCGCCGCGCCCCTCGAGGACGATCACGCGCACGACGTCGAGCTCGCGCGCGAATGCGACCGGGTCGTCGACCTCACCGCGCCAACCGCGGCACTGGAGACGGTGGAGCGCACGGCCAGCGGCGATGGTCCGGCCGCCGGCGGCGAGGGCTCGGATCTCGGCGCGCCGCGACTCGGGACCGTCCGCGACCGAGCGTGCGGCACGCGCCAGCGTCAACGCCGCCCCCGTGCCCCACGCCGACGGCGGCCACGGCGTGCAGGCGTCGAGCTCGGCGGGCGGCGCCACGCCGTCGCCGCGCGCCGTCGCCAGCTCGGCCCGAACACGGTGCCGCCACGCGTCCCACGGAAGAGAGTGTGGTGTGTCCTCTCTGTGTTCTCGGCTCTCTCGACAGTCGCGATCGCGTCGCTCGCCCCGGTCTCCGCGCGCTCGCTTTGCGGCGTCCGTCGCCGGGGGATCGTCCCACGCGGCCCCCTGCGCCCCGTCGCGCGCGTCGCGGGCGATCATCAGCAGCATCGCGCGCCATTCCCCCCGCCGCGCCCGATCGGCGATGCGCAGCTCGCACGCTTCGCGCAGCAGGCCCGCGTGCTCATCGGCGTAGAGGAGCTCGAGGGCCGCCGCGACCTGCACGCGCGTGATCGGCCGGCGCGCGCGCGGCTCGAGCCTACCCGCGTCGACGCACAGCCGCACCCAGCCGCGCTTCACCGCTTCCCCCTCGCGGCATCGCCGCCATCGCCGCCATCGCCGCCGCCATCGCCGCCATCGCCGCCGGCGTCCCCGAGCAACGTGAGCAAGGCGCGGCGCGCGCGACGCGCCACGGCACTCGCGGAGCAACCGTCACCCCGTGCGACCGTGTCGATGTCGAGGCCGTCGATGAACAGCGCGAAGAACGCGCGGCGCGGCTCCCCGTCGAGCGCGTTGAACCGCGCGCAGGCCGCTCGCGTCGCGGTCGCCTCGAGGCCGAGCGGCGCCCCGATCTCGGCGTGCGGTTCGAGACGCG
This sequence comes from bacterium, assembly GCA_024226735.1. GTDB lineage: Bacteria > Planctomycetota > UBA1135 > UBA1135 > JAAELL01. Next base: position 7,948 of record JAAELL010000181.1, on the reverse strand, counting down.
GATCAGAATGCGGCGGCGTTCCGTCCCGCAGGCGCGCCAGGTCGCGGCGCACGGCGTCGTCGATCGCGCGTTCGACGCGTCCGTCGAGCCAGGCGGCGAGCGCGGGTCGCCCGGCGTAGCGCCGCGCGTCGCGCGCGACTCGCGCGAGCGCGCCGAGGTAGACGTCTTCGGCGTCGAGCAGCACGTGTCGGGCACGCAGGCTCTCCGCCACGACAGTCCGCAGGCCGAGTGGATCCCCGACGAGCAGGCGTTCGAGGATCTCCCTCGGCGTACCTCCGGCGAGGAGCCGACGCTTCTCTTGTTCCCGCGTCAACGATCCCTTCAGACGTACCTTCACCGACTCGATCGACGCCGATTCCCCCGCGCTGTGCGGCGGTCGCGTGCAGTCTTCCTTGCGCATGTCGCTCTCCCGATCGCGCGAGCTCACTTCCTACGTGGGTCATGACCAGTCTAGCGCGACGTCGGTTGCGGACTCGATCGAACGAACGAGCGCCAGGCGATGTGGGCAGGAGCCGCGCTCCACGCGCACAGTCGGCTCTCACCGCCAAACGGAAGAACGGGGCAGCACGCGAATTCCCCAGTTCCACGAACGACACTGCTCCGTGCTGGGTGCCAGTTCTGGCAACACCGCCCCCACGCGAAAGCGTCCGAACAATGCTGTCGGATTGCTGGTGCAGGGCACTAGAATCCGGCACCCAACCCAGGAGACCGTGTGGAACAACTGCTCGAAGGCAAGACCGGAGTCGTATTCGGAGTGGCCAACAAGCGTTCGCTCGCTTGGGGCTGCGCCCGTTCGCTGGCCAACGCAGGCATGCGCCTGGCGTTCACGTACGCGGGAGAGCGGCTCGAGAGCAGCGTGAAGAAGCTTGCCGAGGAGGTTCCGGGATCGATCGTGCTGCCGTGCGACGTGACCAAGCCGGAGGAGATCGACACCGTCTTCGAATCGATCAAGGACGAGTTCGGCTTCCTCGACACGGTCGTCCACGCGATCGCCTTCGCGCGGCGCGAGGAGCTCCAGGGCGACTTCTACCACACCTCGAAGGACGGCTACATGCTCGCGCTCGAGGTCTCCGCCTACTCGCTGACCGCGATCACGCGCCGCGCGATGCCACTGATGGAGGGCCGCGAGGGCTCGTTCGTGACGCTGAGCTACATCGGCGCCGACCGCGTGATCCCGAACTACAACGTCATGGGCATCGCCAAGTCGGCGCTCGAGGCGTCTGTGCGCTACCTTGCGGCGGACCTCGGTCCGCGCGGCATCCGCGTCAACGCGATCAGCGCGGGTCCGATCCGAACGCTTTCGGCGTCGGGGGTCAAGGACTTCAACGACATGATCGACCACATCGCGGCGCACACCCCGATGCGACGCAACGTGACCGCGGAAGAGGTCGGCGACACGTGCCTATTCCTCGCGGGGCCCCACTCGCGCGGAATCACGGGGTCGACGATCTTCGTCGACGCCGGCTTCCACATCATGGGGCTGTAGCGGGGCTACTCCGTAGCCCCGCTGGTGCCGCAAGCGGCACCGGGTTTGTTTCCGGGTTCAACGGCTGACGCCGTTGAGACCGCCATGCAAGCCATTCTGGGCTTCAGGCGCTCTAGAACGAGATCCGCACGCCGATGTACGGCCCGCTGATCTCGAAGTTCGCCATGACGGCGCTGTCTTCGTCCTCGTATTCGGCCTCGACGTCGAACATGCGGTAGCCGAGCACGAGGTCGGCGGCGAGTCGCTCGCGCCCGCCGAGCAGGTGCACCGCACCGTTGACGTCGAGATCGAGCAACGACAGGTCGCCCTCGTCGACGTCCACGTCGATGAAGCCGACGCTCGCGTTGACCTCGACGGGCGCGCCGTCGAATCCCAGGCGGGCCGCCAGCAGCGGCACGGGGAACGACTCGTCGGTCGTGATGCTGTCCGTTCCGGCGGTGTCCTCGAAGTCGATGTCGAGATCGACGAGCGTCACGCCGATGCCCAGCCCGAGCTCGGCCATGCCGATCGGAATGATGTCCCAGGTGAATACGCCGCTGTAGGCGCCGAATTCGAAGTCCGAATCGACGTCGGTCCCGGCCGCGATCGTCGTGCCGTCGATCGTGATCGTGCCGTCGAGGGTTCCCTCGCCCGAGAACGAGCCTTGCAGACTCGAGGCGGACAGGTGCATGCCCGCCCACGAGAAGTCGACTCGTGGATAGAGCGTCGTCTCGTCCTCGTCGAGGCCGAGGGAGTCGAAATCGGAGGTCACGGTCGCGCCCGAGTCGGACGCGCCGAACTCGCCGTCGACGGAGAGGGCGAGGAGCGTCGGCGTCACGCTGGCCTGGGGAAGACCACACGCGCTGCAAAGAAAGGCCGCCGACAGAAATGCGAGACGGAACACGTTCATCGAGGACTCGAGGCGATTTGGGATGGGGAGGGGCCTGGCCACGGGATCGGCCCGGCCCTGTTCGGATCTGGAGCCGAGCCGCGTACTTTCCGTGACCTGGTGCGAAAAAATCAGGGCAGGTGCCCGCTCTCCTGGCCGGAACGCGTAGACGGAGGACGCCGCGTCCCGATTCAAAGCACGCCGAGTTATCCTCTTCTGCCCGATTGGCGGGGCCACGCTCGGGCCCCATCGCCACGAAGACCCCACCGCCGCGCAATGAGCCCGATGTCTTCTCTCTTTTTCCGCGTCCTCCTCACGCTCCTTGTCCTCGCCCACGCGTCAGGCGCCCAGGAGGTCGAGCCGCAGGTCGACGACGACATGCCCTACCCCGCGGACATCGATCCGGTGACGACCGAGTCGGGCCTGCAGTACTCCGTCTTGCGCAAGAGCGAGAACGGCGACCGCGTCCGGATCGGCGACCGCGTTCGGGTCCACTTCACACTGTGGACGCCGGATGGCCTGCAGATCGACGGCTCGCGCGATCCGGCGTACGTCGGTGCCCCGATCGAGCCGCGCGAGTTCGGCATCGGCGATCCCGACCGCCCGCTGATGCGCGGCATGCTCGAGGCGCTGCAGCTGATGGAGGTCGGCGACCACTACAAGCTGAACGTGCCCTACCACCTCGCCTACGGAGAGCGCGGCAGCGCAAAGCTGCAGGTGCCGCCGAAGACGAACCTGATCTTCGAGGTCGAGATCGCCGAGATCGCGTCGCGCACTCTCGAGTACGAGAAGTGGACGCGCGGCGGCGCGAAGGAGACCGAGTCGGGCCTGCGCTACCGCAAGCTCGAGACCGGTGAGGGACTCGCCTGCGCGGAGGCCGGCCTCGTCTACGTCGACTACGCCCTGTGGAGCGTCGATGGGCAGCTGATCAACTCGAGCGGCATCAAGGGACGGCCGTTCGTCACCACACCCGAGGAGCTGCCGCTGCCCTTCCTCAAGGAAGCGATGCAGCAGATGCGCCAGGGCGACCGGTGGCTGTTCCACGTGCCCTCCGAGCTGGCGTTCGGCGACCGCCCGATGCGCGCCCTGCCGCCGGGATCGTCTTCGGTCTGGCAGCTCTCCGTGCGCCAAGCGTGGACCTTCGACGAGCCCGCCTTCGAGCTGCCGCCGTCGCATGAGCTCGAGGACACCGCGAGCGGCCTCAAGTTCCGGGTCGTGCGGCCTGGCACGGGGTACGCGCCGGCGGAGACGAGCACCGTTCGCCTGCACCACGTCGGCTGGAGAACCGACGGCACGCGCTTCGACTCCTCGTACCACCGCAAGAAGGAGTCGACGTTCTCGCTCGCGCACATGATTCCCGGCTGGCGCGAGGCGCTGCTGTCGATGCGCGAGGGCGGCGAGATCCTGCTCGTCGTGCCGCCGGAGCTCGCCTACGGCGAGAAGGGCTTCAAGCCGTACAAGATCCCCGCCGACGCGACGCTCGTGTACCGCCTCGAGCTGATCGAGGTCCGTTGACTCACCGCGCGGACCGTCGCGACCCCGAAGCGTTTCCGGTCGACGACAAGCGGGTGTACGACGCCTACGTGGCCGGGCGCCAGAGCGCGGCGCTCGCCGCGGGCATCCGGCTCGGACTGTTCGACCTGCTCGAGGAGAGCCCGGCCTCCGAGGAGTCGGTCGGCGAGCAACTCGGGCTCGGGGTGCGCCCGCGACGCGCGCTCCTCGGTGCCCTGGAAACGATGGGCTTGCTCGTACGGAAAGGGAGCGAGCTCGCCCTCGCCCGGGACGCGTCGGCCTACCTCGTGCGCGACAAGCCGGGATCCTTGTGGGGGCTGATCGATATGGAGATCGAGAACTTCCTCAGTCCCGCCACGCTACTCGAGGCCCTGCGCGAGGATCGCTCGACGGTCTACGGCGCGGACGATCCGTGGGAGGCGCACGAGCAGGACCCCGAGCGGGCCCGCGCGTTCACCGCCGCGATGCACAGCGTCAGTGAACGCCCAGCCGCTGGGCTCGCCGAGGTCGTCGATACGCGCGGCGTTCGGAGCGTGCTCGACGTCGGCGGCGGGTCGGGAGCACTGTCGATCGCGCTCGCGCGCAAGCACGAGGAGCTCGTGTGCGTCGTGTGGGACCTGGCCGTCGTGTGTGAGCTCGCACGCGAATACGCGCGCAAGGCAGACGTCGCCGAGCGCGTGCTCGCCGAGCCGGGCGACATGTTCCGCCAGCCGTTCCCAGAGGGTCACGACGTCGTCCTCCTGTCGCAGATCCTGCACGATTGGCCGCCGGAGAAGGGCGCGACGCTCGTGCAGAAGGCCTACACCGCGCTGCCCCGCGGCGGGCGCCTCTGGATCCACGAGAAGCTCGTCGAGGAGGACCTCACGCCGCGCGCCAACACACTCGTCAGCCTCGACATGATGGTCTGGACCGAGGGGCAGCAGTACCGCGAGTCGGAGCTGCGCGCGATGCTCGCCGGTGCCGGATTCGAGCGCGTGGAGCGGCGTGCGACGGCGGGGTATTGGAGCCTGATCGAAGCCTGGAAGTAGGGAGCGGGGCACTTCCCTCCCAATCCTCCCGCCCGGCCCCCGTTCTTGCTTGCGCTTCGTGCACGGGGCTTCCGCCTCCGAATCGCAGTCCGCCCGGAGGGCGAGCGGGGGACGCCGATGCTGAGGGGCACGGGCAGCGAGAGACGGTGGGAAGTCGCGGAGCGAGAGAGCTGGTGTTATCGCGTCAGCCTCGTACCGAGATCAAGCCGTGCCTGCGCCACCCCACGCGTTGCAGCCAAGTGCGCGCGGGGGCCAGCGGAGGTAGTTCGCTCACGCTGAAGTCCTCGAGGCGGTACTCGCACCAGCCGTCGAAGAACATGCCCGAGCAGAAGATGTCGATCAGGTCGGGCGTGGCGAGGCTCTTGTGGTGGTCGGTGTTCTTGAGCACGTACTGCAAGGCGTTCTTGACCTCGCGCGGCGTGCGCAGGATGCGGTCGAAGTAGCGTTCGGCGAAGAGCTTTCCCGTTCGCCGCCACAGCCTGCTGAGAGCGCGGGCGATGCGCACCGAGAGGCCTTGGATACCGCGCGAGAGGGCCGTGCGAGCCTTCGCCTCGACGATGAAGTGCAGGTGATTGCCCTGCACCGAGTAGTGGTTGAGGCGGAACCCGTTCCTGTCGCAGCCTGCTCGAAAGGTGACCCGCAGCACCTTGAAGGGCTTCTTCGTGCGCAGGCTCGGGAGCCCCTCCTTCAGCTTCAGCACCACGTGCACGGGGAATCGTAAGGCGAGTGCTTCGCGCTTCAGGTGCGACGCGCCCGAGTCCGAACTCGGCGGCCTGCCAACGCGATCCTGGATCGGCCGCGCCTGTCCGATTCCCTCGACAGCTACCTCGTTTCTGTTTCTCTCTCACTTCTCACCCCGGCGGCCTGCACCCATCCCTGCCCTTGCTCGAGCCAGAGCCAGAGCGCGCCGTCCATCAGGAGCACCAGCCCCCCTCGCGCGCGCGCAACCGATACGGCAGCTTCATCCCCTTGCTGATCCCCACCCGCGGCCCGCGCACGATCGCGGGCCGGTCCCAGCTCGCTTCCGGCGCCCGCAGCCGCAGCGGTCCGCGCGCGAGGTTCGTCCCGTCGGCGTCGCGGCGCAAGCCCATCGCCTGCACGAGCTTCGCCGGACCGCTGCACAGCTCGAGCGCGTGCGAGCGCTCGCGGCGGGCGCACATCAGTTCGAGGCCCTCGAGCGGCTCGAGCGCGCGCACCAGCACCGCCTCGCCCACGCCGGCCTCGGAGGTGACGACGTTGAAGCACAGGTGCATGCCGTAGATCTGGTAGACGTACGCGTGCCCCGCGGCGAGGAACATCGAAGCGTTGCGCGCGGTACGACCGTTCGCCGAATGTGAGGCGGGGTCCCCCACCGCGAGGTAGGCCTCGGTCTCGACGATCCGCCCCACGGTCCGCCCCTCGTCCGAGTCGTGCACCAGGCGCGCGCCGATCAAGCGTTCGGCGATCTCGAGCGTCGACCCGCTGAAGAGGCGCCCGCGCAGCGTCATCCGACCCGCTCTTCCTTCTTGAAGATCATCAGGTGGTTGAACCCGCGCAGGAAGAAGTTGCCCTCGGCCGCCGCCTTGTGGAACTGGGGCTTCTCGAGCTTGCGGTTGCCGCGCACGACCGCGACGTGGTCGATCGGGCGGAAGCGTCGCGAGAGCAGCTCGGACAGCTTGGCGCCGATCGGCACGAAGCCCTTCTTCTTCTTGAACGTGTCGCTGACGTAGACGGCGAGGAAGCGCCGGTCGCGCAGGATCCGATCGACCTCCGCGAAGACCGCGTCCATCGCCTCGAAGTAGGCCGGTTCGAACGCGGACAGCTCACCGATGCAGTCGTCCTGCCCCGAGTACTCGACGTGCGTCGAGTACGGCGGGTCCATGAAGACGAAGTCCGCCTTGCCGTCCTCGAGCGGCAGCTTGCGCGCGTCGGCGCGGAAGATGTCCTCGCGCGCGGGTCGCACGTCGTACCCGAGCGCGCGCCGTCCGAGGCTGCGGGCCACGTCGAGTGTCGTCCCCCCGCCGCAGAACGGATCGACGACGAGGTCCTTCTCCCGCGTGTAGCGCGAGATCAGGTTGAAGGGGACGTAGGCTGGCGTCGCCCCCACGTAGCTCGGCGTCCCCATCCGCTCGTCGGAGTACTGCTGGGACGGGTGGTACCAGAGCGTCGTCGTCTGGAGCTTCGGCTCGTGGGGTTTCGTCATCGGTAGGAGAGGAGAATACACTCGAGCCATGCCCCAAGAGAACTTCGAGATCCCGGTCGAGAACGCCGCCGTCGACTGGGTGTCCGGCACGCTCGACGTGCCCGCCGACGAGACGAACGTGCGCGATGCGATGCTGTTCGCCCACGGCGCCGGGGCGCCGAAGGACTCCGCGTTCATGACGACCGTCGCCGCCGCGATCGCCGCCGCGGGCGTTCCGGTCCTGCGCTTCAACTACGCCTACTCCGAACGCATGCAGCGCGAGGAACGGCGCCTCCCGCCCGAGCGCCGGCCACGCCTCGAGGCGGTCCACCACCGAGCCCTCGACGTCCTGCGCGAGCGCTTCCCCGAGCAGCGCGTCTGGCTCGCCGGCAAGTCGATGGGCGGCCGCATCTCGAGCTACCTCGCCAGCGAGGGGAACGACTGCGCGGGCCTGGTGTTCTTCGGGTATCCGTTGCACCCTCCGGGCAAGAAGGAGCGCCTACGCAGCGACCACTTCCCCTCGATCACTCAGCCCGCGCTCTTCCTGCAGGGCACGCGCGACGCCCTGTGCGATCTCGAGCTCCTGGAGCCCGCGCTCACCACGTTCGGCGGCAAGGCCGAGCTGCACCGGATCGAGGACGCCGATCACGACTTCAAGGTCCCGCGTCGGACGGGGCGCTCGCGGGACGAGGTCCTGAACGAGCTCGCGAGGACCACGTGCGCGTGGATGCTGTGAGAGGCGCCACGGCTGACGCCTCGACCACTAGTGGTGTGATTCACTCTTGTGCGGCATTTTGGTCGGTGCGTACGCGTTCGCTGCAAGGCGCAGCGACGACGCGACTTCGCTGCAAGTCTCGGAGGAGGCGCAACGCAGCAGCGGGCGGGTACGGGCC
>JAAELL010000180.1 GCA_024226735.1 bacterium | reverse complement strand
TGGACGAGGTGCGCGAGTCAGCGGTCAAGCGCTCGGACGGAGGACATTCGTTCCGTTTGAGCGAGCGAACCCACAGCTCGTCCCGGCGAGCGTCAACCCGGCAGCGAGCCAGTTCGCACCCCGTGCAGGAGTGGCTCCCCGAGTAGGACGGTATTGCGAACTCTGCGAACACAGAGCAAGCGCGCCGCCTGATACCCAGGAGGCGCGTCTAGGTTCGCAACGCCGCTCAGACCGGTATCGAGTCGGACACCAACTCGATACCGACCGGGGCTACTCAAAGACCACGGATACAGCGTCCGTGAAGTTGCTCGTCGGCCCCGGGTTGTTGTCCCTGTACCAGCACTGGAAGTTCCACGTGTCGCCGGGCTGGACGGCTTGCGTCGGATTCACAGGAATGGCGCTGACGTCGACCTGAATGCTCCCCGCCGGCCCCTGGATGATCTGCGACGGAACGCTGAACCGCCCGATGTTGCCGGACAGGCAGATGAAGCCCTGCGAGCCAAGGGGACTGAGGAAGCCCTCGGTCTGCCCGCCGAGGAAGTACCCGAACTGACCGGGGGGAAGGTCCACTGCGGTGAGGGTGAGGTCGTTCGCCGCGGCGCTCGTGCTGCCCGTGGCCGCGATCGTCGCCGCGACACCTGCGGAGTTCGCAGTCGCGGAGCAGTAGTTCACGCCGGTGGGCGCGTACACCTCGACGAGCGCGCCCGCGAACAACGCCGTTCGGCCAACCGCCGCGGCTGCCAGGCCGCTTGCCGGCTGGGACAGCTGCGACGAGCTCCACTGTCCGGTGCCCGTGTTGAGCATGTCGACCGTGTCCTGCAGGACGAAGCCGTCCCCGGCGCCGCCAGCGAAGATCACCGTGTTGCCCAGAGCCGTCGCTCCCACGTAGCCGCGTGCTGTGGACAGCGTCGAGCTCGACTGACCCCCGTGTGCGTCGAAGATGTCCACGACGTCGCTCATCGTCGCGCCTGCGCCAGGAGTCACCTGGCCGCCGGCGAAGTAGGCGCGCGTTCCGGTCGTCGCCGTCGCCTCCCGGTCCACGATGCGGGCTTGCGACAGCGCGGTGACGGACCACGAGTCCGTGGCACTGTCGTAGATGTCCGCGTCGCCGAGAGCCGCCGTGGCGTTTCGTCCACCCGCGAAGATCGCGAGCGTCCCTACGCTGGCGGCGGCAACTTGAGTCCGCGCCGTGCTGAGCGTGGCGGTCGACCATGCCGCGGGATCGCTCGGAGGCAACCCGAGCGCACCGTCGAAGATGTCCACGACCGCGGAGGGGGGGCCATTGTTCTGGCCCCCGGCGAAGAGGACCTTGTCTCCAACCGTCGTCGCGGCGACTTGCCCGCGCGGCACGGAGAGCGCCGCCGTCGACCACGTCCGGGACCGCGCGTCGAAGATGTCGACCACGGCCGTGCTTGCGGGGATCGAGCCGCCCGCGAAGAAGGCCAGGTCGTCCAGCACTGCTCCTCCGATTCCGGTCCGCGCCACGCTGAGGGTCGTGCTCGACCAGGCCGCGGGGTCGCTCGGAGGCAGGCCGAGCGCTGCGTCGTAAATGTCGACCGTGTCGTGGAAGACGTTCCCTACCCTTCCGCCGGCGAAAAGCACGAGATCGCCGACGCTCACGGACGTCACGTCTCCGCGGGGATGGGAGAGCGTAGCCGTCGACCACTGGGCCTGGGCCGGTGCCGCGGTGAAGGCTGCGATGGCGACAAGGGGGGCGAGATGGCAGATGCGTTGCATGAGGACGTTCCTGGCTCTAATGGCTGGATCTCCATTCGGGGGGACCCGGAGCGGGGCCGCTGCTGCGCAGGGGCTCCCGTCGATCACGGTCCGGAATGACGCCGCCGGTATCGGTGTGACCGGAATCCGGAGCAATTCGGCCCCCGTAGGGCACGCCTGTCTCGAATCGACCTGCGCGGTGTAGTTTGGATCGTCGAGCTTTCTCCGGAATCGGGTCACGCGAGTGGCGCCCGTGACATTCCCAAGGTGAAGCTCGGCCCCCTGCCCTCACACCTGTGACCTCGACGAACCTCGACATCGACTGGCTGCTTTCGCAGAACGAGTGGGTCCAGCGACTCGCTCGCCGCCTCGTGGGCGACGGACCGGACGCGGACGATCTGGTGCAGGAGACGTGGACCCGGGCCCTCGGAAACGAACGACGCGGAGAGCGCTCACGCGGGTGGCTCGCGACGATCGCGCGCAACATCGTCCGTGAACGCTTTCGGGCCGGGGAACGACGACGAGCACGGGAAGAGCTGGCCGCCGGGCCCGAGTCCGACGGCGCGCGGCCGATCGAGCGCGCACAGCTCCGCCGGGACCTGCTCGATCTCGTGCTCTCCCTCCCCGAGCCCGAGCGCACGGCGGTCGTCCTGCGCACGATCGAGGGCCTCTCGTACGAGGACGTCGCGCGCAAGCAGAGGATCTCCGTCGTCGCGGCGCGCAAGCGCACCTCGCGCGCGATCGAGCGGCTACGCGAGAAGATCGACGCCAGTCCGGGAGGGCGCGAGGCATGGGCCGTCGCGCTGGCCCCGTTCTTGGATCAGGGCCGTGCGCTCGCAACACTAGTCGGATCGACCGCGGGCGGAGCAGCGGGGAAGTACCTGGTTCCAGGCTTACTCCTGTTGGGCTTCGGCGTGCTCGCCGTCGTTGCGTTTGCCCCGGCCTGGTTCGCCCGGACCGAGGCTCCCGCGGCGCTCGCCGGCGATAACGACGGTGCGGACATCGCTGGCGTCGCTAATGGCGCCCTCGACGAGCCTGTCATCGCCGGTGCCAGCGAGCGCACACTGGTTGAGCCTGAGTCAGCGCTCGAACCGGAGTCCAGAGATTACGGTGTGCTCAAGGTGCACACCGTCGCCCTCGAGACGGGTCAGTCCATCCCGGACGTCGTCTTCGTGTCTTTCCAACCGACCCAAGTTCCCGCATCCGAGGATTTCCACGTGCGCAGGGCTGGGGGGCAGTGGCGGCTCGCGGATCCGGGTGGCGATCGCCGACTGGACGCGTGGAGGGTACACGTCGAGGTCTCTACCGATGAGCGGGCTCGGGCGACATTTCACGTGGAGGCGGGCGTGGCTTTCGAGGCGACCGTGTTCGCCGGCGACTACGACTTCTGGCACACGCTCGTCGTGGATCCGATCCCCGCCGGAGCGGTCCGCGAGATCGACGTCGCCGTGCGCACGGTCCCTGACCTCGAGATCGTGGGTCGCGTGCTCGACGCCGATTCGCGCGAACCGGTTCGCGAAGCGCGGATCCGCGTTGAGCCGACGCTGGTTTCGCTGGATGAAAAGGGGGACCCCAGTGGCCTCCCCGTCATCGACTGGCGCACCGACGTCGCCGGTCGTTTCGAGGGCAAGACGGGTTCATGGCGCAAGTTGCTCTGGCGGATCGATGCGCCGGGGTATGCCACGACGTTCTTCCCCGTTCCCCGAGCGCACGAGGGTGCTATCGAAATCGAACTGCACGCAGCGGGTACGTTGCGGGGTACCCTTCCGGGCGCCGAGAAGGCCGCGGACTATCAGGTCCGTGTCGTAGGTCGCAAGCGCTCGGTCCAGTTCGGCGTGGGGGTCATGTCGCACAACGTGGATCGCGAAGTCCCGGTAGGCACCGACGGAGCCTGGGAGATCACTAGCCTGCCCCCGCACGTCGACCTCTCGATCTCATGGCTCCGACTTGGGTGCTTCCGTCATCGCCTGTTACGGATCGAGCGTAACCCCAGCGCGCACCTTGCCTTGCACACGATCTAGACTCGATGGGTCATGAACGAGGCCAGATGAGGAATGCGTCCAGACTCCGTGCAACCTGCCCGAACAGCGA
>JAAELL010000179.1 GCA_024226735.1 bacterium | reverse complement strand
CGTACGCGTTCGCTGCAAGGCGCAGCGACGACGCGACTTCGCTGCAAGTCTCGCAGGAGGCGCAACGCAGCAGCGGGCGGGTACGGGCCGACCAAAATGCCGCACAAGAGTGAATCACACCACTAGATCGGCGCGAGCCGGCCGTCGCGGTGGTAGCTCACTCCGACCTCGGTCTCGAGCTCGACCTTCACTTCGCCGTAACGCAGGCGGCAGGGCCGGCCCAGCTTCGAGCGCAGCGTCAGCTCCTCGAGCTTCCCATCGCTCCAACGCAGGTCGAGCTCGAAACCTCCGCGCGCGCGGAAGCCGCGCAGCTCGCCGGAGCCCCAGGCTGCGGGCAGCGCGGGCAACAGGTGAATCTCGTCGGCGTGGCTCTGCAAGAGCATCTCGGCGATGCCGGCACAGGCGCCGAACGCACCGTCCACCTGAGGTGTTTCGTAGCACTTGCTGAAGAGGTTTGCGCATGTGTTCTGCTCCACCAAGTTGCGGAAGATCGCGTGAGCCCGGTCGCCGTCGCGCAGCCGCGCCCAAAGGCCCATCTTCCAGGCCATCGAGAAACCGGTCCCCTGGTCGCCGCGCATGCGCAGGGATACTCGAGCCGCCCCGGCCAGCTCGGGGGTGCGCTCGAAGTCGATCTGGGAGCCGGGATAGAGGCCGTAGAGGTGGGAGAAGTGACGGTGCGTGTTGTCGGGGTCATCCCATTCCTCCAGCCACTCCTGGAGCTGACCGTGTCGGCCGATCTTCATGGGCGCCAACCGGCTGCGCATTTCCAAGAGCTGCGCACGCAAGGCGTGGTCCCGGTCGAGGATCTGCGAAGCTCGGATCACCGCACCGAACAGGTCACGCAGCAACTGCGTGTCCATGGTGGGCCCGGCACAGATACTCGGCTTGATGTTGCCACCCATGACCTCGTCGTGGATCTCACGGTTGCCCGGCCGGGTGGGGAGATTCTCCGGGGAGCTGGCCGGACAGGTGACCAGGACCTTCTCGGTGGGGTGTTCCACGAGTGTGTCCACGAAGAACAGGGCCGCCCCCTCGAGTACCGGGTAGATCCTGCGCAGGTACTCGACGTCGGGCTCGTACAGGTAGTGCTCCCAGAGCTGGGTGCAGAGCCAGGCACCGCCGGCGGAGAACGTCCCCCAATAGGGCCCGTCCATGGGTGCAGTTGCCCACCAGATGTCCGTGTTCTGGTGAAGCACCCAGCCACGGGCGCCGTAGGACTCCCGGGCCGTATAGGAGCCGGGCTCGGTGATCTCGCACAGCATGTCGACCAGGGGGCCGGCGCAGTCCGCGACGTTGGCGACCTCGGCCGGCCAGTAGTTCATCTGCAAGTTGATGTTGGTCGTGAACTTGCTGTCCCAGCTCGGGTTCATCTCCTCGTTCCAGATGCCCTGGAGGTTGGCCGGCTTGGTGCCGGCTCGCGAGCTGCTGACCAGCAGGTAGCGTCCGAATTGAAAGAGGAGCACCGCGAGCTGAGGGTCATCGCCGCCCTGGGCGAAGCTCGTCAGGCGCTCGTCGGTGGGCAGTCGAGATGCCTCGCTGGCGGTGAGGTTGATCGCCAGCCGGTGAAAGAGCTTCTGATGTGCGGCGATGTGGTCCGCCTTGATCGACTCGTAGGGCTTGTCGGCGACACGCTCGAGAACTTGCTGTACCCGCGCTTCGGCCGATGCGCTGACGTCGCGATAGTTCACGAAGCTGGTTGCCGCGGGGATCAGAATGGTGACCGCATCGGCGTCCGTGACGGTCAGGCTGTCGTAGTCGACGTGGACCTGGCCGCCGGTCGCAAGGAACCTGGCCCTGGCGAGGAACCGAACCCGGCCTTCGACGCCCAGATACGTGGATGTTCGTCCGCGCAACTGCAGGCTGTCGGGCGCGACGCCATCGATGCGGTAGATCTCGCTGCCGTAGTTGGAGTGCTGGGTGTTGCGATACCCGGTGAGACTGGCCGCCAAGGAGATCTTCCCCGGCTCGTCAGCGGCCAGGTGGATGACGATCAGCTGGTCGATCGGGCTGACGAACGCCTCCCGCGTGAAGGCCACGCCGTCAACCTCGTAGCGCACGGAAGCGATGGCCGTATCGAGGTCGAGCTCCCGCCGATAGCCCGTGGCGCTCTCGTGTCCGGGGAACTCCAACCACAGATCGCCGAGCGGCTGGTACTTCATCTGCTCCACCGGCGTACCCATCATGTGCCGGCCGAACAGCTTGTGCGCTCGGGCGTAGTCGCCCTCGAAGACCAGCCGCCGAATCTCGGCCACGTTCTCAGCGCCCGCGGTATTGGTGGGGTTGTACGGTCCGCCGGTCCAGACCGTCTCCTCGTTCAGGAGCACGCGTTCCCTGGCCGGACCACCGAAGAGCATCGCCCCCAGTCGGCCGTTACCCAACGGCAGGGCCTCGGACCACGTCTTGGCCGCCTCGTCGTACCACAGGGTCGTCGCGCTGACATCCGCTCTTGCAGCCTCGGTGGCCGACGCTTCTTGTGCAGCGCCGAGAGTCGGCAGAGCGAGGACCGCGAGGCAGAGAGTCGGGTGGATTCGCATGGAACGCGGCGATTCTGCGCTGGGGAGACCGAGACGCGTCATCCGCACCGCCGGTGGCGGTGCGGATAGCTGGCGAGGCAGTAGGGTACGCCCCGGCGACAGGGGGCGTCGCGCACCCCGGGACAACGGAAAGGAGGAGGAGGGTCCGGGCGATCGTCACGGTGTTCGCTCCGTCGATCATGGTGGGGCCAAAGTAAAGGGCGCGCGCCGGTCGGGTCGACGGAGCGTCGGTTTCGAGGAAGCGCTACCGAACCGGCTTCACCAGCTCCAGACGGCTCGCCGGGGGCAGAGGTGACGTTCGTGGGCGGCCCTGCGGATAGGGCTCGGCTGGAGAGGGTCCTGGACGCTCCCGGCCTTGGCTAACCCCGCGGAGATTCCGCCCTCTCCCCTTGCGATGGGCCCGGATAGCAAGTACACGCTTACTTACTAGCGCCGACCTCCGTGGGCGCCACCCACGCACCGTTGGCCACCACCGCCCGCAAGCCCTCCAGTGTTCGCCGCCGCGAGATCGCGGAGGCGGCACTGCGCGTGATCGGCGAGCACGGCGCAACTTCCCTGACCGCCGCCAGTCTCGGGCGCGAGGTCGGCTTGACCGCTGGCGCGCTCTTCCGACACTTCGCCACCCTCGACGACATCCTGAGCGCTGCGGTGGACGTGGCGATCGAGGCCGTCGACACGACCTTCCCCTCCGACGAGCTACCGCCGATCGCGAGGTTGCGGGAGCTTGCCCTCCAACGGATCGAGCTCATCGGAGGCAGGCCGGGACTTGCCTGGCTACTGCTCTCCGACCACCAGGTCTACCTGTGCGTGCCCGAGGCCGCCGTCACCCGGCTGCGCGCCGTGGTGCAGCGCTCGCGCGCGTTCCTCCTGGCCGCCTTCCGTGAGGGCGTTGCGCGAGGCGATCTCCGCGCTGACGTCGAACCCGAGACGTTGCTGCCGATCTTCACCGGCACGATCCACTCGCTCATCGTCGCACGCGGCATCCACCAGCACGTGGGGTCCACCGCGACGTCCGCTTCTCCCGAACGAATCGTCGATGCGTTGTTCGCGCTACTGGCGAACCCCTGAGAGCATCTCCCCCATCTGGACCCAGGAAACACGACATGAGCATCACATCGGACTCCACAGTTGGAACCGTGGCCACGAAGTACCCCCTCGCCACGCGCGTCTTCGCCCGCCACGGCATCGACTACTGCTGCGGCGGTGGCCAGCCCCTCGCGGCGGCCTGTGACGTCAGGGGCCTCGACGTGCAGCAGGTGCTCCGTGAGCTCGAGCACGAGATCGCCGACCAGGAAGTCGAAGAGGTGCGCTGGGACGAACAGCCCCTCGAGGCTCTGATCGACCACATCATCGCGGCGTATCACCTGCCCCTGCGAGAGGAGCTGCCGCGCATCGAGGAGATGATGCGCAAGGTTCACGACGTCCACGGCGACAAGGACCAGGCCCGCTTCGACACGCTGCTCGAGACCGTGCTCGGGATCAAGGCTGACATCGACCAGCACCTACCGAAGGAAGAGGAGATCCTCTTTCCGATGATCAAGGCCGGTCAGGGCGGAATGGCCGCGGGCCCGATGAGCGTCATGGAGGCGGAGCACGAGGCCCTCGGCGCGATGCTACGAAGCGTGCGTTCGCTCACCAATGGCTACGTCGTCCCGGCCGAGGCGTGCAACACCTGGCGCGCACTCTGGGCCGCCCTCGAGGAACTCGAGCGCTCGCTCCACGAGCACATCCACCTCGAGAACAACGTCCTGCACCCGCGGGCGCGTCAGCAGTAGCGATGTCGACCTGGGCTGCCGATCACGGCTCCGCTGCTCGTGGGGGTGGGTGCACGGCAGCCCTGGGCGAAATCCCGGGCCCTGCTCTGCGCCACGAAGACCGCGTCGACGTCCGCTCGAGTGCGGATAGTGCTCGCCCATGAGACTCTGATAGCCTTGCCGGTGGAAGCTCCTCTCCGCTTCGAACCGGGAAACCCTGTGTGCTTCCTGCCTCCCATGATCCTCCCGACCATCACGCGCTTTGCCCTTGCCCCCGCTACCGTCTGCCTGGCACTCGCCAGCGTTCTGATCGACGGTCCGCCCCCCGCGGCCGCATCCCAGCAGCACGTCTGCGGCCGCCGCCTCTACCTGCGAAACTGCGCGCCTTGTCACGGTGATTCGGGGCTCGGCGACGGTCCGGGCGCCGCGCTCGTGGACCCGGCTCCGCGCGACTTCAGCCAGGTGCGCTTTCGCCTCGTCTCCACCGATAACGGCATCCCGACTCGTCAGGACCTGTTCGACGTCATCACCCACGGAATCGTCGGCTCCGCCATGCCTCCCCACGAGCACCTGAGCCTGGAGGAGCGCTCGGCGCTGGTCGACTTCGTGCGCGGCTTGACGCGAGCGCGGCGAGCCGAGGTCCTTCAAGCCCATGCCGCGGAGAACGGCGAGTCGCTCCCCTTCGAGGTCGCCCTCGAGCAGGTGCACCTGGAGCCCGGGGCGTCGGTCGCGCTGCCTCCGCTCGTCCCGAGCACCCCCGAGCTCCTGGCCGAGGGACGCCGTTCCTACGTCATGCACTGCGCGCCCTGCCACGACGAGGACGGACGCGGTCGCAGTCGCACCGACCTCCTCGACGAACGGGGACGCCCGATCTTCGCGCGCGACTTCACCGCCGGAATCCTGAAGGGTGGAACCAGCCGACTGGATCTCTTCCGGCGCATCCGCTGCGGCATGCCCGGCTCCCCCATGCCGCGCTTCGAGGCGCCGGAGCGCGAGTCCTGGGCCCTGCTGCACCATGTCGAGTCGCTCATTCAACCCGGGGCCAAGGAGCGCTTGACCCAGGTCCATACGGTCTTCCGCCCCGAGCGAGTGGAAGGACGCCTCGACGCGGACCCCGCTGCCGCGGTATGGAACGAGGTCTCCTCGCGGTGGGTGGCCGTGGCGCCCTTGCAGTGGACCGATGAGCGCGTGGACGGCTTTCATCTGCAGGTTGCGCGGGACGAGAGCAGCGTGGGATTGCGTCTCGTCTGGGAGGACTCGACACCGTGGGCCGGCGGCGAGAACGTCACCCCCGACACGGCCACGGTCCGCTTCTCGCTATTCGAGGACCCGCAGTTCTTCTGCCCCGGTCGCGAAGGCGAGAGCGCGGAGATCTGGCAATGGCAGACCGACCTGGGGGACTACCGCTTCGAACCCCTCGGCGTCGTGGTCGAGAGTCGTCACGAAGACGGTCGCTACGAGCTCGTGTTCCTGCGTGAGCTCGAGAAGCTGCCCGAGCGCGTGGGCATGTCCGAGGAGGGTGTGAGCGTCGCATTCGAGCTGCGCAACGGTGCGGCGGGCGACTCGGACCGCTCCCAGAACCTGACCGTCTGGCACCGGCTCGCGGAGTAGGACGCGCGACGTCCCCGGCTCGGACGAGCCGGGAGGCCGCCGACTGCCCCCTAGTGGTGACAACCGGATCAGACCGGGTGCGTCCCGATCGCACCATAGCTTCCCATTCGCTCGAAGCTCGCCGCCGCGTTCAAGAAGTGGGCGGTGATCCAGAACACCGTCCACCCCTCGCTGTACTCGCCGCGCAGGCGGAAGACACCGGATCACCGACGGCCGGTGGACCGGACGCCGCTCACGCCGATCGGGCCGCGCCTGCGCGGGTGCTCGACCAGGCGAGGGCGGTCGAGTGCAACCGACTCGCGCTCACGGTGGCGCGACCCAGCACGTATCGTACCGTGCCTGACATCTGCCCCGCGCCCGGGACAACCGACCGTCATCCCGCGAAGACCACCGCCCCCCATCATGAGCCTCCTTGGATCCCTGTTCATCATCTCCGGCACTCTGCCCGTTCCCCTCCAGGCGGGAGACGACTGCACGACCTTGCGCGTCGATCCCCGCCTGCTCGCCCAGGCGGCGGAGGTGTGGGCCGTGGCGGGAGGTGAGGACAACCCGATCTGGCCCGGATGGAACGTCGGCGACACGCCGTTGCTCTTTTACTTCCCCGGCGAGCAGGAGATCCTGGTCAACCATCCGACCCCCCCTGAGGGCTTCGAGCCCTACGCGGGCCCGCTCTCCTTTCCCGGCTGGAAGATCTCGCTGCGCAACGGAGAGACGTTGTTCCGGGCGGATGGGCAGAATACATCCACGGACGTGGGCGGGATCGAGACCCTGGTGGTGGCCGATACCCTGTCCAACCTGCGCCAGAACCTGCTCATGTGGGGCCTGAGCGACCGTCCCGCGGTCGAGAAGGAGGATGCTCTCGGATACTCCATGCTCGCGGCCAATCCCTACGACCAGATGGGAATGATCCTGCACGAGGCCTTCCACGTGCAGCAGTTTCAGTGGGGCTCAGGCAAGGCCGGCAACGAGAGCGCGCTCTTGACCTACCCCGCTCTGTCCGTGACGAACAACACCGGCTTCGCTCTCGAGGCCGACGCGCTCGCCGAGGCGTTGACCGCCGCGAACGAGGAGGCTGTCTGGATGGCGGCCTTGAGGTGGCTCGCCATCCGCAAGCACCGTCGCGCCGAGCTCGATGGGCAGGCGATCGGCTACGAGGACGGAACAGAGTTCAACGAGGGACTTGCAAAGTACACCGAGTGGAGGCTTGCCCAGGTGGTCGAGGGGCGTGAACCGTCACCGTCCATGGCGTGGGTGCGGGGCTTCCATGGCTACGACGACATGGCCTTCCAGCGCGAGGCGCTCATCGAGTCCATGCGCGGCTACCTCACGGGCGAGCGCATCGTGAACAACGACCCCTACGGCACCGCGCCCGTGCGCTTTCGGCTGTACTGGTCGGGGATGGCGATCGGCGGGATGCTCGACGTGATCTACCCCGAGTGGAAGGAGCGCATGATGGCGCCAGGGACCACGCTGACGAGCTTGGTCGAGGAGGCGCTGGTGCCCAGCCAGGAGGATCTCGACGCTGCCTTCAGTGAAGTGATAGCCAGACCCGGCTACGAGGCGATCGTGGTCCAGAAGACAAAGCTGCAGGAGGCCGGTCGGCGCATCGCGCTCGAGACCGTGGAGAGCATCCTGCACGGGGAGGGCACGCTCTTGACCATGGACTACTCGGGCTGGTCTGGAGGTGGGGTCGGCTTCGCCTTCACCCCCTTCGGGATCACGCGCGTCGACGAGGACCGCACGATCTACGGGCAAGTCCCGGTGGCTGCGAACTTCGGCTCGACCGGTGAGGTACGCCAGACGCGAGCCGTGCCGTTGCTGCACGACGCCAAGCAGAGCGTCATCCACTTCCGGCTCTCCGGCTCGATCACCGAGGAGCAGCTCGCACAGGCGCTTGGCGTCGCGCGACTCACGGCTGAGGTGCTGCCGGACGTCTCCTTCGAACTCCCCGGAGCCAGCGCGCAGGTGAAGAACGCGGTCGTGCGTCTCGCGTCGGGTGAGATCACGATCGAGCTGCGCTGAGGCGGTCGAGCGCAGCACCTGGAGCGGGCCCTGCTGGCCGGGGTCGACGACACGACGGGCAGAACGCCCCGGGCCGAGGATCCCACCCGCGCTCCCGGCCACGAGAAGAAGGACCCAGCCGGGAAGGGCCAGATCCTCTCTTGGATGTGCGGCGCAAGTGCCCCTCCTCTCGGTCTCGGCCAGCCAGCAGACCGACCCGACTCTTATCGTCGAGGGTGGCATCCTGTTCGACTCGGAGAAGGGACTCGGCCGCCCGCTGGGCCAGCTGTGGATCGCGGGCGAGCATGTCCTCGCGGAGGAACCGGCCGGCACGCCTCTGCCCGCGGGCGTCGCCGTCATCAACGCGGAGGGCTGCACGGTCCTGCCCGGACTCTTCGATCTGCTTCAACGTATTCAGCACGTCGTTACAGGTCAGCGAGGACTGGCAGATCGTCGAGGTCCCCTTCCGCTCCTTGAAGCAGATCGGCTACGGTAAGAGCGTCGACTGGTCGGCGAGCGACCTGAGCGGCATCAACATCGACGCGCGCAACAACCCCTTCGGCGGACAGTCGGTCTTTGGAGAATTCCATCTCGAGATCGATTGGATCAGTCTGTACTGACCGCGGAATCAGATCGACTCGCTGCTGACGCCACCCGACCGCTCCACGTCCCCCAGTCCTCCGCCTGCTACCTCGCGGTGTCCGGGTAGTTTTTCTCCAGGCACAGTGGGCAGATCCCGTGCGAGAAGTCCGCCTCGGAGTTGCGGAGAATGTACTCCTCGATCTGATACCAGCTGCCGCGCTTGTCGCGGATGCTCTTGCAGAACGAGCAGATCGGCAGCAAGCCGCGCAGGACTTTGACCTCGGCCGCGCGGCTGCGGTGGGCGTCGAGGAGGCGCAGGTGCGTGCCGACACGCGCGAGGAGCTCTTCGCGGTGAATCGGCTTGTCAAGAAAGTCGTTGGCACCGACGCCGAAGCCGGCCACGTGGTCCTGCTCGCTGCCCTTGCCCGACAGGAGCAACACGGGGAGCTCCTCGATCGTCTTCTGCTCGCGGATACGCCGGCAGGCCTCGTAGCCCGACATCCGAGGCATCACCAGGTCTAGCAGTACGAGGTCGATGCCGCTCCAAGAAGTGCGCGCGGTGGCCTCGAAGCCGTCCATGGCGAACTCGATGTGGTAGCCCGCTTCGGACAGATCGCGCTCGAGGACGCGGCATACGACCTCATCGTCGTCGACCACCAGAATCGTGGGCACATCCTCCACCGGCAGCTCGGCGACAGCGCCCTCCGCGGGCATCTCGGGGCCGCGGAGCGGCTTCCGAGGACCTCGCGAAGCTGGTAAGGGGGAGCTGCCCTCCACGTCCTCTGCGAGCTGGAGCGAGAACGAGAACCTCGAGCCCGCGCCCACCTCCGACTCGACCCAGATCTCGCCACCGTGCATCTCCACCAGGTACTTGCTGATCGCGAGACCGAGGCCGCGCCCTTCGCGCTGCGATCCGTCGGGCTCTTGGCTCTCGAATGACTCGAAGACTTTGCTGAGCCGGTCTGCGTGGATCCCCAAGCCGTCGTCTTCGACATGCACGACGACGCGCCCTTCAACGACTTCCGCGCTGACCCGAACGTGGCCCTCGGGCGTGAAGCGCACCGCGTTACCGACCAAGTTGGTCAGGATCTGCTGCACGCGGTCACCCGCTGCGAGGGTAGACGGGAAGCCCTCGCTGACCGCGTTGACGAGCTCGACCGGGCGGTTCTCAACGAGCGGTCTCGAAAGCGTCAAGACAATGTCGACGAGCACACGTAAATCAACAGGTGCGAGCTCGAAACCCGGGTACCCGCGACGCAGGCGCGACAGGTCCAGAATGTCGTCGACCATTGCGCCCAGCCTCGCACCGGTCCGGCAGATCATCTCCAGGTCGACCGTGGCGTCCTCCGGCAGCCGGTCACCTGCCTGCCGCAGCAGCGAGTTCGCCAGACCCGTTATGCCGAAGAGGGGCAACTTCAGCTCGTGGGACGTGGTCCCCAGGAACTGATCCTTCAGGCGGTCGATCTCCCGCAACTGCTCGCTCACCTGCTTCTCCCGCGCCACGCTATCGGCCATCAGCCGCTGGCTGGCCTTGAGGCGCGCGCGGTTCACGACGAGGACGCTGACGAGGACGACGAGAGCGAGGACAATAATGAGACCGGCGCGCAGGTCGCGCTCGCGCGAGAGCTCCAGGGCATTGGCGCGCTCGCGCTGCTCGAGCAGGGCGATGGTCCGCTCGCGTTCGCGTGCGTCGAACTCGGCGTTCAGGCGCGCGACCTCGCGCAGCGTCTCCTTGCCCTTGAGCTGTTCCGCATAGTCCATGTAGCGACGCTCGGCATCGAGCGCCGCCTCGTGGTCGCCGGCCTCGACGTAGAGATCCGCGAGATGCGCCCAGGTGTCGGCGATCATGTGCAGCTCGCCCGAGCGCTCGATCACCTGGAGACTCGCCAGGACCTGCTCGATCGCGGCATCGGGGTCCTTCGCCTCGAGGTAGGCGAAGAGCGAGAGCGCGGAAGTTTCGATCGCGGGGAGGCTCAGCTCACGCGCCAACTCGAGGGACTCTTCGGCCGAGTCGCGGGCATCGCCCTCACGCCCGAGCTCGTAGTAGACGTACGCGAGCGTCGCTAGCACGTTCGCGCGAAGCGGGCTCAACCCCGCCTCGGTCGCGAGCTCCAGCGCGCTCTCCGCCGGAGTCATGGCCTCCTCGGGTGTCCCGAGCTTCAGTAGCGACGTGGCGATCGCCTGAAGCGTCACAACCTGGCCGCGCCAATCTTCGTTCTCCTCCATGTAGGGCAGGACCTCGCGATTCGCCGCGATGGCCTCCTCGTGGTTCCCAAGTGCCCCGTGCAGGATCCCGAGGTTGCTGATCACTCGCGTGCGGTCGGCAGTGTTGCCTGCACGCCGGAACGCATCCTCGGCTCGCTGGAACCAGAGCATGGCCTCCACATTCTCGCCGCGGAATGCCTCCGTTGTCGCGAGGCGGTTGGCAGCGACCCCCAAGAGGCTGAGCTCGTCGGGGACAACGCGCTCGATGGTCGCGAGAGCCTGGGACAGACGTCGGCTGGCCTCGTCGAGCTCGCCGCGGTCGCGCAGCACAGTGGCCAGCGTGACCTGCGCACGCGCCTGCAGCACTGCGTCGTCCGCCACCGGAGAAGCGGCGAGGGCTTGCTCCACTGTCTGCTCCGCTTTCTCCACGTCCCCCAGTGCCAAGTACGCCTCGCCCACGGCGATCTCGAAGTAGAGCGCGTCGAGCGGATCATTGGCAGCGCGAAGCTCCCCTCGCCGCTCCTCCAACTGGGCGATCAGGCCCGCGGGGTCGCTTGTCGCCAGCTCGAGGACATCCCGGACGTGCGCCACCGGTGCGCCGGCACCGGTGTCCCCTCCACATCCGATGAGAATCCCGCTCAACACCAGGAGCAGTGCCGTGACGTGACTCGTGCGGTTCTTCATTCGAACTACATTAGGCTCTCCTGCAAGTTTAGTGGGTGCGGGTCGAGCGTAGTCGGGCGGTACAGCGTGATTCGAGGCGAACCGAGGCCGTTCAGGGACCAAGGATTGATGGGCGAGGTGAGGACGCCACACTGCGGGTGTCTGACGTCCTCAGCCAACCCGAACGATCTCCTCATGGGCCGCGCAGCCGAAGCGACACCCGACTTCCTCCGCGGCAAACGCTTCGGCATCTGCGACCGCGACAGCAAGTTCTCGCTGCGCTTTCGGATCGTGCTCGAGGCCGCAGGCGCCGCGTGATCCTGTTTGGCGAGAGCCACCTACACCACGTCCTCGATCTGTTGATCGACCCCGACGAAACCAGCAGCACAGGCGAAGTCGTCGCCCGCGAGCGCCTCGGCGGCCTTCTTCGCTTCTACCATCGCGCAGCCTGAGCTCGCGATCGACCGCCGAACTGCGACGGTGCTCTGGGCGAGGCGTGTATTCGCTCGGCCGTCAACGCAGGCCAACTTCGCCCCCATCACCTTCTCCTTCCCCGACTTGCGCTCGGCGGAGTTCTCGGACACCACGGGCTCGTCCGTCAGCACAGCCCGCAGGAAGCTGCAATGTAACCCCGCCGGCGGCCCTTGCCAGGGTGGTCAGACCCATTCACAATCCGCGCCACGCAAGGACAGGCGTCCAGCGGAACGAGAGGCCGTGATCAACGAAGAACTCGACCCCAAGCTCCAGCGACGCCTTGCACAACTGAGAAGCTGGCTGCACGAGGGCCGCAACCAGGTCCTACCGTGGGTTGGCGCTGGATTGTCGATCGCCCCACCGCCCGTTCCCGAGAAGAGCCTCCCCAATTGGATGGGCCTTCTGCAAATCCTCCTCGAAGAGGTTTCTGACCCGGCTCGGGCCGAGATCAAGTGCGACCTACTCGACCGAGACAAGCTCCTCGAGGCGGCCGACGAGATCGCTCGAGAGCTTGGCTCCGCGCGAGTTGCGACTCGGATCGAGGCGATTTTCCGCGCTCCGCTCTGCAAGCCGCCGCCAGTCTACGACCTCCTTGTCGACCTCCCCGTCGACCAGTTCGTCACCACGAACTTCGACCCGTGGCTCGCGGACGCGCTCGCGCGCAAGACACGAGCAGCCCCGCACGTCTCGACCCCGCGCGATGGCTACGCCGGCCTGCGATCCAACGATCCAGCGTTCGTGTTCCATGTCCATGGGACCGCGAAGCGCCCTGATACGTGCGTCCTCACGGCCGAGCAGTTCGCCAATCTTCGCCATGGCACGGCTGGCTACGAGGGGGTCCTCGGGCACTTCATCGCCCAACGCAACCTCCTCTTCTTGGGAACCTCTCTCGGCGATCCAGAGCTAATCTACGCGCTGGAGCGATGGCGCTACCAGGAGGAGCGCTCCGGTGCCGCGAGGCACGTCCTGCTGGGTTTCGGACTGACCGCGCGCCAACAACGCAAGCTGTCAGGCTTTGGGATCGACGCGATCGAGATTGGAGACTCAGGAGAGTTCCACCAGCTCGAGCGTGTCCTTCGGTATCTCGCAACGCCGCCTTCGGCGTCCTCTACAGAAGGGCCCGCGGAAGAGGGCAAGGACGGTAACACGCTCCTCCCGGGCTCAACGCCCGATGCCGGAAACGAGCCGCGCACGACCGAGGAAGACCCCAAAGCTCTCGCCGAGCTCCGCACCCGCTATCTCGCCGCGTTGAAGGGCGAGCACGACGCCCTGATCCCCCTCGCCGTGAGCTCGGGCCGCAACCAGCGGGTCGAGCACGTCTACGTGGAGCTCCAACTGGCCGAGCACGAACGGGCGCGGCGAACCAGCGAATCCAAGTCGCGCGTCGGCTCCATCGGGCTGGCCGAGCTCCTCGTGCTGGAGCGTGGCGGCGACCTCGGGGTGACTGGGCGGTGGCTGCTGCGCGGCGACCCCGGGGCGGGCAAGTCGACGCTAGTGCGGCACTTCGCATGGGAATGCGGCAGCGGCGAGGTCGGGTGTTGGACACCGGTTTTCGCATCGCTCGCCCAGCTTTTTCGCAACAACGGCAAACCCGACCTCGAAGCAGAGAGCCGGGGCCTCCTGGCCCCAGAGCCGGACAAGGAGACGTGGAGTCGGTTCCTCACGGCCGAATCGAGCTCCGGTCGCCTGCTCCTGCTACTCGACGGGCTCGACGAAGTTCCCGCCGGCCGAATAGACGAAGTTCACGGATGGCTGCGCGCACTGGCTCGGGGCTACCCACAGGCCCAAGTGATTGTTACCACCCGTAAGATCGGGTATCGACCGCCGTCGGCCGACTTCCTCGAAGTCGACCTCCAACCCCTCGGCCACAGAGAACGCGTCGAGCTCCTGGCGCACTGGTTGCCGTTGCGCGAGGACGGCGAAGAGGATCGCGAGCGCGCCGAAGCTCTTGCCGACGACCTCTCACGCGTGCAGAGCCTGCGCGAGCTCGCAGGCAATCCACTCCACGTCACACTCTACGCGCTGCTCGCCGGTCACAGCAAAGACAACGACGAGGCCAAGCCTGTCGAACGTCGCAGCGAGTTGTTCGATCGAATCCTGACCCTGCTGCTGCGAGGCGGACACAAGCCGACCCCCGACCCCGAGACGCCCTTCACAGATGTCAGCGTCCGCGACACGCTTCGCAACCTTGCGCACGGGACGACCGTGGACGACATGCTGCAGACGACCAAAGAAGACCTCCAGAAGCGGGTCAAGGGATCCAAGGATCCAACGTACGCGGAGTTGGCGAGCCTAGGCGACTGGGGACCGAACGCTTCGCGCTTCTTGGACGCACTCGCGCATCAGACTAGCGTGATCGGACCCTACGTCGCCGGTCCCGACGGGCCCTGGAGGTTCTTGCACAAGAGCTTCCGCGAGGCCCTCACTGCGGAACAACTCGCGCGCCGCGTCGCCCGCGATGGCCTCGAACCCATCCTCGACGAGGCTCGACAGATCGAGGGGGACGAGGGTCGGTGGGCCGAGCCGTTCGCGCTCCTCGCTGGCTCGGTCAAGGACTCCGATGCGCTGATCACCGCGCTGGAGGAGGTACGCCCCAGCCTCGCGCGCGCAGCTCTCGCGACGGCGGACGGCGTCGGCACGGCGACGGCCGAGCGCATGCTCGGGCTCCAGGAAGGCAACGTCCTCGAGCGCGGCAAGGTGATCCTCGGCCTCATCGACCGTATGACGTACCCCCAGGACGGCGTGCGTCTCCTCGCTCGCATGGCGTCTGAGTCACGCAACGGCAATGACCTCTACTTCTACTACGAGGCCCTGCGGGAGGCTGAGCGCCGGCCCGAGTGCACGGTGCTCGCGCGGGACGCGCGCCGGCACTTCTTCGATGACACGCTGCCCGTCGACACCGCTGCATTCCATCACGTCGAGACGATCGACGGGACGAAGGAGCTGTGGCGCCGAATCGAAGCGGGCGTCTATACGGTGGGAAGCCCCGACGAATACGGCAACGACGACGAGCACCCCCGGCACGAGGTCGAGCTGACGGGGCCGTTCCGCATCGGTGTCGTCCCCGTCACGAAGGCGCTCTTTGCGCAGCTCTACTCGGACCGCGGCTCGCCGGAGGACTCGAGGAACGGAGACCATCCGGCGGCGGAGGTTACTTGGTTCGAAGCGATGACGTTCGCGCGATGGCTCGCGCGGGTCGTGGACGGCCCGGAGCATTTCGAGCGCTACGAGGATTGGCTCGGCTCCCTCCCGACCGACGCTCAGTGGGAGATCGCGTGCCGAGCCGGAAACCTCGGGAGGTGGTGTTTCGGCGACAAGGAGAAACGCCTAGGCGAGTACGCGTGGTTCGACGGCAACGCTGAGAACACGACGCATCCTGTCGCTCGCAAGAAGCCGAACGATTGGGGGCTCTATGACGTGCACGGAAACGTCCGAGAGTGGTGCCGGGATGCCTGGTACCGCGAGTACCGAGAAGGCCGGGTCAGAGATCCATTCCATGAGACGAGCGTGGCCGACTATCGCGTCGTGCGTGGCGGCTCGTTCTGGAACTTCGCCAGGAACTGCCGCTCCGCCTACCGCGACTGGAGGCTCCCGTCGGTCGCGAACGACTACGTCGGGTTCCGCGTCGCCCTCCCCGCTGAGCATTGATGTTCGATCTTTGAGTATGTGAGCAGGACGGCGAGCCACCGCAACGCTCGCCGCCTTTCGGCGACATGCCGTCTGACGGCGCGAGAACAGTGAGCCGCGTCACGCGAGCCCGTCAACGATCGTCCCGGTCCGGTGGCGAATCTCGCCGCCCTGGGCCGGTCCCACCCGGCAACCCGCCGGTCTGTGACGCCTATTCGCCTTTGCGTCCCCCTGAATCGCTCGATTTCGCCGCCGATCCGCCGAGTACACGGCACTCCGTAGTCCCATCCGCCGAACGATACGTCCACTCCGGCGAAACCCGCCAGCTCACCCGAACAGCAACTCCCCCATCCGCGCCTCGATCGAACCCTCCAAATCGACCGGCGGCCCACCGTGCCGCTCTCGCCGGCACTCCCTCGCGACGGTCGCGCCGAGCGCGCGAATGCGTCGAGAGTGCGGCTCGATTCCTCCGCGACTGATCCGGCAACCCAGAGCAGCGAGATGCCCGTGACTCGAGCGAACGCGCGCCCCGGGCACCTTGAGCTTCAACCGCCTCTCCGCCCAGAGCCACGCCGCCAGCTCATCCCGGATACGGGCGAGCCTGCGCCTCGAGTCGTCGAACAAGAACAGGTCGTCGACATAGCGCACGTACCCCGGCACGTGCCAGTCACGCTTGATCCGATGATCGAGAGCCAAGAGGTAGACGTGAGCCGCCAGAAACTGGCTCGTCGACGCGCCGATCGGAAGGCCGCAACCCTCGGGCGGCCAATCGTCACCCAGTCGAGCGAAAGCCCGGTAGCGCGGAATCGAGTACAGGGGCGCACCACGATCGAGCACTTCGTCCAGCACGCCCAGGAACCGCTCGTCGCGAACTCGCGTGGCGACGAGCGCACGGAGAAGCCTGAGATCGACGCTCGGAAAGTAGCTCCTGACGTCGAGGTGCAAGAAGAAGCGGTGCCGGCGCACGAGCTGCAGAAGCCGCATCCGGGCTCGGTGCGTTCCGAAGCCCGGGCGACAGGCGAAATCGTCGTGGGTCGCCGACCTCATCCAGACCGGCTCCATCAGCCGCACCAACGCAGCGTGCACGATCCGGTCCTCGATCCGGGCCTTGGCGATCAGCCGCGGCTTCGGATCGCGGATGAAGAGGACCTGAAACGGCGAGTGCGACCAAGTGCCCGAACGCAACCGGCTCCTGACATCCTCCAGAACTGTCTCGCGACGAAAGAGAAGGTCGGCGACCTCGGGGCGCCGACGCTTGCCGCGCGACGTGAGACGGGCGCATTCGTCGAGGTACTCCGGATCGACCAGGTGTGGAAATAGGTTGCGGACGGTCCACATCAGAAAGGAGGCCTCCTGGGACTCTCGCGAGATCGATGCCCGCTACCGGAACCAGGAGGCCGAGGGTCGGCGCCGCAGCGGCGCCTCGGGGCGGGACCTGCTCGGGAGGTGCCGGTCCATTGAGCGGCGCACCGCTCGCGCACCGGTGTCATCCCCTCTCGGGCGGGGAGGGCGACGCGGAACCCGACGTTGTCGTTCGCGTCCGACGGGTGCCTCCTGTTGCGGTAGGCGGAGCGGCAGTTCCTGGCGTTGTTCCTGAACGAGCCGCCACGCACGACGCGATTGTCGGCCTCGGGGTCCCGGCCCCTGTTCCTGCTGATACGGCGCCGGCGCGCCCGCGCCGCCGCCCGGCCTTGCGCCATCCGCCGATCATCCGGCCGATCGCGTCCAACTCGGAGCACACGAATCGAAGCAGGCGCGCATCGAAGCCGCGACGTTGCGTGCCTCGCGAAAGACGTCCAAGTCGGCAACGGAGCGGTGCTTGCGCTCGCGAGTCGCCGCGGCGCGTGATGGCAAGGCGGCTTCGACGACGCCCCGAATCTCCGCGGCTCG
>JAAELL010000178.1 GCA_024226735.1 bacterium | reverse complement strand
CAGAACCCGGCGCCTTGCCCCCACACGAAAGCGGCTCGGACAAATGCGCCGAACTTTCGACTCACACCACTAGCAACCTGGCGAGCTATGTAGGACCCAGAACCCGGGCGAATCACAGGCGGCTTTCGTCGCTCGATTCAAAGCCGACGTGCGGGCCGAGCTTGCCACACGCACGGTTGGCGACCGACTCTGCGCCACGTTCGAGTGCAGCGGCGAAGAGGTCGAGGTGTGCATGGACCGGAACCCAGGCGAATCCGACAAGGACTTCGTCGATCGCTTCCTGAAGGAACTTGACGCCGCGATCAACGAATGCGACTCCGTTGGCGGCGACTAGACCAACCTCTCTCCCGTACGGCCCCGTGATTCGGACACCGGATCGCGGGGGCCGTGCTATCGTCATCGCGGTCACGGCGCCACAACAAGGGGCGCCGCGGCCCCCTCTACCACTCTGCCGCCAGAACCGGCGTACCGCCAGAGAAGCCGAGGTCGGTAAGATCGGTCCCCTGCAGCGCGGTGGCACCCCCGATCACACCATCGCTTGCTGCGTCCTCGACAACAGTGAAGAAGCCGAACTCGCTGTCGTGCATGAAGTACAGATAGCCCTTGGTCGGGTGGTCCTTGACCCAGTACCGATCAAAGTGCGCAGCTAGAGCAATCTCCGTTCCCGCGATCGCAAGCGTTGCCACCTTCGTAGTCAAGTCGATCGAGTAGAGGTTCCTCGATCCAAAGAAGTGTGCCAGCACTGCGCCCGATGCTCCGAGATTCGGCAGCAGCGCACTGATTGTCCCCTCGACACCATCACGATCCAGGAGGACCACGGTCTTAGACATGACCGGAGGTGGAACAATGGTGTAGACGGTATTCCCCTGCGCGTCCATGAGGGTGTTCGTGGTCGGCGTTCCGAAGCCCCACTGCTCGATGATCGTCGCGTCACCGGCGCCAATGCCAGCAACGCAGATCGATTGCGTTCCGATGCCAATGATCGCTGTCGGCCGGTAGACCGTGGCATAGTCTGTAGTGACCGCAATACCCGTTGTCCCAGGCGGTGTCCAAGCCCAGACGCATGAGACCTCTTGGTCACCGATCGAGTAGGAAAAAGAGCCGTCAACATCGCCGGGATATACGATCTCCGGCCGGTGCTTCCCCGCCATCCACAGGGTGCTGTCAAGGCTCGACAGAGGGGGAGGATCTTGGCCTTGTGCGACTGCTGCGCGGGCGTTCACCGTGCCGGAGCGGATGGCGTAGACCGCGCCACCGATGATGGTGCAGAGCACCAAGCAGGTCGTTACAATCGTTTTGAAGTTCTGCATGGTCCTAGTGGTGTGATGCAAACATTCGCGATCGTATCCTCCGCTCTATCACCCGAATGGCGAAGAGCTTAGGACTCGAACTGGTCCCAGCGAAGACCTGATGTTACTGGGAAGTCTCCTCCCCCGCACCCCCTCTCCTCCCGGGGCTCTGCCCCGGAACGCCGCGCTACGCTTCAGCCAGCTCGAGGGCTGGCTTCGCGCGGCTCCCCGCTGGGGAGAACCCCTTCCCCAGACCCCAACCCCATGAGCGTCGCGCTCAACCACCAGCAAGACACCTGAAGTCCGGTATTCCACTTGGCCGCGACGAACGCCCTGCGTGTTCTGAGTCGTAGCGCCTAGAAGAACCGCAGGACACCGGCCGGCCGCGTCTGCTTGATGCTGCGATACCGGCGACAGATCGGATACAGCACGACGAGTGCGATCACCGTGCCCACCCACGTGCCCGTTACCTGGAACGGTTTCTCCTCATCGAGTCCGAAGCCGAGGACACGGACGAGCATCATCAGGTGGATGTGAATGACGAAGAAGAAGAGGGCGACCTGCCCGAACACCAGCAGGGGCCCGTTGCGATTCACCTCCGGACGCTGCCACCGGAAAAAGCCGCTCAGGACGAGCGCCATGAGTCCCAGCTCAAGCCCGTAGAACGCCAGACTCGGCGGGTATTTGCTCACTTGCAGCCAGCGCAGGGCGAAGTCGCTCCCACGCGGGAGCCAGAAGTTCCCGTACCCGTCGACGATGCGCTGCACCAGGAACAGGCCGAGGGCGCCCGCCCCTGAGACAGCGAGCAACCTCGATGCGCTGCGTGCGAGGTCCTCGCTCTCCCGCCGTGCCACGAGCCACCGACCGAACGCCCACCCCAGCATCATGATCACGAGCCAGGGGAGGAACGGATAGATGCTGATGAACACATCCGTCTGCGGCATCCAGAGGAACGCGGGCAGGACGACCGGCGTGTGTACGAGCCCCGGAACGAGAACCAGCCCGCTCCAGGCCGACACGAGGGGAAAGCCCCCGGGCACCGGCTCGGGCTGAAGCCCGGCCGCCCCGGTGATCCACTCGCCCGCGCCCATCCAGAGGAGGGCGAGCCCTACGAGTGCCCAGCTCGGAAGCCGACGCAGCAGGACCATGCACAGGAGCGACGCGCCGATCGCGTAGAGCACCTCGAGCACGGGAAAGAGCCCGCCGAGCGACATCCAGGCCTCCAGGGCGATGAGGATCACCCCACGCGCGAGCAGGTGCCGGTCAATCGCCCAGGGGGAGTCACCGCGCTCGAGCCGTTTCGCCACCGACAACGCCAGAGCCGTGCCGGCGAGGAACACGAAGGTCGGCGCACACAGGTGTGTGATCCAGCGCGTGAAGAAGTCGAACGAAGCCCCAGACTCCGTGAACAGCGCAGCCCCCGCGGCCCCGGAGGCGTACGAATCCTCGGACACGCGGTC
Source organism: bacterium (assembly GCA_024226735.1). Classification (GTDB taxonomy): domain Bacteria; phylum Planctomycetota; class UBA1135; order UBA1135; genus JAAELL01. Next base: position 7,188 of record JAAELL010000178.1, on the reverse strand, counting down.
CAGGTTGAAGATCGCCGACACGTGGTCGAGCGCCATGAACATCATGACCAGCCCGCGCATCCAGTCGAGCGGTACGAGTCGCTGGGAGTCGGGCGAGTTCATCGTGTAGGACCTTACCGGGCGGGGTCCTCCACGCCGAGGGGAACGGAACGATCCTGGTCGGTCGAAGGCGGTTTCGGCGTTGCGCGCTCTCCTGCCAAGGCGAGGCGGCCCCAAGATCCCGCACGTGCGGCTGGTGTTCGATCGCTCTCAAGATCCTCGGACCGCCGGCAAATCAACGCAGCGCGCGGCATGCTCATGCAGTGGATCGCCGACGCGAAGAAGAGCGGCCTCAACCACTTCGCCCGCGCGGAGCGCACGATCGAGCGTCACCGATGCGCGGCTCCGCCAGGCTCCCTCGAGCCATGCACCAACACCCGAGCGATCCGGGAGTCGTCGCGCGCCTACGGGGTGAACTGGACGGCGAGTCCGTTCGAGAAGTTCGTGGCGCCGCCGCACGGACCACTGGGGTCCCTGTACCAAGCCTGGAAGTACCAGGTGTCCCCGGACACGATTCGGCCAGCTGGTGGAAAGCCCGCGTGCGAGAGATCGACCACTCCCGGGCCCATCGACATGCTCCCCAACGGTCCTGAGAACTGGATCGGAAACCGGAAGAAGCCGGTCCCGCCCGAACCCACGCAGCGCAGGCCGCTCCCGAACGGAACGGTCGACGTAGCACTTCCCATGAAGAAGATACCGAACTGATTCGGCGGCACCGATGCGGCCGTCATCACGAGATCGTCCAGTGCGATGCTCGCAGATCCGAGAGCGGTCAAGGTGACACCTTGCCCGGTGGAGTTGGCGCAGCCAGCGCACGGGAAGGGACCGTTGCCGCAAGGGCAAAGCACTTCGTTCCCGAAACAGTAGGGCTCGCCCACGGCCGAGTCGCACCCGGGCTCGGACAACGTGATGGTCAGCTCCAGGGCGGTCGAGTCGCAACCGAAGTTGTTTCTGGGACCCACGATGAAGTACAGGAACTCGCCTTGATTCAACGTGATCTCGGGGAGCGAGAAGAGCTGGGACCCTCCCTGCGTGATGGATCCCTCTGCCAGGCTCAGGGCGCCGTGGTCCATGGACCAATCGACTCCGTCTCCGCAGTTCAGGTCCATGTCAGCGAATCTCCCCTCGACTGCGACCGTGCCACCGACCGGGCTTCGCCATCCGACGATCGCCAGCTGCGATGGCATCGGATGCAGGCGCACGGTATTCGCCGGCCAACGGATTCCCATCACCCGCTGGAAGAGTCCCGTCGCGTTGATGCCGACCGTCGGCAGGCAGCCCAGGCACGGCCCGGGACACTGGAGAGGATCGTGCCACTGCTGAATCCCGGGGACACACAGAGCGTCCGTCACGAAGTCGGACAACAGCACGTACGTCGCCGGGTCGTGCACGAGGGTGCTGCTCCCCATGAAGTACCAGACGTCGTCGTTGCCGAAGGAATCCGGATTGGGGTTGGCTTGATTCGGATGAAGGGCGAAATCCGATGACAGGGTCCACGCGTGGGGTGCGCCCGGTGGCCCCGGATCCCCCTGTGCAAGGCCAGCTTGCGGCATGCCAACCGTCATCGCTGCGACGGCCGACACGGGCAACGTCGTAAGGCTGAGCCAGCGCCTGACACTCCGTGCGTTCATTGCGAGTCACCTCGATTTGACACATGCGAAGGCAGGACGCACGGGGGCCAAGGAGCTTCGTGTGGCTGTGCGCGCAGCATGCGTTTCGCTCAATGAGAACACATGCAACCAAACCGACCATGAGCCCTACTGCGTAGCGCCGTGCTTTCCCATCGTACGGCTGTGTCGCATCGGAAGCGCTGAAGCGGCACTTGGGCACTTGTCCGTCGCGGGATCGCGCACGATCCTTCTGCCGCCGAACGCCGTGTTCCAGAAACCGATCCGTTGGCTCCGCGCCATCACCCGTTTCGAGGCCCACTTCAGTGGGGGGCCCAACTTCATCTACGAGCTGTGCGTGTCCCGGACCACGCCCGAAGAGCGGACGGGTCTCGACCTCCGCTCCTGGAAAAAGGCCTACAACGCCTCCGAACCGATCCGGCTGGATACGCTCGAGCGCTTCCAACGCTCTTTCGCTCCCCACGGCTTCCGGGCCGAAGCGATGTGTCCGGGCTACGGCTTGGCCGAGGCGACTCTGCTCGTCAGCATGCACACGGGCGCGAGCATACCCCCACGCACGATCTGGGACGGTGACGGGCACCGCGTCAGCTGCTCGCATCCGGCGCGGGGCCCTTCCTGCGTACGGGAGACCTCGGCTTCCTCGACGGAGGTGAACTGTTCGTCACCGGGAGGCTGTCGGACCGGATGGAGATCGACGGCCGCCGGTTCCTCCCGCAGGACCGCGAACGAGTTGCGGAGCTGAGCCACCCCGCCCTGCGTCCGGGCGGCGGCGCGGTCCGAAGCGCTCTCCTGCAACGCTTCGGCCTCTCGGTCGGTACCGTCGTGCTCGTCGGTCCGGGGGGGCTCCCGATCGCGACGAGCGGGAAAGTCCGCCGGCGCGCGTGCCGCGATCGCCTGAGGGAGGGGACGCTCCGCAACATGCTCGGGCGCGTCACGATGATCCGTCTTGACCCGATCGCCAGACCTGCGAGGCGTCTTCAACGGCGTAACGACCTCGCACGCGTAGCCACGCTGCACGAGCGCGCGGTATAGACCGTAGCCCGTCGGACCTGTCTCGTAGCACATCTGGACGGACTCCGGCGATCCGAGCTTCCCCAGCGCGCGTAGCGGCCGGGTCAGATCGTTCGGCACTCCAAGTGACGCGCATCGGCACGCCGAAGCCTTCGCTGATAGCAGAGCCTCCTGGATCGCGGCGTCATCTCCGCCGTTGGCGACGATCCGACACGCCGCATCGAGGGCTTTTGCGTTCGCCTGGATCCGCACCAGGTTTACGCCGATTGCACGCGGTCAAGCTGGGACCGGCCACCCGCTCTCCAGGTCCCTCCAAGGGGGTCCCTTTTCAGCGTTCCGCCAACAGGGCGTACCATGGGCTCGCGTATGCCGGAGGGTAGACAACAGAAGATCAAGGACCTCTTCCTCGACGTATCGGAGTTGCCTTCCGGCGCACGCGCGGACTTCCTCGCCTCGGCTTGCGCCGGCGACGACGAGCTCCGGAAGGAGGTCGAGGCGCTTGTCGCCGCGCACGCTCGGTCGGAGTCGTTCGAGGACATGATCGCCGCCGGTGCGTGGGAGGAGGAGCGCGAGATGCGCAGGCTCGGCGAGTACGAGCTCGTGGAAGTGCTCGGTCGCGGCGCCGCGGGGACCGTGTACCTCGCGCGCCAGCCGAGCCTCGGACGGGAAGTCGCGCTCAAAGTCCTGCGCGCCGGAGGGATGGCGACCGAGACGGAGGTGCAGCGCTTTCGACGCGAAGCGGAAGCCGCGGCCGCGCTCGACCATCCCGGAATCGTCCCCGTCTTCGACATCGGCGAGGTCGACGGTCATCACTTCTTCAGCATGAAGCGCGTCGACGGGACGAGTCTCGACCGAGCCGTGGAGCGCGTCGTCGGCAGCCCGCGCCGCGGGGCGCAGGTCGTCTCCGACGTCGCTCGCGCCGTGCATCACGCTCACCAGCGCGGCGTACTGCACCGCGACCTGAAACCCTCCAACATCCTCATCGACAGTCGGGGCGCGGCGTACGTCTCGGACTTCGGCATCGCCCAGCCGATGGGGCAGTCGCGCATCACGCAGACGGGGCTCATTTGCGGCACGCCCGCGTACATGTCTCCCGAGCAGGCACGTGGCGATTCCGACGTGACGGTGGCGACCGATGTCTGGTCCCTCGGCTGCGTGCTGCAGGAGCTCTTGACGGGCGAGCCTCCATTCGGCGGGAACAACGTGGCGGAGGTGCTGCGGCGCGTCCAAGACGTCGACCCGCCACGACCCGTCGGCGTCGATCGCGATCTGGCGACCATCATCGGCGCGTGCTTGGCGAAGGATCCATCGCGCCGGTACCCGTCGGCTTTGGCTCTCTCCGAGGACTTGGACGCGTGGCTCGCCCATCTGCCGATAACGGCCAGACCGGCGACGCGCTTCGAGCGCCTTTTGCTCACGTGTCGGCGCAGCCCCGCGGTCGCCGCGCTCGGTCTCGCGGTCGGGTTGCTCCTCGTCGTGCTGGTCGTCGGGTCGGTCCTGACCACCGTCGAGCTGCGTGCACGGCTGGCCGACACGCGCGCGAACCTGCGCACCGCGCTCGTCGCGAACGCGCGCGCCGAGCGCAGCAGCAACTGGGCCGGCCGTCGCGCGACAAGCCTCGCGTTCCTCGAGCGAGCCGCGGCGATCGAGTCCGGACCGGACCTGTGCAACGAGGCCATCACGTCGCTCACATTGCCGGACCTCGAATTCGTGACGAGCTGGCGACTGGGCTCCGAACAGAGCCGCGTTCTCGCTGCCGACCAAGCGCTCAGGCGCGTGGTCGTCCGTGGTTCAGACGACAGCCTCGAAATACGTGCGGTGTCCGATGGCGCGCTGGCGTCACGCATTGCGCCGACTGGCGTGCGGCCGGACGAGGCGTGCTTCACGCACAATGGGGAGCGCCTCTGGGTCCTGCGCGAAGGACGGGAGAACGCGGGTCCCGGTCGGCTCGAGGTCTTTGCGATGAGAGGTCCCGAGCCAGTGCTTCTGCACGACAGGCTCGTCGAGGCCGCGCACCTCTCGCGTGGTCCGGGGGGCCGACTAGTGGCCCTCGGCCGCCGGGACGGTACGACGGAGTTGATCGATGGTGAGACGTTCGAGCTTGCTCGCGTGCTCGCGACCGGGGGCGATTCGCCCGCGAGCGCGTTCCGCCCCGACGGCGACGCGCTCGCCTTCGCCACTGGGGAGGGCAAAAAGGTCGAGGTGATCGCGGTTCAAAGCGGCGAGTCGCTCGCCAGTCTGACGCTCCCCGACGAGGTGCACGCCGTGACCTGGTCGCCCGACGGGAAGCTCCTCGCCGCCGGCTGCTTCGATCAGCGCGTGTACGTGTGGGAGACCTCCGCGTGGGAGCAGACCGCGGTCCTGCGTGGACACGAAGGCGAAGTCGTTCGCGTGGTCATGCCGCGCTCCGACTTGGTGGTGACGCTCGCTTGGGACGGCACGACGCGTTTCTGGGATGTCGACGGTGAAGTGGAGCTGCTGCGTTCGCGTTCGAGACTGATCGTCACCGAGCAAATCGACCGGCACATCCTCTTCGACGGTGGCGGCGTGCTCCAGGTCGGTGAGCTGGTCCAGGACGACTACCTGCGCGTCATCCACGCGCACCAAGGGAAGTCGCCGCGCGAGGTCGCAGAAAGCCCCGACCGCAGCCTGCTCGCGACCTGCGGAAGCGACGGATGGATGCTGTGGGGAGCGAGTCCGTCCCTGCTCGTGCACGTTCCCTGCGAGCACGTCGAGTCGATCTCGTTCGGACCCGCGGGCGATGTGCTGACCAGCGGCGACGGGGGCCTGTTGCGTTGGCCGGTCGATGGCGGCGCGATCGGCACGCCGACGGCGCTGGTCGAGGGCGAGTGCCGCCGCTCGGCCATCAGCTCGGATGGCGCCTGGATCGGTGTGGTCCGCGGACGCGAGGCTCTGCTGATCTCGCGCGACGGGTCGGTGCGCGTGCTCGGTGAGCACCGCGGGCTCGATCGGGTCGCGTTCTCGGCCGACGGCACGTGGATCGCCATCGGGAGTTGGGGCGGTCAAGGGGTGCGGGTTTGGGATACGCGCACCGGCGAACTCGCGGCACACGTTGTGCCGGACGAGCGGAGCGCGATGCCGACGTTCTCGCCGGACGGGGCGTGGATGACCGTCGCCACACATGGCTACGTGCGCATCCTCAAGCCCGGTAGCTGGTCCGTCGAGCGCGACTTGCAGCGCACGGGCCGGCGGCGCCCGTCCATTCCGGCCGCGTTCTCTTTGAGTGGCGACCGGATGGCGTTCAGCATCGCCTCGGGGCGAGTCCGCCTCGTCCGCGTCGAGGGCTGGCGCACGCTGGCCGACCTCAAGCCCACGCCGGAGCACGAGCTCTTCCACATGTGCTTCGTCGGCGACGACCGGCGTCTCGCGATCGCCTCGCCCAGCCAACGGCTCCTGGTCTGGGAGCTCGGGCGGCTCCGGGACGAACTGTCCCGGCGCGGTTTGGACATCGGCGAGGGTGAGGCGACGGCCGGTGAGTGACCTTTCGAGTACGATCGCATGGGATGACCGACCCCAGGCCCGAGATCACGCAGCTTCTGCGCAGCGGCGCCGCTGGTCGTGACGCTCTGCTCGAGCGGATCTACGACGAGCTGCGGGGCATCGCGGTGGCACGCATGCGCAGTGAGCGCGGCCACCACACGCTGCAGGCGACCGCGCTCCTGCACGAAGCCTGGATGCGGCTCGTCGGTGACACGCGCATGTCGTGGCAAGACCGCGGGCACTTCTACTCCGCCGCTTCCGAGGCGATGCGCCGCGTCCTCGTGGATCACGCGCGCAGGGCGGGCCGGGTCAAGCGCGGCGGGTCGGCTCGGCGTGTCACGCTCGGGGCCGCGGAGGCCGAGCTCGAGCTGGAGCCTGAACGGATGCTCGCGCTGGACTTCGCGTTGGAGCAGCTAGGCGCGGAAGACGAGCGAGCCGCGGCGGTGGCGAGCCTGCGGTTCCTGACAGGACTTTCCGTCGAGGACACGGCGAAAGCACTGAACGCTTCGGTACGCACGATCCACCGGGATTGGAACTACGCGCGGGCGCGGCTCGCCCAGTTGATCGACGGCACCTGAGCCAAGCTCCTTTCCGAGCCCGTGGCAGGTGGGCGGAGGGAGCGGCGCCAGGGCAGCCGTCCCCCACCAAACGCGGCAACGCCCGAGGACGGGCAGCGCGCGTGGGGCCTTCATCCCTCACACCACGAAAGGGCTTCTCGCCATGCCTATCCCCATTCAGCAACGCCGCGGGCATGTCGCCCTGGCGGCCTACGGGCTCGCTGCACTCGGCTTTCTCTGTCCTCCTGGCGCTGCGCAGCTCGAGGAGAGCTCCTCGGTTCCCCCGGACCTCGCACAGGTCGTGCACGAAACCCTAGCAGCCCGTTGAAAAAGTCATTCGGCGCCATGACGACATCCTCCACGCCCGGTCGGCACCTGAAAGCCTCCCCGAATCCACGAATTCGCCTACGTTTCCAGGCGCCAACCGGACGCGGATGCTGTCGCCCTGGCAT